>DATAAM010000182.1:0-34671 GCA_036260075.1 Acidimicrobiales bacterium
GCGAGCGTCTCCTCGGTGCTCCCCGAATAAGAGACGGCGAACGTGAGCGTGTTCCGCCCCACCCAGGCTGGAAGCGGGCCGTAGCCCTTGATGACCTCGAACGGGAACGGGAGCCGGTCCTGAACGACCGCCTTGGTGACGTCACCCGAGATCCCCGACCCGCCCATACCGAGCACGAGGATCGAGTCGACTCCGTCGCCCGACGGAAGCCCGCTGGTGGAGCGGCTGAGCTCCCACGCGGTGCGCACCTGCTCCGAGAAGGCCTCGACCGCGGCCAGCACCTTCTCGGAATCGATCCGGTCGAGTGCGTCGAGGTCGTCCAGGCCCTCCACCCCGAGCGCGTCGGTCACGGCTTGATCGCTTCGTCGATCAGCATGACCGGGATGCCGTCCCGGATCGGATAACGGTAGCCACACTCGCCGCGGCACAGGATCTGGTCGTCCGCCGCCACGTGCTCGACCGGGCCGCGGCAGTTCGGGCACGCGAGCAATTCGAGGAGTCTTTCGTCTACGGGCATCGGCTCAACCTATCAAGCGGAGGTGCGGATCTTGGCGAGAACCTCGTCCCGCTTCTCCTCCATGAGCTCCATCGTGCGCGCCTCGAGATTGAGGCGAAGCAGCGGCTCGGTGTTGGAAGGGCGCAGGTTGAACCACCAGTCCCCCATGTCGACGGTCAGGCCGTCCATCCGGTCCTTGTCGGCGTCGCCGAAGGCCTCGCCCACCTTCTCGATGACGGCCATGGGGTCGTCCACCTCGGTGTTGATCTCCCCCGAGGCGGCGTAGCGCTCGAAGGGCTTGCGCAGCTCGGACAGCGGCTTGTCCGCCTTGCTCATCAGCTCGAGCACCAGCAGGGCGGCCACCAGCCCGGAGTCGGCGCCGAAGTTCTCCCGGAAGTAGTAGTGCCCCGAGTGCTCGCCGCCGAAGATGGCTCCGGTCTCGGCCATCACGGCCTTGATGAACGAGTGCCCGACCCTGCTGCGCACCGGCTCCCCGCCGTGCTCTCGTATGACCTCGGGCACCGCTTTCGAGCAGATCAGGTTGTGGATGACCTTCTCGCCGGGGTGCTTGTCGAGGATCGACGCCGCCACCATGGAGGTGGTGAGCGAGCCCGACAGGGGCTGGGCCTTCTCGTCCACCAGGAACACCCGGTCGGCGTCGCCGTCGAAGGCGAGGCCGACGTCGGCATCGGTGTCCCGGACCCGCTCGCGCAGATCCTTCAGGTTCTCCTCCTGGATCGGGTCGGCGGGGTGGTTGGGGAACGACCCGTCGAGCTCCTCGAAGAGCACCTCGATCTCGAAGGGGAGCTTCTCGAACACCCGCGGGACCACGAGGCCACCCATGCCGTTGGCGGTGTCGGCCACCACCTTGAGGGGGCGCAGCACCCGCTCGTCGACGAAGCCCACCACGTGGTCGGCGTACTCGCCGAGGAGGTCGCGCTGCGAGACGGTGCCCGTCGTGGGGGCGGCGGGGAGCTGCTCGGCGGCCAGCCGCTTGATCTCGGCCAGCCCCGTGTCCTGCCCAACCGGCTTGGCCCCCGCCAGGCACAGCTTGATGCCGTTGTACTGCGCCGGGTTGTGGGAGGCGGTGAACATGGCGCCCGGGGCGTCGAGGCGGCCCGCGGCGAAGTAGAGGAGGTCGGTGGAGGCCAAGCCCAGGTCGACGACGTCGACGCCTTGCGCGGTCACTCCCTCGGCGAACGCGGCCGACAGCTCGACGCCCGACTCGCGCATGTCGCGGGCGACCAGGATCCGGGGCGCGGCGGCGAAGCGGGCGAAGGCGGCTCCCACCGCCCGACAGGTCGGGGCGTCGAGCTGATCGGGGACGGTGCCACGGATGTCGTACGCCTTGAAGACGCTGTCGAGGGAGGGCATGTCGGGGGGCAAGCCTAGTTGGGCGCCTCGTCGGCAAGCCCGTCCGGGCCGTACGCGCCGCGGGCGGCCAGGCGGCGGATGCGGAACACGTCCCACAGCATCCGCAGCGAGTCGCGCCCGACGCGCACGCTCGACTCGCTGGTGTTGGCCAGCTCCACCGGCACCTCCCGCAACGTCAGCCGATAGCGCTCGGCCAGGTGGAGCACCTCCACGTCGAAGGCGAAGCCGTCGATGCGCGTGCGAGAGAACAGCAGCCGCGCCGCGTCCCGCCGGAACCCCTTCAGCCCGCACTGCGTGTCGCGGTACTGGCCCAGCAGCACGACGAACGTGAGCAGGTTGAACAGCCGGCCGGTGACCTCCCGCAGACGGCGAGCCCGCACCAGCGTGGTGGTGTCCACGTGGCGCCGGCTGCCGATCACGACATCGGCGCCCGCCTCGACGACAGCCACCACGCGGGCGATCTGCTCGGGGGGATAGGCGAGGTCGGCGTCGGTGAACACGATCGTGCGGCCGTTGGCCGCCAGCATCCCCGCCCGCACCGCCGCCCCCTTCCCGCGGTTCTCCGGCAGGACGAGGACCTGCTCCGCACCCGCGGCGCGCAAGCGGGCGACGGTCGAGGCGATGCGCGACTCCTCCCGGAAGGTCGGCACGACGATGCTCAGCCGCACTCGGCCGGCCGCGGCCGCGCTCGCGCTGGTGCCCCGCTGCGCGGCCCTGATGATCGGCTGCAGGGCGGCTCGGTAGCCGAGTGCGCGCACGGCGGCGGCGGTCGCCAACGAGACCGCCTTCACCGGCAGCAGGCCGCCGAGCGAGGACGTGTCGCGCACGTCGGCAAGCACGGAGAGCACCGCCACGTCGACCGCCGCGGCCAGGAGCGTGACGCGCACGAAGACGCCGGGCTCCTCCACCCAGCGCACCCGGGGCTCGTCGGCGAACGTGAAGCGACGGTGCACCCGGCGCGACACGAGGGCGGCGCTCAGCACCGCGAGGGCGTCGGCGAGGGCGGGGGGCAGCCCGGCTCCCACTCGAAGTGCTGCCAGGACGGCCACGTCGAACGCGGTGACGAGCAGGCCGACGGCAGCGAGCCGCCGGAGGACCGGGGGTGTCACTCCTGCGAAGCGGGAGCCGGCTCCTCGACGACCGACGAGAGCTCACGGTCGAGCGCGTCGCCGTCCCACGCGAGCTCCTCCCGCGGCGGGAACTCGACGGGCCGTCGTCGCCACAGCACCACCAGCCCGGCGACCCCGCCGAGCGTCAGCAGCCAGGCGACGACGTCGACCGGCGTGTGGGCGTAGCGCAGGGTGACGTGCCGCTCGGTCGGGACCACCACCATCTGGTTGGGCGTCACCCGCCACACGCCCCGGGCCCCGGACGCCTTCCAGTTCGGGAAGTACGACGCCTTCACGAGGACGGGCACGCCTACGCGGTCGACGTCGAAGCTGATGGAGTCGTCGCCCGCCCGGATGTTGCGCACGGCCACCGGTGGCAGCGGCGTGCGGGGTGCGTCCTCCTGCGCATCGCCGACGCTCCGCCATTCTTCGGGGCCGCCCTCGGCCAGGGGGACGTCCCACCGGCTGCTGTCCTGGTACCAGGCGACGGCGTCGCGCAACCAGTCGTCGGTGCGGAGCACGGCGGGCTCGTACGTCAGCGGCACGACGATCTCGCTGTCGGCCACCTCGTAGATCTCCCACGTGCGGTCCTTCGGGCCGTCGGGGTACGTGACGGTCCACGGGCCGGACGTGGCGAGCAGCGTGAGCGACGGGTTGGCGCGCGCCTGCGCCTTGGCCTCCTCGGACAGTGCCATGTAGTAACGCACGCCCAGCAGTTGCAGGTGCTCCACGCCCTTCGCCACGTCGAGGGCGCGGTACGGGAGGTCGCGCTGGGCCCGCGAGGGGGATGTCGACAGCTCCGACTGGTTGAGGAAGTGGTAGGGGGTGGTGGCCGACGACTCGAAGAACAGACCCTCCATCGAACCGATGCAGCCGTCGGTCCAGTAGGGCAACAGCATGAGCGCCATCGGCGTGCCCAGGCGGTCGAGCTGGGGCTCGTACTCCCACATGGCGCGCCCGCAGCCGTGGTCGCGGCCCACCTGCGCCATGGTCTGCACGACGTCGCGGTACTCCGGATAGGAACCCTTCCGCTCGTAGCCGCTGTAGTTCCAACGCACCCACGAGGGGATGAAGCTCTTGTCCTCCGACCGGAACGGCAGCCACGACGGCTTCTCCAACGGACGGGCCACGTAGAGCACGGCGGCGTAGAACACCAGCACCGGCGTGACCAAGGCGGCCACCGCCTGGTACCGGGCGCGTCGCTCGTTGCGCACCTCGCGGACGGCACGGGCGTACAGGTCCTCGTCGTGCAGCTCGTCGTCGACGGGCACGGGGTCGTCGGGCACGTCGGCCCACAGGCGCCCGACGGCGAGGCCGATCTCGGCGACCGCGAAGCCCGCCAGCAGATAGAGCGAGAGCATCCAGAACGGCAGGAGGCGGGCGTTCCACAGTCGGCCTTGGGGGGCGAACACGAAGGCGGCGGCGGACAGCATGGCCATGCCCGTGAGGAAGATGCCCATGCGCCGGCTCAGCACCACGGCCGCCAGTGCCCCGACGGCGGCCAGGCCTGCCACCCACAAGGTCGCGTTGTCGAAGAGGGTCGACGGGTAGTCGGTGATCTTCTCCCACCCCATGTCGTTCGTGTAGTGGAGCCGCCACAGGAACGGCACCACCCAGAAGGCGGCCAGCAGCCCGGCCACCGCTCCCACCGGCAGGGCGACGCGCAGGCGGCGCACGTCGAGGTGCAGGACGGTGAGGAGCACGGCACCGGCCAAGGCGAAGAAGACGGGGATGACGTGGGTGATGCCGGTCAGCGCCAGCAGGCCCGCCGCCAGCGCCCGGTTGCGGCCGGTGTCGAGGGCCCGGGCGTAGACGCCGAGGAAGACGAGCGTGAGGGACAGGCTGATCGAGAAGGCGAACTCGCCCGCGAGCGTCGAGGGGATGTTGCCGCCGTAGATGGTGAACGAGCGGTCGAAGAGGAACGGGAGCGTGGCCACGGCGAGGCACGCGGGCACCGGGGGCTGCATGTTGCTCAGCCGGCCGAACGCCCAGGCCGCCACCGGCAGCGTGACGAGGCCGAGCACGGAGACGAGCTTGAAGGCGATGCCGTACGGCAGGAACACGTCGAGGACGACGATCAGCAGGCTCGGGACCGGGAAGTAGAACACGAGCCACGGGAAGCCCGCGTACCAATCGGGCGTCCAGCCGGTCAGGCGCCAGTCGGGCAGCAGGTGGTCGCGCAGGTAGGCCGGTCCCCACACGTGGGCGCCCATGTCGCCGCCGGACGGCGTGGTGTTCGCGAACAGCAGGCTCGGTTCGAGCTGCCAGAAGACGAAGGCGGCCGTGCCTCCCACCACGCCCGCGGTGACGAGCACGATGAGGACGGTGAGCGGCGAGGGGCGGCGCATGGCGCCCCCATGTTGCCCCGAACCGGGGGGCTCGGGCCGTCAGCGGCGCGACGGCCCCGGAAGGTCAGCGGCGGGCGGCCGCCAGCTCGAGGAGCCCGTCGAGGCGGATGCCCTCGCCGTCGCTGTCCCACCAGCGGCTGTCGCACTGCGAGCAGCTGCGCATCGTCACGCGGCGCTCGCCCACGTTCAGCCCGATCTCGACCAAGCGGCCGTGCGTGCACCTCGGACAAGTCATCGTTCCCTCGATCCCCTCAAACGCCAGCGCTGTTGGTATCGGCGGAGATGAGACGGAGCTTGAATCCGCTCATGACGTCGCCACGTAGGACACGACCGTCACCGCGTTGAAGGCGGCATGGGCCACCACCGCGGGCCCGAGGCGGCCGGTGCGCACGACCAGCACGCCCAGCACCACGCCGAATGCCACCAAGCCGAGGAGCGCAGCCACGTCGTAGTGGACGAGGCCGAACACCGCCGCGGCCACAGCCACGGCCGGGGCGGGGCGCCCGATGCGGCGCACGAGGGCCCGTTGGAGGAGGCCGCGGAAGAACAGCTCCTCCACCAGCGGGGCGGCCACGACGAGCAGGAGGAAGAGGAGGAGCCGGCCCCCCTGGGAGGCGGTGTCGAGGATCTCCTCGGAGCCCTCGCCCACCCGCTCGTGGAAGTCGGGGGCGAGGTACCGCAACGGCAGGTACAGGAGGGGCACGAGCACCAGCTGGGAGGCGAGCCCCGCCGCCACGCCCAGCGGGACGTCGGAGCGCTCGACCCGGAGGGAGAACTCCTCCACCACACTGCCGTTGCCCTTGCGCCGGGCGGCCATGACGGGGACGCCCGCCAGGCCCAGCCACAGGCCCAGCAGCGAGGCCAAGGCCAGGCCGAGGCTGGTGCGGGTGCCGCCCTGCACGTCGATCCACACGCCCGCGAAGGCGATGGACAGCCCGGTGGAGAGCACGAGGCCCAGGGCGGCGTCGCCCAACCCCCATCGGGGCGGCGGGGCGTCCACCGCTACTCGACGGGCAGGGCGCGGCCCACGTAGCGGGTGCGCACCTTGTCGCCCTCCCGCCAGCAGGCGTACCAGTACGGACCGTGCGGGCACCGGGTGCAGGTGGGCTTGCCGCAGCGCACCGACTGCTGCCGGAACGACACCGAGGGCCCGTCGCCGTCGTCGAACTGCGGGCCGTCGGCGGCCAGGGCGGCGAGGCGGCCGCGGGCGAGGATCACCAGCCGGCGAAGCTCGTGCTCGTCGAGCGAACGGACGATGTCGGCGGCGCGGCGGTCGAGGGCCACGGGCGGGGAGGCTACCGGCGAGGGCCCGGCAGCCCTCAGACGGCGATGGGCGGCCGCAACGGGATGATCGGCGTGCGTCGGTCTTCGAGCGCCCACCCGACGGGCACCTTGAGGTTGTCGGAGTGGCTCGAGCACAGGCCCCACGCCGCGGTGGGGTCGGGCTCGTCGCCCGGGCTGTGCAGCCAGACCGTGCGGCTGGCGTACTCGTAGGTCATGATCGCCGTGCTGGGGTCGCCGCAGGCGGGGCGGGCACACAGTCGGGTGCGATCCATGGGGCGAGGGTACCGACGAGGGGCTCGCCAGGCGTGGATGGTGCCGTCTTGTGCGACAGCCCGTCGCCCAAGACCGTGTTGTCATTCACAGTCCACCCCGGGGCGGGGCCGACTTGTCACACCCCCGGCGTAGCATGGGCGATCGTATGAGCCGCCCCCCCAACGACATGCGACCCGGCCGCCCCAACGGGTCGCGGCTGCCCAGCCCCGCCGGGCCGGAGCAGAGCTGGCGGTGGGCGATGATCGCCCTGTTCGTCCTGGTGGTGGCCGTGCTGGTGCTGCCCTCGCTGTTCGCGAGCAAGCCGCGCAGCGAGCTCACCTACAACCAGCTCATCCGGCGGGCCAACGAGGGCCAGGTGGCGGCGGCCACGGTCAACAACGACACCGGCCGCATCACCGGTGAGCTGAAGGACGGCACCCGCTTCGAGGTGAAGGGCCCGGTGCCGCTCCCCGACCCCGTCGAGGCGGTGCTGCGCGAGCGCGTCGAGCGGCTCTCGTTCGAGAACACCGAGCCCAGCCTGCTCGGCTCGCTGCTGCCGTTCCTGTTCCCGATCCTCGTCATCGTGGGCCTGATGATGTGGATGTCGCGGCGGGCGCAGGGCCAGATGACCGGGCTCATGTCGATCGGCCGGTCGCGGGCGAAGATCTACTCCACCGAGCGGCCCAAGACCACGTTCAACGACGTGGCGGGCTACGAGGGGGTGAAGCAGGAGATCCGGGAGGTCGTCGACTTCCTGCGCTCACCGGGGCGCTTCCAGGAGATCGGGGCCCGCATCCCCAAGGGCGTGCTGCTGGTCGGTCCGCCGGGCACGGGCAAGACGCTGCTGGCCCGGGCGGTGGCGGGCGAGGCAGGCGTGCCGTTCATGTCCGTCACCGGCTCTGACTTCATGGAGATGTTCGTGGGCGTGGGCGCCTCGCGCGTGCGCGACATGTTCCAGACGGCCCGCAAGCAGGCGCCCTGCATCATCTTCGTCGACGAGGTCGACTCCATCGGCCGCAAGCGAGGCGCCGGGCTCGGGGGCGGCCACGACGAACGGGAGCAGACGCTCAACCAGATGCTCTCGGAGATGGACGGCTTCGACACCACCGAGGGCATCGTGATGATGGCGGCCACCAACCGGCCCGACATCCTCGACCCCGCCCTCCTGCGGCCGGGGCGCTTCGACCGCCAGATCGTGGTGCCCCTGCCCGACATGGAGGAGCGGCTGCCGATCCTGCGGGTGCACTGCCGCGACAAGCGCATCGCCCCCGACGTCGACCTGGAGCTGATCGCCCGGGGCACCCCGGGGATGAGCGGCGCCGACCTGGCCAACCTGGTCAACGAGTCGGCGCTCCACGCGGTGCGACGGGGCTCCGACGCCGTGCACATGGAGGACTTCGAAGCCGCCCGCGACCGGGTGATCATGGGGCAGCGGCGAGAGTCGCTGGCGCTCTCCGACGAGGAGAAGGAGCGGGTGGCCTACCACGAGGCGGGCCACGCCGTGCTGGCCTACGTGCTTCCCCACGCCGACCCCGTCCACAAGGTCACGATCCTGCCCACGGGCATGGCGCTCGGCGTCACCCAGCAGCTCCCGATGGAGGAGCGCCACATCTACCCGCGCGAGTACATCGAGGACTCGCTGGCCGTGCGCATGGGCGGGCGGGCGGCCGAGCTGATCGTGTACGGCAACCTGTCGACCGGCGCCAACAACGACTTGGTGGGCAACACCGAGCTGGCCCGCAAGATGGTGCGGGAGTGGGGGATGTCCGACCGCATCGGGCCGATGGCGTGGGGATCGCAGGGCATGGTGTTCCTGGGCGAGGACCTCATGCACACCCGCGACTACTCCGACGTCACCCAGCACGCCATCGACGAGGAGGTGGAGCGCATCCTGCGCGAGCAGGAAGAGCGCGCCGTCAAGGAGCTGCGCAAGCACCGGGCCGGGCTAGACGCGGTGTCCCGGGCGCTGCTGGAGCACGAGACGGTCGACGGCACCGAGGTGGGCAGGCTGGTCGACCAGGCCTTCGGTCGCCCGGTCCACCCCAACGGGGGCAAGAGCGGCGAGGTCCCCACCTTCGCCCGGCGCCAACGGGCGGGCACCTCCTCCGCCGACGAGACCACCGTCATCGACCGCCGCTCCCGCTAGTCCCGCCGCCCGCCGCCGCCGCCGAATTTTCTCCGCAAATCCGGGCCTCCGGCGCCGGTTCTGCGAAGAAAGCGCTCAGGCGCCCCGGGCGTCGGCCACGGCGGCCCACAGGTCGGTGGCCGACGGCGTGCCTACGAACGAGGCCTGCACCACGCCGTCGGCGTCGACCACGAGGGTGGTGGGCACGGCGTCGATCGCGTAGCGCTCGTGGAGGTCGCGCCGCGCCTGGTACGACACGTCGATCACGGCCACGTCGGCCGAGCCCAGCACGCGGGCCTTGTCGAGCGCGCCCGCGCACGACTCGCACGTGCTCGAGGTGAACACCACGACCAGCCACGGCAGGTCGGCGTGGTCGAAGTCGGCCCGGTCGAGTTGCTGGGGCACCCGGTAGCGGCGGGGCTGGGTGGGCGGCTCTGGACGGCGCCGCCGGAGCACCCACGCCACCGCCAAGGCGGCGGCCACGAGCACCGCAGCGAGGACCAAGCGCTCCACGGCGCCGCACTCTCGCATTCTTTTCCCTCACGGCGCACCCCGGTGCGCCGTGGGGGAAAAGAATGAAGAGGCGCGGCTCAGTCGAGGGGGATGCCGACGCTGCCCGCCAGCCCGGGGCCGCCCACGGCGAAGAGCGCCCGCTCCGCCACCACGGGGCGGTCGGCCCGCACGACGACGGGCAGCACGTCGCGCTGCACCCGCTCGCCCAGCCGCAGGGCGACCCGGCGGCCCGCGGGCAGCTTCACGCCCTGGAGGCCCTCGATGGCGAGGGGCTGTCCGTCGGCCAGGCCGGTCACGTCGAACGTCGCGTCCACCGGGCCGGGGTTGTGCACCACGATCCACTCGTCCCGCGAGGGCGAGGCCGAGCCGACGGCGAAGGCCCACTGCCGGGCCGTGCGTCGGGCGCCTCGGACGTCCTCCCGGCCCAACCGATCGGACGGTGGGGCGGCGGCCACCGAGCGCTCCGCCACCACGGGCACGCCGTTGATCGACCGCACCACGGCCGAGTGCCCCACGCCCTTGGGCACCCGGGCTTCGTCGTTGGACACCACCGTCACCCGTTCGCGAGGCGGCACGGTGAGCTCGAACGGCTCGGCCGCTCCCTCGTCGAGCGTGAGCTCCACGTCGACCAGGGCCTCCCGGTCGCCGGGGTTGAACACGGTGTAGCGCTCCACCAGGCCGTCGGCGGCGAAGCCGTCGGGGAAGTACCACACGTCGCCAGGCGCGGGCGCCCCCAGCCGCAGCGACACGCCCGCCACCCCCGGCGCCGTGCGCACCTGCAACTGGTCGGCCACCAGCCGGCCGCTGCGGGCCACCACCTCGGTGGCGATCGCCTCCCGCCGGCGCACGTGCTCGCCGATGTCCTTCACCACCAGCCGTCCCGCGGGGACCACCACCCCCTGGAAGTCGGCGGGGGCCGCCCGGCCCTCGTCGGTGGAGAACGCCAGGTCGACGATGGCGTCGTCGGGGAAGGGGTTGTAGAGCGCCAGCGCCAGTGTGGCGTCCTTGGCGGTGGCGCCGTCGGCGAAGTACCAGCGGCTCGACGCCGCCGACGCGCACGGCGCAGTGGCCGTGCCCGCCCGCCCCGAGATCGAGTGCTCGACCACCGCCTGTCCCCCGTCGAGGTCGACGAAGGCGGCGGCGTAGGCGGCAGGCAACACGTCGGCGACCGCCACGCCCGCGCTGCCGAACGCCGGCACCGACAGCGGCACCACCTTCGGATCGCCTTGCTCGGGCACCACCGTCACGCTGCCCGTGATCGGCTCCTCCCCCGGGTTGGCCACTGTCACGAACGAGTGGAAGGCGCTGTCCGCCTGGCCCGAGCCGCCCGCGCAGTACCACGTGGACGACAGGGCGGATGCAGGCGCCGCCACCGGCATCTCCTCGGTGCCGACGGTGCCCACCACGGGCGTCTCCGGCCGTTCGACGCGGTCCAGGGCAGCGCCGCCTGCCAGCACCGCGGCCAGGCCCAGGAGGACCGGAGTGCGCCTCACGCCCGGGCTCCCGCCGGCCATCGGCGCCGCACCAGCACCCGCGCCACGATCACCCAGGCCAGCACCTCGATCACGATGGCACCCCAGCGCAGCGGCGACGTGCGGTAGCGCAGCGTGAGGTCGCCGCCCCGCTCCACCGTCCACGCGTTCGCCCACCCGAAGGCGGTGCGCCGCGGCGCCTGGCGACCGCCGACCTCGAGCTGCCACCGCGACGAGGACGCCTCGGCCAGGTACACGTGGCTCCCGTCGGGCACGGTGGGCCCGAGCGGGGCCGAGCCCGAGAACGACGACCCCAGCAGGGCGTCGGCGCCGGGCTCCCGCGAGGCGGCCGCCGCCTCGGCCCCGAGCACCGCCCGGCGGGGCAGCCAGGCGGCGTTCTCGTAGACGGCCAGGGCCTCGTCGCTCTCCAGCCGCCGCAGGTCGACCTGGGCGTCGAGGGCGGGCACCAGCCCCGGCAGGGGAGGAAGCGGGCGGCCCGGCTCCCGCAGGGAGGCGGCCCGCGACGGCACGACGACGTAGCGCACGGCGGCGGGCGCCAGCAGTCGCCCCAGCTTCGTGGTCTCGCCGTGCAGCGCCAGGTCGACGGCGTCGGCCAGCAGGCCCGCGGTGCCCGAGGAGGCGGGGGGCCACCCGTCGGTGACGTCGGGCGGGCCGTCGTCGGAGGTGGCATAGGCCACCCCCTCGGTCAGCTGCCAGCCCGGCAGCGGGAGGGCGTCGGGATCGCCCAGCCACAGCACCCGGAACGAGCCGACCTGGCCCCGGTCGGCCATCCACGAGAGCACGCCCGCGAAGTCCTGGTCGGGCTGGTGCCAGCGGCCGTCGACGGCGGCGCCGAGGACCGGGACGGTGCCCACCAGGGCGGCACCGGCCGCCACCAGCGAGGCCGCCTGCCGCCAGCCGAACCGGTAGCCCGGCAGGTCGAGCTCGAAGGCGGCCATGCCGAGGGCGGCGGCCATCGCCAGGCCCAGGGCGGCGGGCGCCACCAGCACCTCCGGCCCGGGCAGCCCCACGGGCAGCCAGTCGCGGCCGCCCGCCCACGCCAGCCCCCAGCCCGCGAGCGCGACCACCCAGCAGCGGGTGGCCCACGACAGCCTCCAGCCCCGCCCCACGATCAAGGCCAAGGCGGCCACCGCCACGAACGCCCATCCGAGCGGCGGGGCGCCCAGCGGCCCCGTCTCGAAGCGGAGCAGGGCGCCCAGCCCCAGGCCCCGGGCGGCGGGGAGGTCGACCCCCAGCACCGGCCCCCACTCGGAGCCGGGCAGCAGGAGGTCGAGCGACCACGGGAAGAGCAGGCCCGCCGCCACTGCCACGGCGGCGAGCGCCAGGACCACCGCCCGGGCCGAGCCCACCGCCACCGCCACGACCACCACCACCAGGGCGGCACCGGGCGAGAACGCCCCCACCACCGCGAGCAGCAGGCCGAGGGGCAGCACGTGGCGCTGCAACGCCAGGCGGCGGTCGGCCTCGGTGCCGAACGGCTCCCGACCGGTCGCCTGGAAGATCCGGGCCGCCGCCCACGGCAGGGCCGCGTACGCGAGCAGCCCGCTCCCGCGCCCTTGGGCCACCGCGTTGTACGGCAGAGGCACCGCCGCGTACACGACGAGCGCGGCCAGCCGGGCCCGCGTCGAGCCCAGCGGTGCCACCAGGCGGAACACGCCCGCCAGGCCGACCGGGAAGGCGCCCAGAACCAGCAGCGTGCGCAGCAGCCCGGTGGCCCCCAGCAGGGCGCCGCCCGCCAGCCCCAGCAGGGCGAACGCAGGGGGCGCAGGAGACTCCGCGCCCAAGCCCACCGACCGGTGGCCGTGCACGAACCGGCTCAGCAACGAGAACGGGCTGTCGGGGAAGGGGGCCAGCTCGCCCACCGCGGCCAGTCCCCCCGCCAGCAGGTGCCGGCTGCCGACGAGGAGGACCAACGCCACGGCACCGACCACGGCCAGCCGCAGGCGCAGGGCGTCGTCGACCACTCGGGTCCCTCGCACGCCCCGCCGGGGGCGGCGGAAGCGACCGTCGGCCGCCAGCTGCCCGCGCAGGTAGGCGGTGAACCGCGCGCTCCCCCGGGCCTGGAGCCGGCGCACCTCGCCGTCGGGCAAGGCCCGAATGCGCTTGACCTGGCGGCGGGCGGCCCGCAGGTCGCCCCGGTGGGCCAGGTTCCACCGCCAGGCCCGGGCGATGTCGCGGGTGGTGTCCACGTGGCCGGTGGCCAGCCCGTACACCATCTCGGCCACGGCCAGGAGCGCCACCTGCGGCAGCACCCGCACCAAGTGGAACAGGCTGTAGTTCTTGAGGACGGCCCGCAGCCGGTGGCGCAGCTGCAAGGGCCGCACGTGCCGGCGCAGCGCCTCCACGTCGACGGCGCCCCGGCGGCCGCTCGACAACGCCTCCAGGTGGCGCACTCGGGCGGCGGGGGCGACGATCACCCGGGCCCCGGCCACCTGGGCCCGCCACGACAGGTCGAGGTCCTCGCCGTAGAGCTCCATGCCCTCGTCGAAGCCGCCCAGGGTGGCGAACAGGTCGGCGCGGACGAGCGTGCACCCCCCGGGCGCCACGAACACGTCGCGCACGGCGTCGTGCTGCTCCTGGTCGAGCTCGCCCCGTTCCACCAGGGCGGCGGGCGCCCCGCTCTTGTCGGCCCCCATCCCCACCTGGAGGAGGCGGGCGGGGTCGTGCCAGTCGACCAGCTTGGGCGCCACCACCCCGGCGTTCGAGCGGAACGCCTCCTCCACGAGCTGCCGGACGGCGTCGGGCGCCGGGGCCACGTCGTCGTGGCAGAACAGCAGGTGCGAGGCCCCCTCCACCACCTGCAGCACCTCGTTCGCCGCCGACGCATACCCCCGCCGCTCGGGCAGTCGCCGGACGTAGGCGGTGGGCAGGACCGCCGCCACCCGGGGGGTGGGGTCCTCGGCGCCCGCATCGATCACGAGCACCGAGAAGTTGGGGTAGTCCTGGTCGGCCAGGGCGGCCAGCGCCTCCTCCAGCCACGGCCCCGCGTCGGCAGTCACGACGACGGCGACGACGGGGGGCGCCACCGCCTGGGGCTCGGTGCTCATCGGAGGGGCGAGGCTACCTCTCGGACGGGCGAGACTGGGTGCTTGCAAAAGTTAGCGATCGTGTTATCATGGCAAGCATGGCAGACGTGAAGAAGACCTTGCAGGAGGCGGCCTACGTGGCCGTCGGCTTCGGCGTGCTGGGGTTCCAGCGGGCACAGGTGCGCCGCCAGGAGCTGCGCAAGCAGCTGGCCGCCCGCCGCCAGGAGCTGGGCACCCAGGTGGAGGGGTACGTGGGCGAGCTGCGAGGCCGGGTGGAGCCGGTCGTGAAGGAGCTCGAGCAGCGCATCGAGCCGGTGCTCGACGACCTCGAAGGCCGGCTGCCGGAGCAGGCGAAGACCCTCGTCCAGCAGGCCCGCCTCCGGGCCAAGGCGCTGGCGGGCACCGCCGCCTGAGCCACCCCCGGCCGTCGGTCTTCCCCCCCCACCGGCGGCCGTGCCGACGAGGGGCCTCCTAGCGGGGGCCCCTCGTCGCGTCCACCACGTCGGCCAGCGTGCGGTCGAGGGCGACCTCCGGCGTCCAGCCGGTGGCGGCGTGCAGCTTGCGGGCGTCGCCCCGCAGCACCGGCAGGTCGACGGGCCGCAACAGCGCCGGGTCGACCTCGACGTCCAGCTCGGCGCCCGCCGCCTGGAGCAGGCGACGCACCACCTCCTCCATGGCCACGTCCTGCCCGCTGCACACGTTGTAGGCCTCGCCGGGCGCGCCGTGCAGCACGAGCAGCCGGTAGGCCCGCACCACGTCTCGCACGTCGGTGAGGTCGCGCCGGGCGCTGAGGTTGCCCACCCGCAGGCTGGGCGCCCCCGACTCGACGGCCTCCACGATGCGACGGGCGAACGCGGCCACGGCGAACTCGGGCGACTGGCCCGGCCCGATGTGGTTGAACGGGCGGGCGCGCACCACCGGCAGCTCCCAGCCGAGGTGCGCCTGCACGGCCGCCAGCTCGGCGGCCGCCTTGGCCGCCGCGTACGGCGTGACCGGCGCGTACGGCTGCTCCTCGGTGATGGGCAGCGCCTCGGACGGCACCTTCCCGTAGACCTCGGCGGAGCTGACCACCAGCACCCGGGGCGGGCGCGGCAGCGCCCGGGCCGCGTCGAGCACGGCCACCGTTCCACCTGCGTTGACGGCGAACACGCCGGTGGGGTCGCGCCACGACTCCGCCACCGAGGCCACGCCCGCCAGGTGGTACACCGCGTGCGGCTCCGCCTGCTCGAGCGCCTTGCGCACGGCCACGCCGTCGGTGACGTCGACCTCGTCGGCGTGGGGGGCGATGACCTCGTCGCCGTGGTCCGCCAGGTGCGCGCAGAGGAACCGTCCCACGAACCCGTGGCCACCGGTGACGAAGGCGCGCACGCGGCGACCCTACAGGAGCGACCGGTAGACCTCGACGTGGCCGGCTGCGCTGGCCGACCACGTGTGGCGGCCCGCGATCTCCAGCCCCCGCCGTCGCCGGGCGGCCAGGCCCTCGTCGCCCCGGACCAGCATGTCGAGCGCGCCTGCCAAGGCGTCGACGTCGCCGGGCCGGACGAGCAGCGCCGCCCCCTCGGCCACCTCCTCCATGGCCGAGCCCGTGGTGGTCACGAGCGGCGCCCCGCACGCCAGCGCCTCCAGCGCGGGCAGCCCGAACCCCTCCTCGAGCGACGGGTAGGCCACCGCCGAAGCGCCGCGCAGGAGGGCGGGCACGGCATCGTCGGACACGTAGCCGGTGCGCAGGACGCGATCGGCGTGCCGGGCCTCGGCCACGGCCTGGTCGACGGCGGCGGCCCCCCACCCCGGCCCGCCCGCCACCACGAGGTGCATGTCGCGGTGGTGGCCGGCCACGCGGTCGAAGGCCCGCACCAAGGAGGGCACGTCCTTGCGAGGCTCGATCGTGCCCACGAACAGCACGTAGGGCGGGCGCACGCCGAGGGCGGCCAGCCGGGCGCTGTCCACGTCGAGGTCTCCTGCGGCGGTGAAGCGGGCGTGGTCGACGCCGTGGGCCACCACGTGCACCGGCGCCGTCGGCTGCAGCCGACGGGCCAGCCGATCGGCGGTGGCGCGGCTGACGCACACCAGCGCGTCGGCGTGGCGGGCGGCCACCCGGATGGCCCGGCGGAAGAACGGCACCTTGGTCCGCTCGTGCCACTCGGGATGGTCGAAGAACGTGAGGTCGTGGACCGTCACCACCTTCGGCACCCGAGCCCGCTCGGGCATCGTGTAGTGGGGACCGTGGTGCAGCTCCACGCCGAGCCCGTGCAGGAGCCGGGGCAGGCGCATCTGCTCCCACGCCAGCCGAGCCGGCCGGCGACCGGGCGCGGCGGCCACCACGTCGGCCCCGGGCGCCACCTCGTCCCAGCGGTCGCCGTCGTCGCGGCGGCTCACCAGCGTGAGCGCCACGTCCTCCCGCGCCGCCAGCGCCGCCACCAGGTCGATCGTGTAGCGGCCTGCCCCCGCGGGCGAGGCGGGCACCGCCGACACGTCGAGCGAGACCTTCACGCCAACCGCTCCCACAGCTCGACGTGGCGACGGGCGGCGGCCGCCCACGTGAGGTCGGCGGCCCGCAGCAGCCCGGCCGTGACGAGCTCGGCCCTGCGCCGGTCGTCGCCCGCCGCCACCACCAGCGCCTGGGCCAGCGCGCCCACGTCGGTGGGGTCGACTTCGAGCGCGGCCCCCGCCACGCTGGGCAGGCCCGTCGAGGCCACCACCGGCGCGCACGCCGCCATCGACTCGACGGCGGGCAGCCCGAAGCCCTCGTACAGGGGGACGTACGCGGTGCACCGGGCGCCCGCGTACAGGCCGGCCAGCACCGGCGCGGGCACCGGGCCGGTGAACACCACGCCGGGGGCGGGCTCGAGCCCGTCGCCCCAGCCCGCGGGGCCGACCACGACCAGCGGCCACGGCTCGGGCAGCGAGGGTCGGGCTCGCAGGAACGCCTGCACCAGGCCGGGCAGGTTCTTGCGGGGCTCGAGGGTGCCCACGGTGAGCAGGTAGGGGCCGCGCACCTGGCACCGTGCCAGCACGGCGGCAGCGCCCTCCGTGTCCGCGGGCGGCAGGTGGTCGCATCCGTACATGGGGTCGAGCACGTGCACGGCCGACGGGTGGGCGCCCGCGTCGACCAGCTCGTCGGCCGTCTCGTCGCTCGGGGTGACGAGCAGGGCGCGGCGCTTCACGGCGCGGCGGAGGGCGGCCTCGTGCCACCTCCTCCCCCGCGGCGGGAACGACTCGGGGACGCGACGCCAGGCCACGTCGTGCACGGCCACGACCAGGGGGGCGTGCGGCGAGGCGGGCGTGGCCAGCGCGGGCGAGTGCACCAGGTCGAAGCCGCGCGGAGCGCGCAGCACCCCGCGGTCCCATGCCCGGGTGAGCAGCGGGCCCGGGAGGGCGTGGCGGTCGCCGAACAGCGTCACCTCCGGCGGATCGTCGAGCGCCTCGAGGCCCTGCACCAGCCCACGAAGGTACGTGCCGATCCCGCCCGGGGCGGCGCGCCGCAGCTGCTGGGCGACCAGGAGGACGCGCATCCCCTTACCCTGCTGCGCGGCGGTAGATCCGGGCCAGCCCGTCGGCGCAGGCGTCCCACGAGAACGAGGCGGCCCGCCGCCGGCCCCGGGCCACGAGGGCCGTGCGCACCTCGTCGTCGGTGAGCACGCGCGCCAAGGCCTCGGCAAGGGCGTCGGCGTCGCCCGGGGGCACGAGCACGGCGCCGTCGCCCACCACCTCGGGGACGGCACCCACGCTCGTGGCGACCACCGGCACGTCGACCGACATCGCCTCCAGGGGCGGCAGGCCGAAGCCTTCGTAGCGCGAGGGGTAGGCGAAGGCGGCAGCATGCCGCAGCAGCCCGGCACGCTCGGCGTCGCCCACCCAGGGCAGGCGGCGGATGCGCCTGCTGTGGCGCGCTGCCTCGACGGCGGAGGCCAGCGCGTCCGCGCCCCACCCGTCGGGCCCGGCCACCACGAGGTGGAGGTCGGCGTGGGCGGCGGCCAGCGCGTCGAACGCCCGCACCAGCGACGGCAGGTCCTTGCGGGGCTCCACGGTGCCGAGGGCGAGCACGTAGGGCCGGGGCACGTCGGGCGGCGTCGGCGCGGGCGCCACCGGCGGCACGCCGTGGTGCACGGCAGCGACCCGATCGGGGTCGGCGCCGAGGAGGTCGACCACCTCGGCGGCCACGAAGGCCGACGGCGTGTGCACCAGCGCGCCCCGCTCGACGGCCCGCCGCACCAGCGCGGGGAACCGCCGCGTCGTCGGCGAGGCCAGCTCGGGGAAGCGCACGGGCGTGAGGTCGTGGACGGTGGCCACCCGGCCCGCCCGCCGAGCGGGAGGGACGACGAAGTTGGTGCCGTGCACCACGTCGACGGAGCCGGCCCACCACTCCACGGGCGGCACGTCGAGCCGCTCCCACAGTCGGAGGAGCGCCCTAGCAGGCAACGGGGCACGACGAGCGTGGGCGCCGCGCCGGGAGAGGGCGTAGTCGCGCACCTCGATGTCGTCGCGGGCAGCCAGCGCGGCGAGAGCCCCGGCGACGAACGCACCGACGCCGGTGGGGGTGCGCAGGATCGGCGTGGCGTCGAGCGCGACGCGGAGCGGCAACGGCGTCTACGCCGCCCCGCCGACCACGGGCTGGTAGAGCCGGATGGCACCAGTGGAGCCGCGGAAGGCGGCGTCGCCGAAGTTGAAGATGCCGCCGTCGGCGGCGATCAGCCAGTAGCCGTTGCCCGACGGGGTGCGGGCCATGCCGACGATCGGCTGGTTGAGTCGGATGGCACCGGTGGAGCCGTGGAACACGGCGTCGCCGAAGGCAAACACGCCGCCGTCGCGGGCGACCAGCCAGTAGCCCTTGCCGGACTTGGTGGCGGCCATGGCGACGATCGGCTGGTTGAGGCGCAGGGCGCCGGTGGAGCCGTGGAAGGCGGCGTCGCCGAAGTTGAAGATGCCGCCGTCGGCCGCCACCGTCCAGTAGCCGTTGCCCGACGGCGTGGCCGCCATGGCCACCACCGGCTGGGCCAATGGCTTGCCCCCCATCGAGCCGTGGAAGGGGGCGCTGCCGAAGTCGAAGACGCCACCGTCGGCCGCCACCGTCCAATAGCCGTCGCCCTGCGGACGGGCGGCGATGCCCACGATCGGCCGGGCCAGCGGCTTGCCCCCCATCGAGCCGTGGAAGCGGGCGCTGCCGAAGTTGAAGACGCCGCCGTCGCGGGCCACGAGCCAGTAGCCGTCGCGGTTCGGCGCCGCGGCCATGCCGACGATCGGCTGGTACAGGGGGGTGCCGCCGGTGGACCCGTGGTAGCGGACGTCGCCGAAGGCGAAGATGCCGCCGTCGCGGGCGGTGAGCCAGTAGCCGCCGGTGCCGGGCGCGCCGACGGTGCCCGAGCCCGCGGCCGTCGCCCCGCACGAGCGCCCGGCGTCGGGCACCGCCACCGGCGAGGGGGCCGGGACGGTCGACGAGTAGCGGGCGGCCACCGACTGCGAGCGGGCCACGAAGTCGACGGCCACCCACATGCGACCGTCGCCCGAGCAGGCCACGCCCACGCCCAGGGCGTCGAAGCCGGGCTGGAGGATGTTGCGGCGGTGCGAGCCCGACTCCATGAAGTCGCGGTGGACCTCCCCGCTGCCCGCGAGCGTGGTGCCGACGTTCTGGCCCACGGCGGCGTACGCGGCGTAGCGCGACTGGAGATCGGGCCGGTGCGACAGCGTGGCCGACGACCGCATCCGCTCGGCCCACTCCTGGGCCGTGCCCACCGCGTACCCCTCGAGCTGCAGCGGGGGCAGGCCTCGTGCGGCGCGCTCGCGGTTCACGAAGCTCGCCAGCTCGGCGGCCACCGCCGCCTCGGTGCTGGTCTGCCCGGCCGCGGCGGGCGCGGCGGGGAGCGCGGCCGGTGCGCCCAGGGCGGCGACCACGGCGAAGGCCAGACGTGCGCGTGCTCTGCGGATCCACACGGTGGTCATGAGGAAACTCGTGTCCTTCCGTCCGCCGACCTCGCGGTGGGCGCCCCGCCGGAACCCAAGCCGCCTTGCATTCTTGTGGCGCGCGCCAGCCACCACGTGGATCCCCGGAAAGGCCACCAGCCTTACCCAGCCGGCTCGACGGGCGCAACGTGGGAGCCGGCGTACGCTGCCGCCGTGTTCGTCGCGCTGGCCGGAGGCGTCGGCGCCGCCCGCCTGCTGCGAGGGCTGGTCGCCGTGGTCCCTCCGTCGGAGATCACGGCAGTGGTGAACACCGGCGACGACGTGGTGCTCCACGGCCTCCACGTCAGCCCCGACCTCGACACCGTCACCTACACGTTGGCGGGCGCGGTGAACCCCGAGACCGGCTGGGGGCTGGCGGGCGAGTCGTGGGCGGCGATGGAGGCGCTCGAGCGCTACGGCGGCCTGACGTGGTTCCGGCTGGGCGACCGCGACCTCGCCACCCACCTGTACCGCACGCAGCGACTTCGGGAGGGCGCGTCGCTGTCGACCGTGGCCGCCGAGATCGCCCGGGCGTGGGGGCTCGAGGTGCGCCTGCTCCCGATGAGCGACGACCGGGTCGAGACGCGCGTGGGAATCGCGGGCGAGGGCGAGGTGGGCTTCCAGGAGTACTTCGTGGGGCGGCGGCACTCGGTGCCGGTGTCAGCCGTGCGCTTCGCGGGCGCCGAGGCGGCGAGTCCCGCACCCGGGGTGCTGGACGCACTCGCCGCGGCCGACCGGGTGGTGGTGTGCCCGTCCAACCCGGTGGTGTCGATCGGGCCGTTGCTGGCCGTCCCCGGCCTGCGGGACGCGGTGGCCACCCGCCGGGCCGACGTGGTGGCGGTGTCGCCCATCGTGGCGGGCGCCGCGCTCAAGGGGCCGGCCGACCGCATGCTGGCCGAGCTGGGCCACGAGCCGTCGGTCGTCGGCGTGGCCCGGCTGTACGCCGAGCTCGCCTCGACGTTGGTGATCGACGAGGCGGACGAGGGCCTGGCCGACGCGGTCGAGTCGACGGGGATGCGCTGCGTCGTGGCGCCTGCCGTGATGCGCACGGCGGACGACGCGGCCGCGTTGGCCCGTACGGTGCTGACGTGCTGAGCGTCATCCCCGTCGAGGGGCTGCCGGAGCTGCGGCCCGGCGACGTGCTGGCCGACCTCGTGGCGGCCGCCGTCGAGCTGCACGACGGCGATGTCGTCGTCGTGACGCAGAAGGCCGTGTCGAAGGTGGAGGGACGGGTCGTGCCGGTGCCGCCCGAGGGCCACGGCGCGCTGATCGAGCAGGAGTCGGTCCGCGTGCTGCGGCGGCGCGACGACCTCGTGATCGCCGAGACGCGCCACGGCTTCGTGTGCGCCAACGCGGGCGTCGACCTGTCCAACGTGTCGGAAGGCCTCGCCGCCCTGCTGCCCCTCGACCCCGACCGTTCGGCCCGCCGCATCCGCGACGGCCTGCGGGCGCGGGCGGGCGTGTCGGTCGGCGTCGTCGTGTCCGACACGTTCGGGCGAACGTGGCGGCGCGGCGTGGTGGATGTCGCGATCGGGTGTGCGGGGGTGGCGGGCGTCGTCGACCTGCGGGGCACCCGAGACGCCCTCGGCCGACAGCTCCAGGTCACCGAGGTGGCCGTGGCCGACGAGCTGGCGGCGGCAGCAGAGCTGGTGATGGGCAAGGACCGCGGCGTGCCCGCTGCCGTCGTGCGCGGCGTCAACCCGGCGTGGCTGCGGGAGGGGTCGGTGGCCGCCGAGGTCGTCCGCCCGCACGGCGAGGACCTGTTCCGCTGACAGCCTGGCCCCCACGAAACGCTCCCTCTCGCCCAATTTCGGAGTCGTCGGTAACCTGGTACCGCCCCACCCGGCGTTGAAGCAGACGCTCAGTCGGTCGAGCGATCGGAGACGCAGCAGTGCGCTGGGGCAGTCGAGCCGCACGACGTGCAGCGGCAGCGGGGGCGGTGGTGGCCACCGGAGTGTTCGTGCCTGCCGCCGACGGCGCCACCCCCTGGGATGCCTGCCCCAGCCAGGCGACCCAACAGGTGGATCACGTCGTGGTGCGCGGGCCGCGCTTCACCCAAGGGCCGCTCGCGCTGTCGAGCATCGCCGGCAACCCGCGTGACATGGCCTCCCTTGCCGGAGGCAACGGCGTCGAGATCCACGTGTCGGACGACGCGGGGTGTACGTGGCAGCGGGTGTTCACCGCCTTCACGGGCGGCGGCAACAGCATGTCGTCGGTGGTCGGCCGCGAGGGCTCGCAAGTGCGGGCGGTGACCGTCGTACGGCATGTCGCCCTCGGCCCGACCGGCCTGGTGTCGATGCGCATCCTCGTGCGTGACGGCAAAGCCGAGTCGGCGCACGACCTGCCTCCGGAGCTGGCCACCGAAGACTGCTCCGACACGCGGCGCTGCCTGGTGCGCTTCGCGCCCGGGCGGGCATTGGCTGTCGGGTACGTCACGACCTCCGGCGCCGCAGGCATCCTGCCTCCCCGCGTGGCGTCGACGACCGACGGGGGCCGGACGTGGAAGGTGCATGCGGCGCCTGGGGTGGGCGGCACATCGTCGGCGGTCTCGGAGCTCGCCGTCGACCCCGACGACGACGCTCGCCTCCTCGCCGTGGCGGGCGGGCGGCTGTTCTCTTCGCCCGACCGCGGTGAGACGTGGACGCCGGTGCCGGCACCCGCCACGCTCACGTCGTTCGCCCGCGTGGTGTTCACCCCCGGCACGAAGCGGGACGCCGTCGTGGCCGACCGCGCCTCGGGCGGCACCGCGCTGTTCGCGTCCACCGACGACGGCGCCACGTTCGTCGACGCCGGGACAGCGGTGCCCGCCGATCCCGTGCGTGGCATCGTGCTCGGTCCGTCGCCGTGGGGGCCTTCGCTCGTGCTCGCCGCCGGCGGCCGGCTCTTCCGCGAAGGTCCGACCGGCGCGTACGCCACGTTCCTCCAGCAGGGCTCCGCCGTGGACGAGCTGGTCGCCACGTCGGCCGGCCTGTGGCTGCGGCGCACCGGTGCCCTCGTCTGGCTGGACGGGCTGGCCGACCCGAACACCGTCCCGGGCCTGGTGAACAACCGCGGCTCGGGGCGGCCGGGCACACCCGCCGGTGAGCTCAAAGCCCGTCCCGGCGGCGGCGTGCTGCGCGTGCACGAGCGGGTCACGGTGCCGCCCGGCGGGACAGGGGCCACGGTCGTGACCGCCGACGTGTCGAAGCAGCCGCGTGGCCTCGACGTGTTCTTCCTGATGGACACGAGCGGCAGCATGACCACGAAGATGCGGCCGATGGCGCTCGCCATGGGCAGAGTGGTCGACGCACTCAACCGCGAAGGCATCTCGGCGCGCTTCGGACTGGGTGAGCACGGCGCCCAGTCGTTCCGGTACCGGCGCCACGCCGACCTGGGCACCCCGCCCGAAGAGGTTCAACGGAAGCTGCTCGCCCTGCAGACGTCGAGCGGCGAGGAGTACCACTACACCTCGTTCTTCCAGATCGCCACCGGCAAGGGCATGCAGGCCAGGATCGGCGGCAGCATCCCGCCCGGCCAGCAGGCCTCGTTCGACCCCGGTGCCCTTCACCTCGTCGTGCACGCGACCGACGAGATCGACAACACAGACCCCGAAGGACCCGACGAGCTGACCGCGTTGTCGGCGCTGAAGGACGTCGAGGCCCACCACCTCGGCATCTATCCGTACGACGGCACCTACAGCGACCGGTCGCGCGACCCCGTCACGCTCGCTCTGCGCCGCTACGCCGAAGGCACGTCCACCTTCGCCCCGCCGGGCGGGCTCGACTGCGAGGGCGACGGTCGCATCGACATCCGCGAAGGCGAGCCCATCGCCTGTGCGGTCCCGGGCTCCGGGTCGGATGCGCCGATCGCCTCGCTGATCGAGCGCGTGCTGCTCTCACTGTCGAGGCGCCAGCCCGTCTCAGTGGAAGCCCATCCGTCACCCCTGTCCGTGACGGTGACGCCTCTCGGGGACTACCGCGAGGTCGAGCTGCACGAGAGGCACACCGGGCTGGAGTTCCGCGTGCAGGTCGCCTGCCCGCCCGAGCAGGAGGGACGAGAGGTCGACGTGCCGTTGTTCCTCCTCGTGGGCGACGTGACCGTGGCAGGAGCGCTGCTGCCGGTGACCTGCCTGGCCGCCTCCGTTCCGCAACCTCCCGCCGCGCCCGTGCCGGAGGAGCCGGAGCCGCCGTTGCGGCGAGCACCGACGCGGGTGGTGCCCGCGCTCCCGCCGCTGGCCTCGGCCCCGCCCGCGCTGGCGCAGTCGACGGCGACGGCTTCGGCCCAGGCCACGTCGGCCGCGTCGCAGGGCGCCCAGGCCACGCAGGTGGGCATTGCGGTTGCACCCGACGAGGCGCTGCAGGCCGCGACCGAAGAAGAGGAGGTGCGCTTCGTGGCCCGCCGCAGCACGCCGCCGACGGTCCCCGCGGGCGGCGCGCTCGCCCTGGCGATCGCACTTCTGCTCGCTGCCGAACCACGCGTGGCGACCGCGCTCGCCCGCACCCGTGACTGGAGGGAACGACGATGGTGAACCGCGTGCAGTCGATCGCCAAGCGGGCCAAGGCCCGGGTGGCCGCCTGGCAGCTCGCCCGCCGCAGGCGACGGGTGAGCAAGGGGCGCCCGCCCAAGCGCGGCGGCCTGCTGGCCTTGGTCGCCGCCCTCGTGGTCCTCCTCGGGGCCGTGGTCTGGTGCTTCGACGCCCTCCAGCCCGCCGACCGCGGCGTGGAGCTGTCGATCGACCGCCTCACCCGGCTCATCGCCGCAGGCGACGTACGCGAAGCGGTGGTGCGCGACGAGGACCTCCGCATCACCGGCGAGGTGCGCGT
Source organism: Acidimicrobiales bacterium (assembly GCA_036260075.1). GTDB lineage: Bacteria > Actinomycetota > Acidimicrobiia > Acidimicrobiales > JAHWLA01 > DATAAM01. The sequence continues at coordinate 24,760 of DATAAM010000182.1, forward strand.
CCACGGCGATGCCGCGCAGCGGGAGCGGTACACAGCCTTCTGGACCGCCGTGCCCCGCGGCGACGCCTCGCTCACGAGGCTCATCCAGGCGTTCAACGACGCCAAGGTGCCGGTGCGGGTGGACAGCCAGTCGTCCAAGGCGACCGTGCGCACGGTGCTCACGACCCTGCTTCCGCTCGCCATCCTGGCCAACCTCTTCGCCCTCTTCTTCGTGGGCGGGCGGCGGGGCGGCAGCGCGCTGGGCGAAGTGCTGCTGTTCGGCCAGCTGCGCAAGCGGGGGCCGACCAAGCGGTCCGTCGGCTTCCACGACGTGGCCGGGGTCGACGAGGCGATCGAGGAGCTCCGCGAGGTGGTGGAGTACCTCGAATCGCCCGAGCGCTTCGAGGCGGCCGGGGTGGCGCCTCCGAAGGGCATCCTGCTGTTCGGCCCGCCGGGCTGCGGCAAGACGCTCCTGGCCAAGGCGGTCGCCGGTGAGGCGGGCGTGCCCTTCTTCTCGGTGGCGGGTGCCGAGTTCGTGGAGTCGCTGGTCGGCGTGGGGGCCGCCCGCGTGCGCGACCTGTTCGCCCGCGTGCGGGCGTCGGCCCCGGCCATCGTGTTCATCGACGAGCTCGACGCCGCCGGGCGCCGGCGCGGCAGCGGCACAGGCGGCGGCAGCGACGAGCGCGACCAGACGCTGAACCAGCTGCTGGTCGAGATGGACGGCTTCGAGACGAGCAGCGGCATCGTGGTGATCGGTGCCACCAACCGGGCCGACATCCTCGACCCCGCCCTGTTGCGTCCGGGCCGCTTCGACCGTCACATCGTGATCGAACGCCCCGACGCCGAACGGCGCCAGGCGATCCTGCGGCTGCACGCGTCGAAGGTGCAGCCCGACGACGGCGTCGACTTCGGCCGGCTGGCCGCGCTGACGGCCGGGTTCTGCGGCGCCGAGCTGGCCGGTGTCGTCAACGAGGCGGCGCTGCTGGCGCTGCGGGCCGGGTCGCCCACGGTGCAGTTCGCCCACTTCAGCGAGGGCATCGATCGGGTGGCGCACGGGTCGCAACGGCGGGGCGTGCTGCTCGACGACGCCGAGCGCCACCGCATCGCCGTGCACGAGGCGGGGCACGCGGTGGTGGCGGCGCTGGTCGGGTTCGGCGCCGCCATCGAGCGGGTGTCGGTCCTCGCCCGCGGCCGCGTGCTGGCATCCGTGGAGCACGCCGAAGGCGACGCTCTGTTGCTCACCGAGGACCAGGCCCGGCGACGGCTGGCGACGCTCCTGGCGGGCCGCTCCGCCGAGGTGGTGCTGTGCGGTTCGGCGTCGACCGGTGCCGAGGACGACTTGGCGGCGGCAACCGCTCTGGGCCTCGACCTGGCCGGTCGCTACGGCATGAGCCGGTTGGGGCCCCGTCGATTGCTGGGCCGGGACGCCGACGTGCACCTGGGCGGGACGGCGGCCGTCGACACCTCCGAGGCGTGGCGGGAACGACTGGACGCCGAGGTCGACCGGCTCCTGGCCGAGGCCCAGGCGCAGGCGCTGCGGCTCGTCACCGCCCACCGCCGGTCGGTCGTGGCGTTGGCCGACGCCCTCGTGCGGCACGAGACGCTCGACGCCCCCGACCTCGCCTCGCTGCTCCCCGATCCGCTCGCCGCCGTTGCCAACGGCAAGAAGAAGGCGCGCGCCGGCGCCTGACCTCCGTGCTCAGGCGCCCGCCCGCCACCGGAGGACGGCGGCGCATCCCTCTTCGAGCGTGGTCCAGGGCTTCCACCCGAGGTGGATGCCCGCCCGCGAGGAGTCGAGCGCGGAACGACGCACCTCCCCCGGCCGCGGCGGCCCGTTGACCGGCGCGGCCGTCGTCCCCGCCGCCTCCACCAGCGTGGCGTACAGGGCGTTCACCGACGTCTCGCGTCCCGTGCCCACGTTGAGCAGCAGCCCTCCCCCTCGGTCGGCCGCCCGCACGAACGCGTCGACGACGTCGTCGACGAAGACGAAGTCGCGCGTCTGCTGCCCGTCGCCGAAGATCGTGCACGGCTCGCCCGCCAGCAGCCTGCTCGCGAAGACCGCCACCACGCCCGCCTCGCCGTGCGCCGCCTGACGGGGGCCGTACACGTTGCCGAGCGCCAGCGCGGTGAACTCCAGCGCGTGCAACTCCCGGTAGGCGACGAGGTAGTCGACGGCCGCCTTCTTGGAGACGCCGTACGGGGTCAGCGGCACGTGGGGGTGCGACTCCTTCACCGGGAGGTCGGCGGGGTCGACCTCCCCGTAGAGCGTGCCGCCGCTGGCGGCGAACACCACCTTGCGGCTCCCGGCCCGCCGCGCTCCCTCCAGCACGCGCACGGTGCCGACCACGTTGACCTCGGCGTCGCGCTCGGGTTGCTCGACCGAGGCCCGCACGTCGGCCTGCCCGGCCAAGTGGAAGACGACCTCGGGCCGCCGCCGCTCGAGGAGGCTCACCAGCGCCTCGTCGCGCACGTCCATGCGGTGGAAGGTGACGTCGGCCGTGGGATCGGCGCGTGCCTCGGCCAGGTTCGACAGCGAGCCCGTCGAGAGGTCGTCGACCACGTCGACGGTGTGGCCCTCGGCGAGGAGGCGGTCGACCAGCGTGGACCCCACGAAGCCGGCGCCCCCGGTGACGAGCGCCTTCATCGGGACAGCACCGGCCGCGGGCCGGTTCCTTGCCGCGACGGCGCTCGGGTGGCGCGGTGGGCAGTGGCCCGATGGCGACTGGACCCCTGAGCCCTCATCTACGGCTCGGGCAGGCGCACGCCGTCGAGCACGGACCCCGGCTCCACCTTGGCCGACCCGCCGAGGACACAGAGCCCGGTGAGCCGAGCCCCCTCGCCCACGGCCGCGCCTTCGCCCACGATCGAGCCTTCGACCACCGCGCCCGACGCCACCGCCGAGCCCGGCAGCAGCACCGAGTCGCGCACCACGGCCCCTTCTCCCACTCGTGCACCGGCGCCGACGACGGAGTCGATCACCTGCGCGCCCGACGCCACGAAGGCGGCGTCGCCCACCAGTGCATGCGGCAGGACGTCGCCGTCGACCACCGGCCCGGCGCCCACGTGCCAGACCCCGGCCGAGACCTGGCGGGCCCCCGGGAGAAGGGCCGAGGCGCCCCGCCTGCCGGTGAGCAGGTCGAGGTTGGCCTCGAGGAACTTGGCGGGGGTGCCGGCGTCGATCCAGTAGGCGTCGGAGCCCAAGGCGTACAGCGACCGCTCGGCCACCAAGGCGGGAAACGTCTCCCGCTCGATCGACACGCGGCGGCCCGCGGGGATGCGTTCGAGCACGTCGGGCTCGAGCACGTACGTCCCGGCATTGATGAGGTTGGTCGGCGCCTCGTGGCGCGGCGGCTTCTCGATGAAGGCCTGGACGCGGCCGTCGGGCTCGGTGGGGACGACGCCGAAGGCGGACGGGTCGTCGACGGGCGTGAGGCTGATGGTGGCGGCCGCGCCGCGGGCGCGGTGGAAGCCGACGAGTGCGCCGATGTCGAGGTCGGTGAGCACGTCGCCGTTGACCACGAGGAACGTCTCGTCCATCCCGGCGTGGATCGCTGCGAACCGGATGCCGCCTGCCGTGTCGAGCGGTTCGGGCTCGACCGCGTACGCCAGCCGCACGCCCGCGCACCGGTCGTCGGGGAAGGCCGCCAGGAACACGTCCGGCCGGTACCCCATCGAGAGCACCACGTCGTCGACCCCGTGGGCGGCCAGGTGGGCCAGCACCCGCTCGATCATCGTCACTTCGGCCACGCGGAGCATCTGCTTCGGCGTGGTGAAGGTGAGGGGTCGCAGGCGCGTCCCCTCACCGCCGACCAGGACGACTGCCCTCACCGGTGCAGTGCCGGCAGCAGGCCGGTTCCTCTCGGCGCCCGCGAACGGGTGGCGGGATGGGGAGGGGCCCGGTGGGGTGAAAGGGCCCCACCGGGAGGGACCACAACCCGACGGGACCCGTGAGCGCTCACGGGGTGGAGGTGGTCGAGGTCTCCGACGGGGCCGGCTGCGTGGGCGAAGGTGCGGACGTGGCCGTTCCCGGGTTCGGCACCTGCGACGTGGAGCTGGTGGCGCCGGGGCTGCCCGGCACGTCGGACAGGTTGTCGAGCGTGCCCGTGCTCGGCGGTGTCTTGGGGATCTCCGTGCCCTCGGGGGCGAACGCCCACACGATCTGCTGTCGGTCCTCGAAGTGGATCTTGCCGGGGTCGCCCTCGTACTTCTCGCCGTTCACCCAGACGGAGACGACGGCTTCCTTGTCGCCGCACTTCTCGCCGTTGCGGACGGTCTTGCCCGGGTACTTCACGCTCGTCTCGGTGACTTCGACGCCCATGGTCTCGAAGAAGACATCGAGGATGGCCCGCTTGCCCGACGCCGCGTGGCTGAACGGGTGCACGTGGATGATCCCGTCGCCGTGGGTGTGGACGCCCTTGGGGTCGCGGCCGTTGTCGGACAGCTGCCCGAGGAACTGGTCGCAGTAGAAGAAGCCGTAGGCGGTGTGCCAGTGGTCGTCGGTGGTGGGGCGCTCCTCGGCGCGGGCGCCCACCCGCTCCTGGGTCTCGTTGCGACTCATGACCAGCACCACGACGCCCAGGATCACGACCAGGGAGATGGCGCTGTACCAGCCCCACGGTGTCTTGCCCCGGCTGGTGCGACCGCCCCCGGTGCTCGCGGCCCTCGCGACCTTCTTCCCCGACGAAGCCTTGCCCATGGACGATGCAACTTACCCGGTCCGCACTCCGGAGAGCAGTCGGTGGGCCCACGCCACGACCGCTCGCACCGCCAGCCCGAAGGCCACCACGGGCAGCAGGAGGCGTCGGGGCCCCTCGGTCGTACGGGCCGAGAACCGCAACAGGGAGCGGTGGTGCTCGGCGATCATCCGGTAGGGACGGCGGGCCGTCGACACGCCCTGCACGTGCGTCACCCGGGCGGCGGGCTCGAAGGCCACCTGCCACCCGGCCCGGTGCGCCCGCCAGCACAGGTCGACGTCCTCGGCGTACATGAAGTAGCCCTCGTCGAAGCCGCCGAGCGCGTCCCAAGCCGATCGGCGGGCCAGGAAGCACGAGCCCGACACCCAGTCGACGTCGACGGCTGGAACGTCGCGGTCGACGTCGAGCATGCGGTACCTGCGGGTGAAGCGGTTGCGGGGCGCCACGTAGCCGAGGAAGGCGTGGCCGACGGCGTCGAGCAAGCCCGGGAACACCCGCGGAGAGGGATAGGTGGTGCCGTCGGGGTCGACGATGCGCGGCCCGACGACGGCCGTGCCCGGACGGCGGTCGAGGACCTCGGCCAGGATGTCGACGGCGTCGGGGTCGACCGTGAGGTCGGGGTTGCACACGAGGATGTAGTCGGCCTGGGCCACCTCCGCCCCTCGGTTGGCGGCCCGGCCGAACCCGAGGTTGGCGCCCGTGGGCAGGAAGCGAGCCTCGCGGTCGGCGGCGGCCAACGCCTCGCCGGAGCCGTCGTGCGAGTCGTTGTCGACCACGACGATCTCCTCCACCCCGGCCTTGCGCAGGCTGCGCACGCACTCGACCAGGTGGTCGCGCGTGTTGAAGTTCACGACGACGGCGGCAACCCGGGCCGCGGGCCTGTTCACGAGACGCGGGCGAGCCGGTACCGCACCAGGGCGGCGAGCGCCCGCCACGTGTCCTGCCCCCGGAACTTGCGTCCCTCCATCGGGCGGCGGCCCACGAAGGAGATCGGCACCTCGTGGATCGAGTGCCCACGGCGGAGCACCTTCGCCGTGATCTCCGGCTCGAACTCGAAGCGGTCGGACTCGATCGTGAGGCCCTCGAGCACCCGGCGGTCGAACAGCTTGTAGCCGGTCTCCATGTCGGAGAGGTTCGTGTTGTAGAGGACGTCGGTGACCAGCGAGAGGAAGCGGTTGCCCAGGTACGGAAGCAGTCGCATGGTCTGGCGCTCGCCGAGGAAGCGACTGCCGTACACGACCCTGGCCCGCCCCCGCAGCACCGGGTCGAGCAGCTTGGGCCAGTCGGCGGGGTCGTACTCCAAGTCGGCGTCCTGCACGAGGAGGAGCTCGCCCCGGGCGTGCTGGAGCGCGGTGCGGATGCACGCGCCCTTCCCCCGGTTGGCGTCGTGGCGCAGCACGCGCACCGTCGAGTCCTGCACGGCGTCGAGCACCTTGTCGGTGCCGTCGGTGGATCCGTCGTCGACCACGAGGATCTCGCGCTCGAGCGGGAGCTCCACCGTGCGCATCCGCCGCAGCGCCTCGCCCACCGTGGCCCGCTCGTTGTAGACGGGCACCACAACCGAGAGCATGCGGTAGCCGCTATCGGCCACGGGCCAGCACCTCGCGGAACCAGGGCACCGTGTGCTCGATGCCCTCGCGCAGCGGGATGCGCGGCTCCCAGCCGAGCAGCTCGCGCGCCTTGGCGATGTCGGGCCGCCGGCGGGTGGGGTCGTCCACCGGCAACGGTTCGTGCACGATCTCGGAGGACGACCCGGTGACCTCGAGCACGACCTGCGCCAGATCGGCGACGGTGAACTCGTCGGGGTTCCCGATGTTCACCGGTCCCACGTGGTCGCTGTCGAGCAGGCGCAGGAGGCCCTCCACCTCGTCGTCGACGTAGCAGAAGCTGCGCGTCTGGCTGCCGTCGCCGTAGACCGTGAGCGGCTTGCCCAGCAGCGCCTGGGTCACGAAGGTCGACACCACCCGGCCGTCCTGCGGCCGCATCCGAGGCCCGTACGTGTTGAAGATGCGGGCGATGCGCACGTCGACCCCGTGGGCGGAGTGGTACGCCATCGTCATCGCCTCGGCGAAGCGCTTGGCCTCGTCGTACACCCCGCGCGGCCCGACGGGGTTGACGTGGCCCCAGTAGGTCTCGGGCTGCGGGTGCACCTGCGGGTCGCCGTACACCTCGCTGGTCGACGCCAGCAGGAAGCGGGCGCCCTTGTCCTTGGCCAGGCCGAGCAGGTTGTGGGTGCCCAGCGACCCGACCTTGAGCGTCTGGATGGGAAGCTCCAGGTAGTCGCGCGGCGAGGCCGGGCTGGCGAAGTGGAGCACGGCGTCCACCGGGCCGGGTACGTGCACGAAGTTGCTGACGTCGTGGCGCACGAACGTGAAGCCCTCACGGCCGAAGAGGTCGGCCACGTTGTCGAGGTCGCCGGTCACGAGGTTGTCGACCGCCACCACCTCGTCGCCCCGTTCGAGCAGGCGACGGCACAGGTGCGACCCCAGGAACCCGGCCCCCCCGGTGACGACGACCCGGCTGCCGCCCTGGACCGCGGGCACGTTCGTCATGTCCGGCCGATGCCCTCGTAGACGAAGCCCCGCCGCCGGAGCGCGCCGGGGTCGAGAAGGTTGCGGGCGTCGACCACGGCCCGCTGCGCCATGAGGGCGCCCACCTTGTCGAAGTCGAGCCAGCGGAACTCGTCCCACTCGGTCAGCACGGCGAGCACGTGGGCGTCCTCGCAGGCCGCATACGGATCGGCCACCACGTCGAGGCCGTCGAGCGGCTCCCGTCGGGTGGGATCGAACCCCCGCACCGACGCACCGGCCGCCCGCAACCGCTCGATCACGGCCAGCGACGGCGACGCGCGCAGGTCGTCGGTGCGGGCCTTGAACGTGAGGCCCCACACGCCCACGCGGGCGCCGTCGAGCGGGCGCCCCGCCAGCCGGGCGATCTTGTCGACGACCCGACCGTACTGCTGCTCGTTCACGTCGACGACGCCGCGGAGGAGGCTGAAGTCGTACCCGTGGTCCTCGGCGATGCGGATGAGCGCCCGCGTGTCCTTGGGGAAGCACGAGCCGCCCCAGCCGGGGCCGGGCTTGAGGAACTCGAAGCCGATGCGGCGGTCGTAGCCCATGCCGAGGGCCACCTCGCGCACGTCCGCCCCCACCGCTTCGCACAGGTTGGCGATCGCGTTGACGAAGGAGATCTTGGCGGCGAGGAACGCGTTGGACGCGTACTTGATCGTCTCGGCCGAGACCGGATCGGTAATGATCACCGGCGCCTGGACGGACTCGTAGAGCTGGGCCAGCCGCATGGCGGCGGCGCCGTCCTCGCTGCCGATCACGATGCGGTCGGGGTGCAGGCAGTCGTGCACCGCCGAACCCTCGCGGAGGAACTCGGGGTTGGAGACCACGAACACGTCGTCGCGGTGGAGCGCCTGCTGCACGGCGCGGGTGGACCCCACCGGCACCGTCGACTTGTTCACCACGATGCACTCGGCTTCGACGTGCGGGCCGATCTCGGCGGCGGCCGCCTCGATGAAGCTCATGTCGGCCCGGTCGTCGGCGCCTTGCGGCGTGGGCAGGCACAGGAAGACGAACTCCGCTTCGGGAACGGCGGCGGCGGCGCCGACCACGAACGAGAGCCGCCCCGCCTCGATGCCCTCCCGCACCAGCTCCTCGAGGCCCGCCTCCACGATCGGGACCTCGCCGCCGTTGAGCCGCTCCACCTTCTCGGGCACCACGTCGGCGCCCACCACCCGGTGGCCCAGGTGGGCCAGGAAGGCCGCCGTGGTGAGGCCGACGTACCCGGCGCCGACGACCGCGACGCGGCTCATCCGCGCAGCTCCCGCACCAACGCCTGCAGCGACGGGCGGAAGTCGGGCAAGAGCGGCAGGCCCGACAGCCGCAGGGCGGCGTTGTCGAGCACCGACATGCGGGGACGGGGCGCCGGGCGCGGCGGGTCGAGGTCGGCGGTGGCGATCGCTTTCACGCGGCCCGGATTCTGCCCGGCCGCCTCGAACACCGCACATGCGAGCTCGTACCAGGTGGCCGTCCCCTGGTTGGTGACGTGGTACACGCCGGGCCGGGCCTCCACCGTGAGGCGGGCGACGCCGGCCGCCAGGTCGGCGGCCATCGTGGGGGACCCGAGCTGGTCGGCCACCACGGGTACCGGGTCCTGGCCCTCGCCGGCCAGCCGCAGCATCGTCTTCACGAAGTTGCGGCCGTGGCGGCCCGCCACCCACGACGTGCGCACCACCGTGTCGCCGGGGTGCAGCTCGCGCTCTCCCGCCAGCTTGGAGCGGCCGTACACCGACGGCGGCCGGGGCTCGTCCCACTCGGCGTACGGGCGATCGCTCTCGCCGTCGAACACGTAGTCGGTGGAGAGGTAGACGACGTGCGCACCCACGCGCCGAGCCGCCTCCACCACGTGGCGGGTGCCGAGCGCGTTGGTGCGGAAGGCGCGGTCGACGTCGCCCTCGCAGCCGTCGACATCCGTCCAGGCGGCGGCGTGGACGATCCGGTCGGGCCGCACGGACAGCACCGCCGCGTCGACCTCCTCGCGCTCGGCGACGTCGACGGTCGTGCCCAGCACGCGATGGCCGGCGAAGGCGCGCAGCAGCTCCGAGCCCACCTGCCCGGCCGCACCGGTGACGAGCACGGTCAGGCCCACGCGGCGTCCTCCGCCACCGGCGCCCGGCCCACCAGGGGCCGCCACCAGTCGCGATGCTCGGCGTACCAGCGCACGGTCTCGCGCACGCCGCGCTCGAAGTCGATCGCCGGCTCCCACCCGAGCTCGCGCCGCAGCTTCGAGCTGTCGAGCAGGTAGCGCCGGTCGTGGCCGGGCCGGTCGGGCACGCGTGTCTTCAACGAAGCGGGCTTGCCCAGCTCGTCGAGCACCACGTCGGCCAGCTCCTCGATGTCGGCCTCGCGGCCGCTGCCCACGTTGTAGGTCTCGCCGATGCGACCGTGGGACAGCACGGCGTCGACGGCCCGGCAGTGGTCCTCCACGTGCAGCCATTCGCGCCGGTGGTGGGTGGAGGCGTACAACGGCAGCGGCTCGTCGTCGAGCGCCCGGGTGGCGAACAGCGGGATGACCTTCTCGGGGAACTGGAACGGGCCGTAGTTGTTCGAGCAGTTGGTGATCGTCACCGGCAGCCCGTAGGTCTCGTGGTAGGCGCGCACGGCGTGGTCGGCGCCCGCCTTCGACGCGTTGTACGGCGTGCGGGGCCGGTAGGGCGAGTCCTCCGTGAAGG
>DATAAM010000183.1:0-29671 GCA_036260075.1 Acidimicrobiales bacterium
GGAGCAGTGGGACAACGCCGGGATCTTAGACATGGTCCACAACTGGAACGTCTCCCAGTGGTGGGAGGACCACGGGATCATGCTGATGGCGTTCGACGAGAACGACAACAGCCAGTACCGCCACTACCACTCGGCCAACCAGCCCGGCGCCGGGCCGCACCTCGTCACCGACTGGTGGGGCCTGCCCAACACGCCGGACAACCTCTCGCCCGGCGACGCGTCCCACACCTCGCCCCCGTGGCTGTCGGCGAGGTACACGCACTCCGACGAGCAGACCGGCGGCAACCTGTGGTTCAACGTCTACAACAGTGGTGGCGCCTACCTCTTCCAGTCGCCCGGGCACGGCGTCTGCCACGGGTGCAACGCGAGCTATCAGCCTTCCAGCCTGGCCGACGGCCGGTACCAGTGGGACGTGATCGCCTCAGACGCCGCGGGAGCGGGCAGCCCAACGTCGGGCCGGATGTGGTTCACGCTCGACCGGCCACCGAACCTGCCCGACCAGCTGTCGCCGGCCACCGGCGTCGTGGGGAAGGCGCCGCCCACGCTGTCCGCCCGGTACAACCACGTCGACCCGGGCAACTCCTCGGGCCAGATCGTCTTCAAGCTCATGAATGCCGCCGACACAGTGCTCTCGGAGGCGTACAGCTCCTCGGTCTGCAAGGGATGCACGGCCACACACACGCCGACAGGTTTGCCCGACGGCCTGTACAAGTGGCAGGCGGTCGCCTACGACGGGGGCGGGACCGGCAACCCAAATGCCTTCTCCTCGGCCACCACCCCGCGCACCTTCCGTGTCGACAGCGTCGCTCCGCCCGCGCCGGACGTGTCGAGCAGCTCGCATCCGTTCGGCGACATCTGGTACTCCGGACGCAGATTCCAGGCATCGTGGCCTCTTCCCTCGGACGCCAGCGGCATCGCCGGTTACAGCGTGGTCGTGGACCAGAACCCGGCCACCACGCCGTCCGAGAGCGTCAACCACAGTGACCGGACGTACTCGACACCTACCGACCTTTCCGACGGGCAGCACCACGCGCACGTCCGTGCGGTCGACAACGCCGGCAACTGGAGCCAGCCGAGGCATTTCGGGTTCAAGGTCGACGGCTCGACGCCCGGCGCCCCGTCGATCACGGTCACGGGCGACCCGGACACGACGACGTCGTACCCGGACCCCGCGGCCTGGATCCCGTTCGACGACCTGCGCTTTGCATGGTCAGGCGGGAACACTGCGTCGGGGACTGGCGGCTGGTCCTTCCACCTCGACCAGCAGAGCTCGTCGACTCCCGATGACACCCCGGAGGGAACGCTGAACTGGCAGCCCTTCCCCAACCTCACCGACGGCGAGCACACACTCCACGTCAAGCAGAAGAACAACGCGGGGACGTGGGGGAGTTCGGCGCATCGGACGGTGAGGATCGACGCCACCCCGCCACTCGCCCCGACGGTGTCGTCCACGACGCATGCCGAGACCAACCGCTGGTACTCCAACGCGAACGCGTCGGCGATTTGGTCCGCCGCCGACCTCGCACCCATCGACGGCTACTCGTGGGTGCTCGACCAATCGCCCGACACCGTTCCGGACGAGGCCTCCGAGGGGACCGACACGTCCGCGAGTCGGAGTGGACTCGAGGATGGAGTCCATTACCTCCACGTGCGTGCCCGCAACGGGGCAGGCCTGTGGGGGGCAACCACGCACTTCCCGATCCGGGTCGACGCCGTCGTCGAGGCATCCTCGATCTCCTCCTCGTCGCACCCCTCGCAGACGTCCTGGTCCGTCTACGACGACGTCGACCTCGCCTGGTCGGCACCGGCACAGAGCCAGTCGGGCGTCCTTGGTTGGTCCTACTCGTTCAACGGCACCGATCCCGACTGCGTGTCCGAGGGGCCCTCGACGACAAGGTCCTATGCCGACATGCCTGACGGCACCTACGTGTTCAGGCTCCGCGCCCTCGACGGACTCGAGCGTTGCAGCGCCGTCACGTCCTACACCGTGAACATCGACACGTCCGCTCCGACGATCGCGTCCACCTCCTCGCCCACGCATCCCCTTGAGAAGGCGTTCTACGACAACGCCGATGCGGAGGTCAGGTGGGCGGCCTCTGACACGGCGCCGATCAACGGCTACTCGTGGGCGATCGATCGGACTCCGAACACCACGCCCGACACCGTTTCGGAGGGGATGGCCACCGTCGCGACGACCTCGGGACTCTCCGACGGAGAGTGGGTCTTCCACCTGAGGGCCCGCAACGCCACCGGGACGTGGGGCCCGGCCGTGCACCGCACCGTTCGGATCGACACAACCGCACCGGGCTCACCCCCGGTCACCTCCTCTTCGCATCCCTCGTCGACGACTTGGTACCGGAACGACGAGCCGTCGTTCGGATTCGCCACCGTTGACGACTCCGAAGTCGACGGCTACAGCTACGTCCTCGACCAGTCGCCGTCCACGGTCCCGGACACCACGTCGGAAGGCACCACCACGACGACGCAGTACACGGACCTCGCCGACGGCGTGCACACCTTCCACGTACGAGCCCGCAACCGGCTGGGCATGTGGGGTGAACCCTCGCACTACACCGTGCGCATCGACACCCTGAACGGGGCGCCGACCGTAACGTCGCCCACGCATCCGGACCCGTCAGCGTGGTACTCCACAGGCACTCCCGAGCTGCAATGGTCAGGGACCTACCCGTCAGGCGTCGTCGGGTGGTCGTACACGCTCGACCAGAGCCCTGTCACCGTCCCCGACACGACCTCCGAGGGCACTGGCACGACGAAGGGCTACGCAGGCCTCGCCGCCGGCACGCACTACTTCCACCTGGTCGCGCTGACCGAGGCGGGCCCGACGGAGGCGGCCCACTTCCCCGTCCGGGTCGACACCTCGGCGCCTCCGGCCCCGCCGGTGTCGTCGACGACGCATCCATCCACGACGACCTGGTACCCGAACGCCAGCGGAACGGCGTCGTTCGCGACCATGGACACGGCACCGGTGAACGGCTACTCGGTGGTGGTCGATCGCAGTCCCGACACGACGCCGGCCACGATGGCGAGCACCACGAGCGCCACGGTCGACTTCACCCTCCCTGACGACGTCAACTACCTCCACGTCCGAGCCCGCAATGCCGCAGGTCTGTGGGGTCCGACGACCCACTTCGCAGTGCGTGTCGACACAACTGCACCCGACGTCCCGGGCGTCTCGTCGTCCACGCATCCTTCGCAGACGACGTGGTACCCGAACGACGACCCGAGCTTCGACCTCACGGCCACGGACATCTCTGGTGTGGCGGGCTTCTCCTACGTGCTCGACGACATGGCGGTTACGGACCCCGACACCACCTCGGAAGGCTCCGAAACGCGGATCGCCTTCTCGGACCTGCCCGACAAGCCGCAGTACCTCCACGTCCGGGTGCGCAACGGTGCCGGATTGTGGAGCGGCACGGAGCACTTCGAGGTCCGCATCGACGACACCGCACCTGCGGCCCCGACGATGTCCTCCCCGACGCACCCGAGCCAGACGGCGTGGTCCATGTCGGCCGACGCCACCGTCCGCTTCCCCGCCGCCGACACCGCACCGGTCGACGGCTACTCCTGGATGGTCGACCAGTCACCCTCCACCACTCCAGACGACGTCTCCGAGGGCACCGACAGCTTCGCCACGGTCACACCGGGCGAGGGCATCTACTACCTGCACGCCAGGGTTCGGAACGCCTCCGGCCTCTGGGGCAGGCCCAGCCACTACGCGCTGAAGACCGACGCCGTCGCCGCGGCTCCGTCGCTGGCGTCCTCCAGCCACCCTGATCAGACGACGTGGTATCCGAGCCGCACGGTGGCGATGGGCTGGACCGCCTCGGAGGAGTCGGGGATCGCCGGTTACGCCGTGAGCGTCACGCCGAACGTGGCGAGCGATCCGGGCACCGTCGTCAACGCCAGCGGGACGTCGACGCAGCTCGAATTGGTGGAGGACCGAGTGTGGGTCGTCAACATGCGTTCGAAGACGAATTCGGGCGCTTGGTCGTTGCCGACCGCGTATGTGTTGAACGTCGACGCCGACCCACCGGCTACGCCGGTCGCGTCGTCCACATCCCACCCCGATCCCTCCCGTTGGTACCCCAACAACGACGCCGACTTCGTCTTCTCCACGAGCGACATCTCGGGGATCGACGGCTACTCGATCGTGGCCGACCAGAGCGCGACCACCGAGCCCGACGACATGGTCGACACGAGGTCCACCTCTCACCACGTCGCGGATCTTCCCGACGGCGCGCACACGCTCCACGTGAAGGCGAGGAACGCGGCAGGCGTGTGGAGCGCCACGCGCCACATCAGGATCCTTGTCGACACAACGCCGCCAACCGTGGTGACGAGCTGGACGAGCCCGGACTCGGCCGACGTCGGGGAAACCGTCGCAATGGCTGCAGACTGGGACGCGTCGGCGAGCCCGGTGCGTGGCCTGTTCTGCAAGTCGGAGGAATTCAACGGGTCCACGTGCAGTGCCGGGGAATGGACGCCGGCCACCCCCGCAACGGGCGAGAGCCCCTCCGTCGCGACCTATACCACGACGGCCAACGACGTCGGCCAGCAGACGTACTACGCCATTATGTGTGACGAGGCGGGCCTGTGCTCCGAACCACGGGCTGGTGGCTTTCTCGTCGTCCCGCCGGGAGGCGAACACGACGGCGATGTCGTGGTGGCCGCCGGCTACACACGCGGGAAGCGCGACGAGCTCGACTACTTCCCCGACAAGTGGAGGCCTAACTGGGAGCCGAAGCGCTGGTTCTACGAGGAGGGCTTCCCGGCAAAGGCGAAGGGACCTGTCGAAGCGGCTCTCAACGATTGGCAGGGATTGACGGGCAATCGGGTCGGCCTCCGGTTCACGCTCGACAAATCCCGCTTAGCGGCACACGGCTGGGACTCAGACGATGTTGAGGAGACCTGCAACGACTTCAAGGAGGGTAAGTACGATCATCTCCCGGAGACATCCGGGCTCACCCCGAACGCCGACCGGCATTTCCCGAACGTCGTCGCTTGGAAAAACATCTCGGCGCTCGGCAGGGTCCAGCACTGCATTGACAGCACCGGGCTCGACGACGGACTGATCGTCGGCGTCGTCATGATCTTGGACGAGAAGCCGCCCGATAGTACCCGTTGGTGGTACCCGGCCGACGGGGAACTTGCGCAGTCACATCAGTACTCGATTCGTGCGGCAGCACAGCACGAGGCGGGCCACTGGTTCGGCTTCTACGGCTTATACAAGGACGGACACTTCAATCCGAGTGACGAAGAGGTGTGCGGCGGAACGCATGAGACGCACAGCACTATGTGCTCCCCGCTGCCACCCGAGACACATTTCATGGAGAGCCTCCACCACGAGGACATCCGTGCATTCCGCAAGGGTTACGAGAGGGGCTACTGGCTTGTGGCCTCCGACGGCGGCGTGTTCTCGTTCGGCGACGCCAGGTTCCACGGCTCGATGGGCTGCTGTCCGTTGAACTCGCCGATGGTGGGCATGGCAGAGCACCCCTCTCACGAGGGCTACTACACCGTTGCCGCCGACGGTGGCATCTTCACGTTCCCGCCGAATAATCCCAGGGTGAAGTTCTACGGCTCGATGGGCGGGACGCGCCTCAACAAGCCGATCATCGGGATGGCCGTCCATCCGACCGGCCTCGGGTACTGGCTCGTAGCCGCTGATGGTGGGATCTTCACCTTCCCGGACAAGACATCGACAGTGAAGTTCTATGGCTCCACCGGTGGCCAGCACATCGGAACGACCATCGTCGGCATGGCGCCGACTCCCGACGGAAACGGCTACTGGCTCGTTGGGGCCAACGGAAGGGTGTTCGCCTTCGGTGACGCCGTGAAGAAGGGTGACCTCGTCGGCAAAGCGGACACGGCGACAGTCGTCGGTATTGCTCCCACGCAGAGCGGAGGCGGTTACTGGATCGCCGAGGCCAATGGCAACGTGTGGAACTTCGGCAACGCCGCAGACTGGGGAGACGCGTTAGGGCAGTACGTGCACAACCGTTTCGTCGCCATCTCACCGACGAGAAGTGGCCGCGGGTACCTGCTCTTCGGGAACTGGCACCCACCCGGCGAGCGTCCCAGGACGGTGATCCGCCGTTTCGGGGACGCGCCCTACTTCGGCAGGGTCATCGGTGATATCAATCTTCCAATCGTCGGCGGGGTTAGTAGGGGGTGGGACGGCTGATGGACATGGACCGGATTATGGACAGCGTCGAACTGGGGACCGAGGAGAAACGTCGGGTGTGGATCGTCCTCGCCTCCGTCGTCGTACTGGCGCTGGTGGCAGCAGCGATCGCGGTCGGGCGTGGGTCCGACCGCCCTCTCAGGCTTGCGTCGACGTGTCCGGATGCGGGACCGGTGTCGCCCCTGGACGCTCCCCAACAACAGACAGCCGACGACGTCGAGAACCTGGTCTGCGTGCAGGTCCCGGACACGACGACCACGTCGACGTCCATCGACCTGACGTCCACGACCGTGGACGCGAGTGTCGACACGTCGCTGCCCACCACCACACTTTCCGAATCAAAGGATGGCCTGCGCGTCACTGTGGACGTGAAGCCTCCGGAGTTGAAGACGGCCGACATCCTGACGCTGCGCATTACGGCGCGCGACAGCGACGGTGGAGAACTGGGGATCAATGTTCATTGGGAACCCGATCGAGGTGGCACCGTCAGAACGCACAACGACTGCTACAAGGACCAACCGCGTCCAACCGAGCCGTCCGTGAGAACGAAGGACGCGACGTTCTCCTATCGACAACCAGGCATTGTGCCCATCGCCGTCACGGTGGATGCGACCTACTGTCCCGAGTGGGAATTGAAGGAGAAAACCGTCAAGGTCCAAGGAAAGGTGACTGTCGGACCGGGACTCGTGCTGTCCAACGGGCCCCTTCCTCTTGAGCTCAGGGCGAAGGTTCTCGAGGAGGACACCACCGCCTCGACAACGGCGATCGGCGTTTGGGCCACCGAGCGTGACGGGTTCATCCACACCGTCGAGGTCGATTGGGGGGACGGCTCTGCTCCAGAGGTCGTCGCGACGCCTTTGGCCCAGTGCGTCGACCCGATCACCACGTGGCCGGGCCCGGCACGGTTCGATCGGGTTCTTCTTCACGACTACCCGGTCGGGGGACACGTCGCCCGAGTGACCGTCAAGTCCAGCGGTTGCAAGGGCTTGGACGAAGAGACCAAGACAGTCGAGGTTCCTATCCCATAGGAGCACCGAGAAGGTCCGGAGCCGTGGTGGGCGCCCGTTTTGGGGCGACGCGTTGGAGTGGCACCTGCACAACGTTCGTCGCCATCTCGTCGACGACAAGGGGCCGCGGGCCTTCTCTCGAGTCGGCCGCCTCCTCGGTCTCTCGTCGGCTTCGCACACCCGTCCTGCGAACCTCCACTCCTAACGAAGGGAGTGGCAGGCATGAGGTCGAACTATGGAGCGGCGGCTTTCACACGTCATGATCACACATCGACGCACTCGGGGGACGGGGAGGGGACACCGTCGGCAAGTCGTCACCGCGGCTGCACTGAGCGCCGTTTTCGCGGCCACTGGTTGCGAGCCGAGGACTGCACCGAGGCAGCGCGTCGTTGAGCCGATCCCGACGACTTCCGCGCCGACGCCCACGACCGGCACGCTCTCCACGCCCACGACCGGCCCGTCATCGACCGTGAGGGCGCCCAGGAGGGCGTCCGCCCCCCGCCCGTCATCGACTTCGAGCGTTCCGACGACGGCGTCGTCGTTGCCGGCCGCTCCGTCGTCGAGCTCAACGACGACGACGCATTATTCCTATGAGATATGCGAGACGCGCGCGGACAACACGACGTCTTGCGTTCACGTCGTCGACGGGCGCCCGCTTCGGCGGCGTCGGCGGCGCGGGCTTCTGCTTCCGCTCGGAGACTGCACTGACGGCGATGCCCAGGCCCGAGCCGAGTACGCCTCGGTCGCCTCGTTCGGCGAACTGGCCTTGCGTCTGATGGCCGTCGGCGCGCCCGTTGCGCTGGTGGAAGCGTGTCATCGGGCCGCTCTCGACGAGATCCGCCATGCCCGTTCTGCCGATCGTCTCGCCGGCCGTGGGCCGAGCCGGTTCGGCGCCATCCCGAAACTGCTTGGTCGCCGCGTCGGAGGATGGACGCGGTCGCGCCGGAAGCAGCTGCAGCGCATCGCCGTGGAATCGTTCGTCGACGGCTGGCTGAACGAGAGTGCAGCAGCCGAACGGCTGCGCCGGCGGGCGGACGCCGCTTCGACGGCCGAAGAGCAAGCGATCCTCTTCGCAATGGCGGACGACGAGGCGGGTCATGCCGAGCTGGCGCGGGCCATCGTCACGTGGTGCCTGGAGGAGGAGCCGACCGCGGTCGGTCGTGCCCTGGCCCCGGTGGTTGCCCAAGTTGACGGGCACGTCGTTGGGGAGGGACCTCGTCGAGCTGTCGGCAGTTTCGAGCCGGCTCAGCCCTCCTGAGCGAACGGCGGCGAGACCGAGCGGGCGTCCGACCGACATGACCGGCAGAGCCCGTTGCCTGGCGGCCCGTCATCGTCTCGGTCGCTGCATGTCTGGGCGTATCCGATGCCGCCAGCGCGTCGCAATGTCCTTGTAAGCGCCCTTGACACCGATCAGCGAGACGTGCCGCCTCCGGCGAGGACGCCGGCCGATTCCTCTTCTTCCTCGGTGGGCTCGTCGCCGATGCCGAACGGCGGTGGGAGGTAGCGCAGGCCCACGGGCAGGTGGATGTCGGCGATGGCGAGCGAGCGCTGTAGCACGACCCGCACGGCTCGCCACGTGGCCGCGTCGAGCGGGGCCTGGCGGTCGCATGTGGCGGCCCGGCGGCACACGTCGTCCATGTAGTTGACGACATCGGCGGGGTCGCGCCGGTCCAGTGCCTGCGCCACCACCCTCGGCATGTCGTTCAGGCGCTGCACGAGCTCCCGTCGGTTGAGCGCGGCCGCCTTCGACAGCGGCCGGTCGGCGGGCACGAACGTGGGCCCGAACGGCGGGTCGGTGTCGTCGACGTCGGGCTCGGTGGCCTGTTCGGCCCGGCGCAGCGCCCGCACGATGCGGGCCAGGCCGATCCGGCCCTCCTCCCACATCACGTCCTCGTCGTAGGTGATGTAGGCGTGGCGCTTGAAGCCCAGCAGCCAGTACTTCACCACCGCCAGCCCGAGCTTCTCGCAGATGTCGCGCTGGAGGTGGTCGAGAGGGCCGGGCGCAGCCTCCAGCCACGTGTCGATCATGCGGTCGCGCATGCGGTCGAGCACCGCGTCGGCTCCCACCACGATGCCCTCGCGTGAGCGCATCTTGCCCTCGGGCAGCTTGACCATGCCGAAGTACACGCCCTCGGTCATCGAGCCCGCTCGCTCGCACCCGAACCGCTTGAGGATCTCCAGCAGCGCGTTCACGCCCGCTGTCCACTGGTCGCCGGTGACGTGCATGACGTGGTGGTACGGGTGCAACTGCTCCCGCCGCACCCACACGGCCAGCAGCTGGGTGAACACGAGCGGCGTGCCGTCGCGCCGCAGGATGGTGACGGTGCCAAGCCCCTTGTCCTCCAAGTCGACGTAGACCGATCCGTCGGGCCGCCGCAGGCACTCTCCCCGCAGCAGCGCCTGGGCGATCAACCGCATGGCGATCGGCAGGGTGTCGAGCTCGCGGAAGCGGAAGTCGTGGAAGGTGCCGATGCGCTCGTAGGTCTCGTAGATGCCCTGGATCGACCACTCGGTGAACTGCGCGTTGAAGGCCAACAGCTCGTCGTTGCCCGCCTCCATGTCCTGAAGCAGCTTTGCCGCCTCGTCCTCCAGCTCGGGGACCTCGGCCAGCTTGGCGTGGTAGAGCGCGTACCACTTGGCCACGAAGTGGTCGCCCTTCATGCCGGTGGAGTCGGGCGTCGAGCCTTCGCCCCAGCGCCGGTAGGCGGCGATGGCCTGGCAGATGTGGATGCCGTAGTTGCTCAGCATCTCGGAGCGCAGCGTCTCGTAGCCCCGGGCGTCGAGCAGGTTGGCCATGGCCATGCCCATGAAGCACACCCGCAGGTGCCCCAGGTGCAGCGCCTTGTTGGCATTGGGGGAGTTGAACGAGACGACGATCTTCTCGCCTCGGTGCTGCTCGCCGGTGCCGTAGGTGCGGCGTTGGGCTTCGATGCCGTCGACCACGGCCGCGTGCAGCACGTCGAGCCGGGGGGTGAAGTACACCCGGGGCGGCACGCCGACGGCCTGCTCCACCCACTCGGCGCTCGACACGAGCTCGGCTGCCTTGCGGCTGAGGTCCTTGTTGGCCTGCTCGCCTTCGGGCAGCACCGGGCGCAGGTCGATGCGGAAGTCGCCCGGCGCGTTCTTGGTGGCTGCCTCCACCTCCACGCCCTCGAGCCGGAAGTGCGGCGCCACCGCCTGGAGGTGCTCCCGGAGCGCGGCGGTGAGGGCCCGCTCGGCCGGGCCCAGGTCCTTGCTCGGCGGCTGCGTCGACGGCGTCGGGTTCGCCGACGTCATTGGTTCACGTCCTCTCGCTCTCCCGGCAACGGCAGCGGCGCCGGTGCCTCCCGGTACGGCACGGCCAGTCGACCGGTGCGCCGCCGCCACCACACCGAAAGGTCGTGCTGCGGCTTGCGGTCGCGGATGTTGTACTGCCTTCCCCGCGGGGGCTGCGGGGTGCGGGGCAACCGACCGCCCCGTTCCCAGTGATCGAGCAGCGTGACCAGCCGGTGGACGGCGGCGCGCTCGGCGCGACAGTAGAGGGCCTCGGCGTTGTCGGTCGGGCGCAGGGCGGGCACGACCACCTCGATGACGTCGCCGGTGTCGACGCCGGGGTCGACGAAGTGGATCGACGTGCCGATGTGGTCGAAGTCGCCGTTGTACAGGGCGAAGAAGAAGCAGTGGTTGCCCTTGTAGTCGGGCAGGTAGCCCCCGTGCAGGTTGATCGTCGTGCCCGCCGCACCGAGGATCCGCTTGCCGATGATGCCGGTGCCCATCACGACGGTCACCTCCGGTTGCACGTCGTGCAGGAGCTCGACCACGCGCCTGTCGTTGACGGACGGCACCACCAGCGTGCGCGGCTCGGGCCCCATCGGCGTGGGCAGGTCGGAGAACGCCCCGCGCCGGTAGGCGTCGAGCCCGAGGAGCCTTCGCCGCCAGTCGTGGTAGACGGCCCAGGCCCAGTCGGCGTACCTGCGCCGGTCCCACTTGCGCCGTCGCTGGGCGGCCCACGGCTCGATCACCACGGCGCGCACGTCGAAGCCCGCGGCCCGCAGCGTGGCCACCAGGTAGCGGTGGTGCGGCCCGTCGGAGGTGAGGACGGCCATGCGCTTGCGCGGCCTGCTCATCGCACCGCCTCCGTTCTTCGTGCGTCTACCGCCGGATGTGGCGCTGTACGCACGAAGAACACGGCACGGGGGCTCATTGGTCGGCCGCCTTCCGCAACGCCTGGTGCTTGACGACCTGCACGCCGAGGCGCTCGCCCAGCCGACGGAAGGCGTCCTTGTACGAGCCCTTCAATTTGTCGTGCACCGCGATCAGCTGGACGCCACCACGCACCGACGCCACGCATGCGTCGAGCTTGGCGTCGGCGTGCTGGTCGTCGTAGGTGCCGGTGACGAGCCACTGGTTGGGCAGGTGGTGGGCCACCGCGTACGAGCCCTGCAGCACCGGCGTCGACCACGCCGTCTCCACGTGCACGCCGCCCCCGCACAGCACGGCTGGCACCTGCTCGTCGGCCCGCTCGAACAGCCGCACCAAAGCCCGGGCCACCACCTCGTGCGCCGTCGTGTCGGCCCAGGCGGACGGGCTGCTGCCGATCTCCACGTCGTAGATGGGCACCGGGTACTGCGGGACCATGTCGGGCGTGCCGCCGTAGGGGATGCCCGACCAGTGCGTGGCCTCGGTGACGACGGCGAAGTCGAGGCCCGCCTTGGCCCGTTCGTCCTCCAGCGCCAGCATGAGGCTGCGCATCAGCGCGGGCGCGGCGGGCGCCCATTCACCGGCGGGCACGTCACCGGTCGAGTGCACGGTGAGCACGCGGTCGGGGGCGTTCTCGCCCTCGTGCCAGTTGACGACGGCGCCGAAGTCGGCGTCGGCGAAGTGCTCGTTGAGCATCGGCAGGTAGCGCGGGTAGTCGTGGCTGAGCGCGTCTTCGGTGCGCACGAGCAGGAAGCGGTCGTCGACCGACAGCACCGGCTCGCCGTCGACGACGAGGTCGGTCTCCGTCGGATCGACCAGCTTCACGAGCACGTCGAACACGTGCATCGACGCCGGGTCGAGCTCGCGGTCGCGGCAGAAGAAGTAGACGGCCTTGGTCATGAGGTCCTCAGTCGGGTGGTGAAGCGCCACGTGGGGCCGAAGTCGAGCTCGCCGAGCGCGGCGCGCGCCTTCTCGATGCGAGCGTCGACGTCCTCGTGGTCGCCGTCGAACAGCACGCCCACCACGCTGCCGCTGTGCGCCACCTGGATGCCGACGGCGCCCACGGCGTCGACGGTGGCCAGCAGCCGGTCGAACTCCGGCTTGGGGAGGAACCGCTGGTTGATGCGGGCGCTGGCCGTGGCCACGTGGCCCACTCGCTCGGGACAGGCGGACTGGAAGCCCTCGCGCAGCAGGGCGCGCAGCTCCTCGAACCGCTCGATGTCGTCGCCGTCGTACTGGGCGGGCGTGAAGCTCAACGTGTCGACGGCGTTGCCCGCGTTGAAGCCCAGCACCTCGAAGGCGGGGAAGTGGGCGCCGAAGTCTTCGATCACGAGCGCGTCGCGCTGGGCGAACAGCAGCGCCCGATCACCGAACATGATCGAGTCGGACGCCGTCTCGGCCGCCACCGCCAGGCGGGCCACCTCCTCGGTGTGCAGGCTGACGCCGATGCCGTCGGCCGTGGCGCGGATGGCGGCGATGACGTCGCTGGTCGAGGACCCCATGCCCCAGCCGATCGGGATCGTGGTCTCCACTCGCAGCGCCCCGCCCACGCCGTCGGCGTGGAGGTAGTCGAGGGTCAGCTGGGCCGCCTTCTGCGCCTTCCACTTCCACTCGGGCGTGACCTCGATGCCGGGCACGTCGCTCGGCCGGAACTCGCCCTCCGACGCGTACAGCTCGCAGGGCAGGGTGACCAGACCGCGCATCGGCCCGCCCTCCGGCCCCACGAACATCCCCTGCAGGAGCTCGCCGTGGTGCGCGATCGCGCGCCCCCGTCCCACTCGTTCCATCAGTTGCCCCCCGTGAGTCGTGCGACGACGCGGTCGAGGTCGGCCTCGGCTGCCCGCCACTGCTTCTCCTGTTGTGCCACCGCCTCGGCGTGGGCGGCGTGCTCGGCCCGCAGGAGCTCCAGCCCCTGCTCCAGCGCCGCGGGCCCACCGCCGTACTTGCTCGCCTGTGCCACCGATGCGGGATCGACCTCGAGCGGCTCGCCCCGCGCTTCGAGCTCGTTGATGCGGGCGCCCACCGCGTGGTGCGCGTCGCGGAACGCCATGCCCTCCTCGACCACCAGCCGGTCGGCCAGCGCGGTGGCGGCGGTGTAGCCCTCGACCGCCCGCCGCAGCATGCGCTCGCGGTCGGGCGTCGCCCCCTCCACGATCAGCGTGACGAGCCGCAGCGCGTCGACGATCGCCCGGACGCCCGACCACACGTGGCCCACCGCCTCGGTGCCCACTGCGACGGAGTTGGTGAACGGCGTGCCGTGCACGGCCGTGGCGGCGGCGGTGAACGCACCCAGCGCGGCGGCCGTGCGCCCCTGGGCCTGCTCCAGCACGAACGGGTTGCGCTTCTGCGGCATCAGGCTGCTCGAGCCGACGAGCTCGTCGGGCAGGGAGAGGAAGCCGCATTCGCCTCCGAGCCAGGGCAACAGGTCGGCGCACACGCGGCTGACGTTGGTGCCGCACACCACGGCGGCGGCCAGGAGGCGCAACACCACGTCGCGCGAGGCGACGGCATCGACCGAGTTGGCCACCGGGTGCTCGAAGCCGAGCAGCTCGGCCGTGCGCCCGGCGTCGATCGGTAGGGACGTGCCGCCCACCGACCCGGCGCCCAGCGGGCATCGGGTGAGGTCGACGTCGACCAGCGCGGCGATGTCGCGGCCGACAGCGAAGGCCACGCCCGCCAGCCAGTGGCCGTAGGTGATGGGGACGGCGGGCTGGTAGTGCGTGTAGGCGGGCATGACGACGTCGGCGAAAGCAGCGGCCCGGTCGATCAGCGCCGACTGCATCGCCAAGGCGGCGTGGGCGAGGGCGGCCCACTCGGCGCGCAGGCGCAGCAGCAGCACCGTGGCGTTGAGGTCGTTGCGCGAGCGCCCCGTCTGGAGCACGCCGCCGCCCGCGTCGGCCAGGTGCTGCTCGTAGAGGAGGAACAGGCCCCGTGGCGCCTGCCTGCCGCGTAGCGGAGCGAAGCCCGCCGCCCGCAGGTCGTCGATGGCCCGCAGCAGCGTGCGGGCGGTGTCGTCGGCCACCAAGCCCTGCTCGGCGAGCATGACGAGGTGGGCCCGGTCGACCTGGGTGATGTGGGCCAGCTCGGCGTCGATCGCCTCGTCGACGCTCGACCCGAACACGATGTCGACGACGGTGGGGTGCAGCCCCGTGGTGATGCGGCCGGTGTCGCCCATCAGTCGGCCACCTCCACGACGATGCGTCCGCGCGCCTCCTCGGCGGCGGCACGAGCGCGTTCGCCGTCGTCGGCGACGGCCAGCACGTGCCCGATGCGGTCGCGGAAGTCGCCGTTGCGGGAAACGGCGTCGCCTGGCTGCTTGGTGACGCGCACCTCGACGACACCGTCGACCGCGGCCGCTTCCTGGAGCCCGTGCACGGCTTCCAGGGTGCCCGCCGTGGGCGGGAGAAGGAAGCGGATGGCCGCGTGCCGCCGGCGGATGGCATCGAGGTGGGGCAGCCCACCGACCACGAGGCGCACGGACTCGGTGACGAGGTCGACGCCCGAGGCGTGGCGCACCAGCTCCGGGATGTTGCCGCCCGCCAGGCGCGGGTTGACCTCGATGATCACGCCGTTCGCCTTCAGCTCCACGTGGACGGGGCCGAAGCCGAGGCCGAGCGCGGCCACGGCGCGGTCGACGGCGGCGGTGAGCCCGTCGTCGGGCGCCGGGAAGTCGTGGCCGACCTCCACGAACCAGGGTGGGTCGCCCAGGTGCTTGCGCACAAGGCCGACCACCCGTCCCGAGAAGACCTCGGCCGAGTACTCCGTCCCGGTGGCGACCTCCTCGACCAGCAGGCGGGCCGGCACCGGGATGCCGCGCTCGTTGACGGTGTGGGCCAGCAGGGCGCCGGCGTGCTCGGCCGCTTCCTCCTTGTCGCGGCACAGGCGCACGCCCACGCTGCCGCTGCCCGCCACCGGCTTCAGCACGACGGGGTAGCCGATGTCGGCGGCCGCGGCCAGGGCGTCGTCGACGGTGGAGGCTCCGGCGAAGCGGGGGACGGCCACGCTCGCGGCCGCCAGCGCCTCCCGTTGCCGCTCCTTGTCGCGGCAGCGGGTGATGGCGTCGGCGTCGGGGCCGGGCAGCCCCAGGGCGGCGGCGACGCGGGCGGCGGGGGCGATGAAGTACTCCGACGACGACGTGACGCCCACGACCTCGCCCAGACGGCGACAGGCCTCGAGCACGGCGCGCTCGTCGCCGGTGTCGATGACCTCGGTGCGGATGCCGTCGTCCGCCGCATAGGGGTAGCGGGCCGGGTCGGCAGCCAGCAGCACCGGCTCGTGCCCGAGGTGCACGGCGGCGCGGGCGAACAGCCGGCCGGTGCCGGTGGTGTTCGACTCGAGCAGGACGAGGGTGCCCATGGCCTACGGCTCGAACTCGTGGCCGATGACTTCTTCGTACGTGCGCCGGCCCCACAGCATGCGGCCCCACTCGCCGTCGCACTCGTCGCGGTGTTGGACGAGCTTGGGCTCGTCGGGCAGGCCGGGCAACCAGACGCCGTGCTCCTGCAACCAGGCCTCGCTGTAGATCGTGTCCTGGTAGCGGTGGCCCTCGTCGGGCAGCATGCACACGACGGCCTGCTCGGGGTTCCGCTCGGCGTACCAACGGGCGACCATGTAGGCGGCGCCGCTGGTGCCGCCCATGTAGAGGCCGTGGCGGCGGTGGAGCAGGCGGGTGGCGTGGAAGGCCTCGGCGCTGCTCACCCAGTGCACCTCGTCGAACACGGTGTGGTCGAGGTTCTTGGGCATGAGGCTGTTGCCCAGGCCGCGCAGCAGGCGCTTCTCGTCCTTGCCGCCGAACAGCACGCTGCCGTGGGTGTCGATGCCGAGGGCGTAGAGGTCGGAGAACGACTTGCGGAGGTGGGTGGCGGTGCCGCACATCGAGCCACCCGAGCCCACCGTGCCGACCAAGGCGTCGACCTCGCCCAGCGCCTCCTCGAGGAACTCGGCCAGGTGGGCGTAGGCACCGGGGTTGTCGGGGTTCTCGTACTGCGAGGGCCAGAAGTGGTCGGGGTACTGCTCCTGCAGCTCGGCCACCCGGTCGAGGCGCGACTGCTGGTAGCCGCCGACGGGGGCGGGGTGCTCCACGATGTCGACCACGGCGCCCAGGTCTTCGAGGCGTCGCTTCAACGGCTCGTCGATGACGGGGTCGCTGACGATGATCAGCTTGTAGCCTCGCAGCGCGCTGAGGATCGCGAGGGCGAGGCCGAAGGTGCCCGAGGTCGTCTCGATGATGACGGACTCGGGGTGCAGCAGGCCTTCCTCCCGGGCCCGGTCGAGGATGTGCCGGGCGGGGAGCAGCTTCATCAGGTTGAAGGCGGCCCCGAAGAGGTTGTCACCGAGCGCCACCAGGCGGGGCAGCTCGATGGCCTCGGCGATCGTGGGGTGGATGGCCCGCAGCTTCATCGCGCGTCATCCCCCGGTGTGGCCCGCCGGTCGTTGGGTGGGTTTCTTCCTGGGCATGTGCGCGTCCGTCTGTGCGGTGGGTGGTCGGGGCGAGGTGCCCCTCCCTGCTCGTGCAACTGGTACGCCGGACGGGATTCGAACCCGCATCTTTTGGTTTACAAGACCAAGGCTCTTAAGGCTTTCGCCCGTTTACCAATTGAGCTACCGGCGCTCGAGAGCGCACGAGCAGGGAGGGAACGCGGAGCGCCCGGCAGGGCGCGGGGCCTTATGTTCGCGAGCTGAATGTTCGCTCGCGGAGGCCCGCGACCGTATGGACGGTGCCTCGGCTGGCTGCCTCTCGGCTGTCGAGCGTCGCGTCCATGATCTCAGGTCCCCCCACGCACCGTTCGGTGCGGCAGAGTCGCATGATACCCACGCGGCCCTGTGTTGCCTAGCGCCTCGAACCGGTTTTTTGGGATTTTTTGTGCATGGAGCGGGGGGAGCGCCGAGCGGCGTTGGAACGGTTCGAGCGTGCGGTGGAGCTGCCGCTCCTCGTGCTGGCCGTCGTCATGGTGCCGCTTCTCGTGCTGCCCGTCGCGGTCGACCTCTCGCCCGGCGCGGAGCAGGCGGTCGTCGCCGCCGACTGGTTCGTATGGGCGGCGTTCGCCTTCGAATACATCGTGCGGCTGGCGCTGACAGAGCGTCGGTGGCGGTTCGTCAGACGAGAGTGGCCCGACCTCCTGATCGTCGTGCTGCCGTTCCTGCGCCCGTTGCGGTTGGTCCGCTCGGCACGGGCGCTGCGAGCCTTGCGGCTGCTACGCCTCGTGGCCGCGCTCGGTGAGGTGAGCCAGGAGGCTCGACGGCTGCTCGTGCGCCACCGGCTCCACTACACCCTGCTCGTCACCTTGGTTGTCGTCGTCGGCGCCGCCGCCTTGGTGCTCGCAGTCGAGGACGGCAGCGCGGGAGCGATCGACGGCATCGACGACGCGCTCTGGTGGGCGATCACCACGGTCACCACGGTCGGCTACGGCGACACGTTCCCGGTCACGGCCGCGGGCCGGGCCATCGGGGCCTTCCTCATGGTGGCCGGCATTGCCCTGTTCGGCGTGCTGACGGCCAACCTCGCCGCGTTCCTGCTGGAGCGAGCGCCGGCTGAGGCGGAAGCCGACGTCGAGGCGGCCGCCGACGACCGCCTCGACGAGATCCTCCGTCGCCTGGACGCGATCGAACGCCGCCTGGACTCGTGATCGGCGGCGGAACTCGCGCTCGGCGCCACGCTCGGCCGCACCGCCCGTGGGCACCGTTCCGCCTCTGTGCCGCACGGACGGGGTAGACCATGCGCATGCGCTGGGTGGTCCGTTCCCTGTTGGTGCCCGTCGTCGTCCTCCTCACCGCGGCGGCGCCGCCGTCGGAGCCGCCGGGGCAGGCGAAGCGGTCGGCCGACAGCACGACGACCACCACGACCACCACGACCGCCCCCGCGCCCGTCGCCGCGGCCGCCGTCGAGGACGGCCCGCCGGCCCACGCCGCCGCCCCGGCCCAGCAGGCCCAGCAGGCCAGGCAGGCCAGGCAGGTGAAGCAGGCGAAGGACGTGCGGGCCGCCGCCGTCGCCCTCACCATCGAGACGATCACCTGGGACGTCATCGGCCTCGACAGCACCGACGTCAACGACGGGCCCAACGTCTATCCAGTCGGCGTGCGGGTGTGCGCCGGCGGCGGGGACGTGCACGGCATCACGCTCGGCTTCACATGGGACACGGCCAACCCCTACATCCAGCTGTTGAGCGCCTCCACCCAGTCGATCGACGTCCTGGCCGACGGCGCCTGCGTCGACCGCTACTTCTTCGTCGTCGTCACGCGCGACCCGGCGGCCTACGACACCGCCCGGGGCTACCACGTGACTGCCAACGCGCCGGGGGTCACGGCCGTCTCCACGCCCACACCCCGGCAGCTGTACGTCGAGCGGCTCCTGTCGCAGAACCGCAACGCCGTGCTGTCGATCAGCGGCCCGACGACCGTGTACCAAGGCGACACCGTCACCTACACGGTCGAAGCCTCGACCGCGCCCAACGGCTACTCGCAGCTCGACACCTTCCTCAACCTGCTCAGCCCCATCTTCAGCCTGCTGGGCGTCGAGGTCGACTACGAGACGCCGCCGGGCGCGACCACGTCGTCGCCCTACGCCGACGCCTGCGGCTGGGACCCCGATCCGACCAGCCCCACCTACCGCAGCTGCCTTGGTACCGGGAAGGTGGGCGGCACGATCACAGGCACGTACACCGGGCTCGTCACCGGCACAGGCACCGCCTCGCTCACCACCGCGATCATCGACGTGTCGGGGGCCAGCTACCACTACAACGCCGACTACGGGACGGCCCCGAACCTGCTCATGGTGGTGGCCCTGCCGTCGGCCGACCTGGCCGTCGAGAAGACCCCGGTGGGCGACTTCGTGGCCGGCGGCACCGGGGGCTACGTCCTCACCGTGACCAACCAGGGCCCGTCCGACTCGCCCGGCCCGGTGACCCTCACCGACACGCTGCCCGAGGGTATGACGTTCGTCTCCGCCGAGGGCGCGGGCTGGGAGTGCTCGGCGGCGGGCCGCACTGTCACGTGCACACATGCCGCGCCCTTGGGCCTGGGCCGGTCGTCGGCCGTCACGCTGCGGGTGGCCCTCGATCCCGCGCTGACCGGCCGCACGGTCAACGCCGTCACGGTGCGCGGCCCCGCCCGCGACCTCGACCCCCTCGACAACGCCGACAGCGCCGCCGTCGACGTCGAGGTGCCCCGCGCCACCGACACCGCCCGGGCCTCGCGGGACGCCGCCCGCACCGCCGGGGAGCCCGACGCCGGGGGCCTGCCCGCCACCGGAGGCAGCACGCTCGCCCTCACGGCGTTGGCCGTGGTGCTCCTCGCCGCAGGCGTGGGCCTGCGGCGGGCCGCCTCCCGCTAGCCGAGCGCACCGCCGGCGCCGTCCTCTCGCCCTGCTGTCCCTGCGCGCCCGGAGTGGTGCGTCGGGGGCGGAAAGTGGGGTTGACGGGTGACACAGTGGGGCGTAAGGTGGCGAGAAGTGGCGCGAAGGGGAGGGGCAGGCGAGAGCCCCTCGGCCCCGGGCGCATCGAGGAGCACAGTGGGAGCACACGGTCCAAGTGGCGCGGTTCTTCGGGAGATACGAGCACTCGCTCGACCCCAAGGGGCGGGTGATCCTGCCCGCCAAGTTCCGCGCCGCCTTCGAGCGGGGGGGCTACCTCACCCAGTTCCACGATCGCTGCCTGGCCCTGTGGACGCCGGAGGACTTCGACAAGCAGATGGAGGCCATGGAACGAGCCGAGGAACAGGGGCGCACGGAGCGCAACCTGGCCCGGCTGTGGGCCCAGGGCACCCACGAGGTGGACGTCGACCGGCAGGGCCGCATCGCCATTCCGCAGTACCTGCGGGACTTCGCCCGGCTGGACGGCGACGTCCTCGTGAACGGGGCGATCACCCGCATCGAGCTGTGGAGTCCCACGATCTGGCAAGAGAAGGTGGCACCCTCGGAGGCACGCCTCACGGAGGACGAGGACGAGAGCTGAGCACGACCTGGCGCATGCGCTGCCCTTCGATCGGCAAGGTGGAAGATCCCTACTCCGCCCGCTTCTGCCTTCGTCGATCGGGGAGACAACCCGACGGCATCCCGCCGGTCGAGGGGCAGCGGATGAGCCAGGCGTTCGAGCACGAACCGGTGATGGCGAACGAGGTCGTCGCCCTCTTCGGCGACGTGCCGCCCGGACTGGTGGTGGATGCCACCGTCGGGGGAGGCGGGCACGCTCGGGCCCTCCTGGGGGCTCATCCGCAACTTCGAGTGCTGGGGCTCGACCGAGATCCGGACGCGCTCGCCGCCGCCCGCACCGCCCTCGCGCCCTTCGGCGAGCGCGTCCGCCTCGTCCACGACCGCTTCGACCGCCTGGCCGACCACGTCGACGAGCCCCTCTCGGGCGCGCTGTTCGACCTCGGCGTCAGCTCGCACCAGCTCGACGCCGCCGAGCGGGGCTTCTCCTACCGCACCGACGCACCGCTCGACATGCGCATGGACCGCACCGCGGGCCGCACCGCCGCCGACGTGGTCAACGAGGCGAGCGAAGGCGAGCTGGCCCGCCTCTTCGCCGAGAACGGCGAGGCGCGCTTCGCCCGCCGCATCGCCCGCCGCATCGTGGCCTCGCGGCCGATCGCCACCACCGGGGAGCTGGCCACGGTCGTGCGCGACGCCATCCCTGCCGCCGCCCGCCGCACCGGCGGCCACCCGGCCAAGCGGGTGTTCCAGGCCGTGCGCATCGCGGTCAACGAGGAGCTCGACGTCCTCCCCGGCACCCTCGACGCCGCAGTCGACCTGCTGGCCCCGGGCGGCCGCTGCGTGGTGCTCAGCTACCACTCGGGCGAGGACCGCATCGTGAAGGAGCGGTTCCGCCACGCCGCCACCGGTGGCTGCACGTGCCCGCCCCGCCTGCCGTGCGTGTGCGGCGCCGAGCCGCGCGTGCGGCTGCTCACCCGGGGTGCCCGCACCCCCTCGGCCGCCGAGGTGGCCGCCAACCCGCGTGCCGGCAGCGCCCGGCTTCGCGCCGTCGAACGGCTGGGGGAGAGGAACGAGCCATGACGGCCACCCAGGTTGAACGCGTCCCGCGGCGCGCTCCAGCGCCCGCACCGGCCCCCGCGCCCAAGGCCCGGCCGCCCCTCCGCGTCGTCCGCGAGGAGGAGATGCGGCGGGTCGTCGATCGACGGCGCCGGGCCCGGGCCGTCACCGGGTTGGTCGTGCTCGTCGTGGTCGGCGGGCTCTTCGGCCTGGTGGCGTCCCACGTCGTGCTCACCCAGGGCCAGTTCCGCCTCGAGCAACTGGAGCACCGGGCGGCCGAGGAGCAGGCCCGCTTCGAGCGGCTGCGGCTCCAAGTGGCGCAGCTGGAGTCGCCGGAACGGGTGGTGGCCGCCGCCCAGGAGCGCCTGGGGATGGTGGCGCCGCCGGGGGTGAAGTACCTCTCCCCGGTGGGTGCGGTCGACGGCTCCGCCGCCCCGCCCGCCGACGACAGCCTGGCCGCGGGAGACGACTGGACCACGGTGAAGCGGCACCTGGCGTCGAGGCCGTGACGACCACCACCCGCACGCCTCCGAGGCAGCGTGCGGCTCGGCCCCCCAACCCTCCGCCGCGTCGGCCGTCCGCCGCCGTCGTGCGGCGCCGGCCGCAGCGCCGGCTCATCGGCCTCCTCGTCGTGATCGTGCTGGCGTTCGCGACGGTGGCGGCGCGCGTCACCCAGCTCCAGCTCGTGGCCCCCGATCGCTACGTGGCCGTCGGGGAGTCGCAGCGCGTCCGCAACGTGCAGCTGCCTGCCGAGCGCGGGACGGTGTTCGACCGCGAAGGCCGCGAGCTTGCGCTGTCCGTCCGCCAGTCGACGGTGTGGGCAGACCCGCGGCTGGTCAGCGACCCGCTCCGCGCCGCCGAGGCCCTGGCGCCGCTGTTGCAGGTGGACCAGCTCGAGCTGCAGTCGAAGCTGACGCAGGACAAGGCGTTCGTGTACCTCGCTCGCAAGGTCGACGACGAGACCGCCCAGCGCGTGCGCAACCTGGGGTTGCCGGGGATCTCGCTGCTCGACGAGCCCGAGCGCTTCCTGCCCGCGGGCGCCCTCGCCGCCCCGCTGATCGGCAAGGTCGGCCTCGACAACAACGGCCTCTCCGGCCTCGAGTCGCAGTACGAGAAGCAGCTGCGGGGCCTGCCCGGACAGGTGGTGGTCGAGCGCGACCCGCAGGGGCGCGACATCCCCGGCGGCGTCCGCAGCTTCCAGGCCTCGGTGCAGGGCGACGACCTCGTGCTCACCATCGACCGCGCCGTGCAGTACGAGCTCGAACGGGCCTTGGCGGGCTCGATCGTGCAGCACAGCGCCAAGGGCGGCATGGCGATCGTGATGGAGGCGCAGACGGGCGAGGTGCTGGCCATGGCCAACCTCACGCGCGCCGAGGACGGCACCGTCGGGCCTGCCGCCAACAACATGGCGCTCACCAACGTGTACGAGCCCGGCTCGGTCAACAAGATGATCACCGTGGCGGGCGCGCTGGAGGACAAGGTCGTCAAGCCCAATGAGAGGCTGCTGGTGCACGGCACCATCCGCGTCGCCGACCACACGTTCTTAGAGCACGACCCGCACCCGCCCATGGAGTGGTCGATCACCGATATCGTGGCCAACTCCTCGAACGTGGGCTCGATCATGATCGGCCAGCGCCTGGGCAAGACACGCCTCGACCACTACATGCGGGCCTTCGGGTTCGGGAAGAAGACCGGGCTGGGCTTCCCCGGCGAGTCGGCGGGCCTCCTGCTCGACCCCAAGAAGTACTCGGGCACCTCGATGGGCACCATGCCGATCGGCCAGGGCGTGGCCGTCACCGCCGTGCAGATGCTGGCCGCGTACAACACCGTCGCCAACGACGGCGTGTACGTGGCGCCCAAGCTGGTGAAGGCCGTGATCGACAGCGACGGCAGCCGCAAGGACACCGAGCCGTCGGAGCGTCGCCGAGTGATCTCGTCCCGCACCGCCCGGCAGATGACGGCGATGCTCAACGAGGTGGTGCGGGTGGGCACCGGCACCCGGGCGGGCATCGACGGCTACACCGTCGCGGGCAAGACGGGCACCGCCCGCAAGCCATTGGAGAACGCCCGCGGCTACGAGGAAGGCGCGTACGTGTCGAGCTTCGCGGGCTTCGTGCCGTCGGAGCGGCCTGCGCTCAGCGCCATCGTGATCCTCGACGAGCCCTTCCCGATCTTCGGCGGCGTGGTGGCGGCGCCGGTGTTCGCCGACGTCATGCGCTACTCGCTCCGGCAGTACCGCATCCCCCCGCCCGCCCCGGCGGCGCCCCCTGCGGCGGTGCCCGCCGCCTCGGCAGCCGCCACCAAGGAGGTGGGCGAAGCGGGAAGCCCGTCGTCGGTGCCGCCCACTAGCATCGCCCCGACCCCCAGCACCCCCTCGCCCTAGGACGACCCCCGTGCAACTCGCTTCGCTCCTGGGCGGCGTGGACGTGCTCGAGCGGCGTGGCGATGTCGGCGTCGAGGTGCGGGCAGTGACGCACGACTCTCGACAGGTCACGCCCGGAGCGCTGTTCTGCTGCCTGCCCGGCTCCGCCGCCGACGGCCACGACCACGCGCCCGCGGCCGTCGACGCCGGGGCGGTGGCGCTGCTGTGCGAGCGACTGCTGCCGTTGGAGGTGGCGCAGGTGCGCGTCGACAGCACGCGCCGGTCGATGGCCCACCTGGCCGCCGCCTTCCACGGCCACCCCTCCTCGGTGCTGCGGGTGGCGGGGGTCACCGGCACCAACGGCAAGACGACGGTGACGTGGTTGCTGCGGTCGATCTTCGAGGCCCACGGGTGGTCGACCGGGTTGATCGGCACGCTGAGCGGGGCGCGGACCACGCCGGAGTCCACCGAGCTCCAGGCCCGGCTGGCCGACCTGCTGGCGGCGGGCACCGAGGCCGTGGCGATGGAGGTGTCGTCGCACGCGCTGGTGCAGCACCGCGTTGAGGCCACCCGCTTCGCCGTCGTCGGCTTCACCAATCTGAGCCAGGACCACCTCGACTACCACGGCGACATGGAGTCGTACTTCGCGGCGAAGGCGTCGCTGTTCACACCGGCGTTCGCCTCGGTCGGCGTGGCCAACGCCGACGACCCGTGGGGACGACGGCTGCTGGCCGAGGCGCCCATCGAGATGCGCCCGTTCCGCGGCGACGACGTGAAGGACGTGCGGTTGCGGTTGGGCGGGTCGTTCAACCGCGAGAACGCTGCGTGCGCGGCGGCCGTGGCCGAAGTGCTCGGCGTCCCCCGCCACGTCGTGGTCGCCGGGCTGGAGGCGGTCGAGTCGGTGCCGGGCCGCTTCGAGCGGGTCGACGCCGGGCAGCCGTTCGCCGTGGTCGTCGACTACGCGCACACGCCCGACGCGCTGGCGCAGGTGCTGGCGGCGGCGCGGGAGGAAGCAGCGGGCCGCGTGGTGGTCGTCTTCGGGTGCGGCGGCGACCGCGACCGGGCCAAGCGGCCGTTGATGGGACGAGTGGCCGTCGAGGGCGGCGACCTGGCGATCCTCACCGACGACAACCCCCGCAGCGAGGACGCCGCCGACATCCGCGCCGCCGTGCTGGCCGGCGTGCCGCACGGCCGGAGCGTCATGGTGGAGCCCGACCGCCGGGCCGCCATCCGCCTGGCGGTGCGGGAGGCCGGCGCGGGCGACGTGGTCGTCATCGCAGGCAAGGGCCACGAGACGGGCCAGACGTTCGGCACCACCACGCTGCCGTTCGACGACCGGGTCGTCGCCCGTGAGGAGCTCGAAGCCCTCGCATGATCGCGCTCCTCCTCTCCGGGGGCGTGGCCCTGCTGGTGGCGCTGGTGGGCACGCCGCTGCTCATCCGCTGGCTGCAGGCGCGCGGCATCGGCCAGCAGATCCGCGAGGACGGGCCCGAGGGCCACGTCACCAAGGCGGGCACGCCCACCATGGGCGGGCTCATGATCGTGGCGGGCGCGGTCACGGGCTACGTGGTGGGCCACCTCCGGGCGGGCGCCATCTACACCCGGGCCGGGATCCTCGTCGCTCTGGTGGTGGTGGGCGCGGGACTGGTGGGCTTGGCCGACGACTGGA
The DNA here is from genome assembly GCA_036260075.1 of Acidimicrobiales bacterium. GTDB lineage: Bacteria > Actinomycetota > Acidimicrobiia > Acidimicrobiales > JAHWLA01 > DATAAM01. The sequence continues at coordinate 25,405 of DATAAM010000183.1, forward strand.
TCAAGGTGCGCCGGCAGCGCAGCCTCGGGCTCAACAAGCGGGCGAAGATCGCAGGCCAGCTGCTGGTGGCGGGCACGTTCGCCCTGCTGGCCGAGCGGTGGGCCAACGTCGACAACGACCTGTCGTTCACCCGCTCGTCGGCCCCGGGCACCCCCGACCTCGGCGTGCTGTGGTCGGTGTGGGCCGTGCTGGCGATCATCGGGTTCTCCAACGCGGTGAACCTCACCGACGGCCTCGACGGGCTGGCCTCGGGGTCGGCCGTCTTCTCGTTCTCGGCCTTCGCCATCATGGGCTTCTGGCAGTTCCGCCACGTCGACGTGTACGAGGTGCCGCAGGCCCTCGACCTGGCGCTCCTGGCCGTGGGCCTGAGCGGGGCCTGCGCCGGGTTCCTGTGGTGGAACGCGGCGCCCGCCCGCATCTTCATGGGCGACACCGGATCGCTTGCCATCGGCGGAGGCATGGCCGCGCTCGCGCTCGTCATGAAGGTCGACCTTCTGCTGCCGGTCGTGGGCGGGCTCTACGTGCTCGAGACGTTGTCGGTCATGGTGCAGGTGGTGAGCTTCCGCGTCTTCCACCGCCGGGTGTTCCGGATGGCGCCCATCCACCACCACTTCGAGCTGCTGAGCTGGCCGGAGACGACCGTGATCGTGCGGTTCTGGATCCTGGCCGGGCTGTGCACGGCGCTGTCGCTCGGCATCTTCTACGCCGACTGGATCTCGCTCGGGGTGCTCGACTGATGGGCGAGCGCGTGCTGGTGGTGGGCCTGGGGGTCACGGGCCGGGCCGTGTGCCGCCTGCTGGGCGGCGAGGCCGTGGTGCTGGACGACCACCTCGACGCCGCCAAGGAGGAGGCGGCGGCCGAGCTCGGCGTGGAGCTCGTCGACGAGGTGCGGCTCGAGGGCGTCTCCATGGTCGTGCCGAGCCCGGGCGTGCCGGTCTCGCACCCGGTGTTCGCCGCCGCCGAGGCCGCGGGCGTGCCGGTGGTGAGCGAGATCGAGCTGGCGTGGCAGCGGGCGTCCATGCCCCTCGTCGCCGTCACCGGCACCAACGGCAAGACGACGGTCACGACGATGGTGGCCGAGATGCTGCACACGGTGGCCGCGGGCAACATCGGTCTCCCGTTGGTCGAGGCGGTGACACAGGACGTGCCTGTCGTGGTGGCCGAGGTCTCGTCGTTCCAGCTGCAGCACACCGACGGCTTCCGCCCCCGCGTCGCCGTGTGGCTCAACGTGGCCGAGGACCACCTCGACTGGCACCCGACCATGGAGCACTACGCGGCGGCCAAGGCCCGCGTCTGGGCCAACCAGCGCGACGACGACGTGGCCGTGGGCAACGCCGACGACGCCGTGGTGCGGGCGGCGTTGGCGCGGGCACCCGCTCGCACGCTCACGTTCGGCAGCGACGGCGACTGGCGGGTGGACGACGGCGCGCTGGTGGGCCCGCCCGGCGAGGTGGCCCGACTGGAGGAGCTGCCCCGGTCGTTGCCCCACGACGTGGCCAACGCGCTGGCCGCCTGCGCGGCGGCCACGGAGGCGGGCGCGTCGGTCGACGACTGCCGCGCCGTGCTGCTGTCGTTCCGAGGGCTCCCCCACCGCGTGCAGCCGGTGGGCGACGCTGGTGGGGTGCGGTTCTACGACGACTCCAAGGCCACCACGCCCGCATCGGTCCTGGCCGCGCTCCAGGGGTTCCCGTCGGTCGTGCTGATCGCAGGCGGCCGCAACAAGGGCCTCGACCTGTCCGTGCTGCGCCGCGAGGCGCCGCGGCTGCGCGCCGTGGTGGCGATCGGCGACGCCGCCGGCGAGGTCGTCGCCGCCTTCGAGGGCGCGGCGCCTACGCAGGTGGCGGCGTCGATGGACGAGGCGGTGCGGCTCGCACGTGAGGCGGCCCGCCCCGGCGACGCCGTCCTGCTGTCGCCCGGCTGTGCCTCGTTCGACTGGTACCGCAACTACGCCGAGCGGGGCGACGACTTCCGCCGCGCCGTCACGGAGCAGGTCGGTCCGTGACGCACAAGTTCAACCACGCGGCGAAGCACGAGCTGGCCACCGCTCGCGCCGCCGCGCGTCACCGGCACCCCTCCACCCGCCGCCCCCCGCCGCGACCACCTCGCCGTTCTGGGGGAGGGTTCCCGGCGTATTTGACGGGATTCCTCCCCCAGAACCGGAAGAAGGGGCGGACGACGGGGGGGTCGGTGCTGCTGCTGGCCGTGGTGACCGTGCTGTGCGTGGTCGGGCTGGTGATGGTGCTGTCGTCGTCGTCGGTGGAAGCGCTGCGCAACTACGGCTCGGCGTGGCTGTTCTTCAAGCGGCAGCTCCTGTGGCTGGGCGTGGGCGCCGCCGCACTCGTCTTCGCCGCCCGCATCGACTACCGGGTGTGGCGCAAGCCCGCCGTCCCGCTGCTGGCGCTGTGCGTTGCCTTGCTCGTCCTCGTCCTCGTGCCGGGCGTGGGCATCTCGGTGGGCGGGTCGAGCCGGTGGCTGGGCATCGGCTCCTGGCGCATGCAGCCGTCCGAGCTGGCCAAGCTGGCCATCCTCCTTTTCGCCGCCGACGTGCTCGCCCGGCGCGCCGACCGCGTGCACGACGCCCTCCGCCCCGTGCTGCTCGCCGCAGGCGTCGTGGCCCTCCTCGTCATGCGCCAGCCCGACATGGGCACGACGCTCATCCTCGGTTGCGTGGTGGTGTCCCTGCTGTGGGTGGCAGGCGCGCCGATGCGGTTCATGGGCACGCTGCTGGCGCTGTCGGCGGCCGGGGCGTTCGTGGTGGGCATGGCCGAGCCCTATCGCCGGGCCCGCATGCTGGCCTTCCTCGATCCGTGGGCCGACGCGAGCAACACGGGCTACCAGATCGCGCAGTCGATGGTGGGGCTGTCCTCCGGCGGCATCACCGGCGTGGGCCTGGGCGCCAGCCGGGCGAAGTGGGGGTTCCTGCCCAACGCGCACACCGACTTCATCTTCACGATCATCGGCGAGGAGATGGGGCTGCTCGGCAGCCTCCTCGTCGTGGCCCTGTTCGCCGGCTTCGCCGTCCTCGGCGTGCGCGCTGCGGTGCGGGCGCCCGATCGCTTCGGCACACTCGTGGCCGCGGGCGTGACCGCCTGGATCGCCGGCCAGGCGCTCCTCAACATGGGCGCCGTCACCGGCCTGCTGCCGGTCACGGGCGTGCCGCTGCCGTTCGTGTCGTTCGGCGGCTCGTCGCTGGTGATCGCCCTCGGCGCCGTGGGCATCCTGCTCAACGTGTCGCGCCAGGCCCGGCCCTCCCGCCCCGCCCGCCCCAAGCCCTGATGGCGCCCGGCCGCACGTGGGCGATCGTCGCCGGCGGCGGGACCGCGGGCCACGTGCTGCCCGCCGTGGCCGTGGCGCGCGCCTTGGTGGAGCGCGGGCACGCGGCCGACACCGTGCACTTCGTCGGCTCGCGGCGGGGCGTGGAAGCGCGCCTCGTGCCCGAGGCGGGGTTCTCGATCACGCTGCTCCCCGGCCGTGGCATCGCCCGTTCGCTCACCCTCGACAACGTGGGCGCCGTGCTGGGGCTCCTGGTCGCCGTGGTGCGCGGCGTGATCCTGGTCGCTCGTCGGAAGCCCGCGGTGGTGCTCGCGATGGGGGGCTACGCGGCGGTGCCGTGCGCGGTCGCTGCCGTGCTGTTGCGCGTGCCCCTCGTCCTCCACGACCAGAACGCGGTGCCCGGGCTGGCCAACCGGCTGGCGGGCCGCTTCGCCCGCGCCGCGGCCGTCTCGTTCCCCGGCACCGCACTGCCCCGCGCCGAGGTGACGGGCAACCCCGTGCGCCCCGAGGTGGCCGCCGTGCAGCGCACCCCTGCCGCCCGCGCTGCGGCGCGACAGCAGCTGGGCCTGCCCGAGGACCGAGTGGTGGTGGCCGCCTTCGGCGGCTCGCTCGGCGCCCGCACGATCAATCGGGCCGTGGCGGGCCTGGCCGCGGCGTGGTCGATGCGGGACGACGTGGTGCTGTACCACGTGGTCGGCCGGCGCGACTGGGACGACCCGCAACTGCGGGCCACCACCACCGTGTCGTACCGGCCCGTCGAGTACGAGGAGCGGATGCCGCTGCTGCTCGCCGCTGCCGACGTCGCCGTCTGCCGGGCCGGAGGCACCACCGTGGCCGAGCTGGCCGTCGTCGAACTGCCTGCCGTGCTCGTGCCGCTGCCCGGCGCGCCCGGCGACCACCAGACGGCCAACGCGGGCGCGCTCGTGCAGGCAGGGGGCGCCGTGCTCGTCCCCGACGGGGAGCTGACCACCGAGCGGCTGGCTGCCGAGCTGGC
>DATAAM010000184.1:0-3225 GCA_036260075.1 Acidimicrobiales bacterium
AACGGCTACTGGATCGCCTCGGCCGACGGCGGCGTGTACTCGTTCGGCGACGCCGTGTTCGCGGGCGCGGGCGCGGGGCGGGTGCCGCCGGGCAAGGCGGTCGTGGCCATGGTGCCGTCGCCCGCGGGCGGCTACTGGCTGTTGAGCGCGGACGACGTGCTGGCGCCCGGCTCGCTGGGCGCGTCGGTGGAGGCGGTGCAGCGACGGCTGCTGGAGCTGGGCTACTTCGTGCACATCACCGGCCGCTTCGACCTGCTGACCCGGCAGGCGGCGTACGCGCTGGAGAAGGCGGCGGGGCTGCCCCGGGCGGGCGTGATCGGCGCCGCCGAGCGGGCCGCGCTGGAGCAGGGCGTGCGACCGCCGGTGCGCAGCCGCAGCGGCTACGTGGTGGAGATCGACAAGACGCGCCAGCTCATCGTGGTCGTGCGCGACGGCCAGCCCATCTGGACGTTCCACACCTCGACGGGCAACAACAAGCCGTACTCCTCGGGCGGCTTACGGGCGGTGGCGGTGACGCCCGAGGGCCGCTTCCGCATTCACAGCGCCATCAACGGCATGCGGGTGTCCGAGCTCGGCGAGCTGTGGCGGCCGCGCTACTTCACAGGCGGCTACGCCATCCACGGCTCGCCCAGCATCCCGCCCCACCCCGCGTCGCACGGCTGCGCCCGGCTGTCCAACGCGGCGATCGACTTCGTGTGGTCGGCCAACCTCATGCCGATCGGCACGCCCGTCCTCGTCTACTCATAGCCGCCGCACCTTGCCCAGCGCGGTGCGGGGGATCGAGTCGACGAGCACGAGGTCACGCGGCGCGCACCACGCGGGCAGCCGCTCCTTGACGTGGCCGCGCAGCTCGTCGAGCGAGGGCGGCTCGCCCGCAGGCACCACGTAGGCCACCACCCGCTCGCCCCACTCGTCGTCGGATCGGCCCGCGACCACCACGTCGGCCACCGAGGGATGCGTGCGCAGCACGTCCTCCACCACCGACGGCCACACCTTCTCGCCGCCGGTCACGATCACCTCGGCGGCCCGCCCGTGCACCACCACCCGCCCGTCGTCGTCCACCGCGCCGAGGTCGCCGGTGGGAAACCACCCGTCGACCTTGGGGTCGGTGCCGTCGTCGTAGCACCGCAGGAGCATCGGCCCCCGCACCCAGAGCTGCCCGTCCTCGTCGGCCCGCACGGCTACGCCGTCGAGCGGCACGCCGTCGTACACCACGCCCCCGCCGGTCTCGGTCATCCCGTAGGTCACGACGACGTTGGGCGGCACGTCGGGGGGCGGCGGGCCGCCGCCCAGCAGCACGGCCCGGAACCCGGACACGTCCGTCCGGCGAAGCTGCGTGCGCACGAGCGCCGTCAGCGTGGCCGGTCCCTCGAACACCAGCGGCGTGCCCGTCAGCAGCGCCCGGGTGACCACCCCCAGCCCGCCGACGTGGGCCAAGGGCAGGCAGGACAGCCAGGTGTCGACGGCGGGGTCGACTGCCAGCCGGCCCGAGGTCGCCTCCGCCGCCGCCCGCACCGCGTCGTGGGTGAGCACCGCCCCCTTGGGCTCGCCGGTGGTGCCGCTGGTCGCCACCACCAGCGCGTCGCCGTCCTCGAGGGGCGGCTCGAACGACGGCGGGACCGGCAGGCGGGAGTCGACGGGGAGCACGACGTCGCCCGCGTCCCAGGCGGCCGACAGCGCGGCGACGAACCGTTCGCCCGGCTCGGCGGCGAGTGCGACCAGGCGGGGCACCGGAGGTAGGGTAGTCGACGTTATGAGCGACAACTCGCAGGGTCAGAGTGAACGCGCCATTCGTCCGGGCGCCGACTGGCAGGCGGCGGGCGCCCGGTACCGCGACATCCGCTACGAGCTGGCCGAGGGCATCGCCAAGATCACCATCGACCGGCCCGAGGTGCGCAACGCCTTCCGTCCCACAACGCTGTTCGAGCTCTCCGACGCCTTCCGTCGGGCGCAGGACGACCCCGAGGTCGGCGTGATCGTGCTCACGGGCGAGGGGCCGCTGGCCTTCTGCTCGGGAGGCGACCAGCGCATCCGGGGCGACGACGGCTACCTGGGCGACGACGAGGTGGCCCAACGGGGGATCGGCCGCCTCAACGTGCTCGACCTGCAAGTGCAGATCCGCCGCTGCCCCAAGCCGGTGGTGGCCATGGTGGCGGGCTACGCCATCGGCGGCGGCCACGTGCTCCACGTGGTGTGCGACCTCACGATCGCCGCCGACAACGCCCGCTTCGGCCAGACCGGCCCGAAGGTCGGCTCCTTCGACGGCGGCTACGGCTCCGGGCTGCTGGCCCGCCACGTGGGCCAGAAGAAGGCGCGGGAGATCTGGTTCCTGTGCCGTCAGTACGACGCGCAGCAGGCGCTCGACATGGGCCTCGTCAACACGGTGGTGCCGCTGGAGGAGCTCGAGGTGGAGACGGTGCAGTGGTGCCGCGAGATGCTCGCCCTCTCGCCGCTGGCGCTCCGCATGCTGAAGGCGTCGATGAACGCGGCGGACGACGGCCTGGCCGGCATCCAGCAGCTGGCGGGCGACGCCACGCTGCTCTTCTACATGACCGAGGAGGCCCAGGAGGGCCGCAACGCGTACGTCGAGAAGCGACGGCCCGACTTCGCCAAGTTCCCCAAGCGGCCTTGAGCGCCCGGGCCTGGTTCGACGGCGCCCGCCCGCGCACCCTGCCCGCGGCCGTGGTACCGGTGCTTGTGGGCACGGCAGCCGCGTCGGCCCGAGGCGAGGTCGAGTGGCTGCGGGGGGCGGGCGCCTTGGTCGTGGCGGTGGCCGTCCAGGTCGGCACCAACTACGCCAACGACTACAGCGACGGCGTGCGGGGCGCCGACGACCACGCCGTGCGGGTCGGCCCCGTGCGGCTGGTGGCGAGCGGGCTCAAGCCCGCAGGGGCGGTGAAGCGGGCCGCCTTCCTGGCCTTCGGCGTGGCCGCGGCCGTCGGCCTGTTGCTGGCGATCGAGGTCGACCTGCGCCTGCTGCTCGTGGGGGCGGCGTCCATCGCCGCGGGCTGGTTCTACACCGGCGGCCCCCGGCCCTACGGCTACGCCGGGTGGGGCGAGGCGTTCGTCTTCGTGTTCTTCGGGATCGTGGCCGTGTGCGGCACCGCCTTCGTGCACGTCGAACGGGTCCCGGGCGTGGCGCTGGTGGCCTCGGTGCCGGTGGGCCTGCTGGCCACTGCCCTGCTCGTGGTCAACAACCTGCGCGACATCCTCGGCGACACCGTC
>DATAAM010000185.1:0-3893 GCA_036260075.1 Acidimicrobiales bacterium
AAATGGCGCGCTGCAGCGCGCCATTTCCATCCCAGAACGGCGAGGGGGGGCACTGCCGTGAAGCTGGGCATGGTGGGCCTCGGCCGCATGGGCGGCAACATGACCAAGCGCCTGGTCGAGCGCGGCCACGAGGTCGTGGTCTACGACCGCAACCCCGAGGCGGTGAGCGCGGCGGAGGCCGACGGCGCCAAGGGAGCGGGCAGCCTGGCCGAGCTGGTCGCCGCCCTGGAGCCGCCCCGGGCGGTGTGGGTCATGGTGCCCTCGGGCGAGCCCACCCGGGCCACCGTCACCGAGCTGGGGGGGCTGCTCGAACGGGGTGACACCGTGGTCGACGGGGGCAACTCCAACTACCGCGAGTCGAGCCTGCGGGCCGACGAGCTGGGCGAGCTCGGCATCGGCTTCGTCGACGCGGGCGTGTCGGGAGGCGTGTGGGGCCTGAAGATCGGCTACTGCCTCATGGTCGGCGGCCACGAGGAGCACGTGCGCCGGCTGGAGCCGGTGTTCCGGGCGCTGGCGCCGGAACACGGCTACGCGCACGTCGGCCCTCCGGGCGCGGGCCACTTCGTGAAGATGGTCCACAACGGGATCGAGTACGGCATGCTCCAGGCCTACGCCGAGGGCTTCGCTCTGCTGGAGGCGGCCGACGAGTTCGGGCTCGACCTGCACCGGATCGCCGCGCTGTGGAACCACGGGTCGGTGGTGCGCTCCTGGCTGCTGGAGCTGGCCGAGCTGGCCCTGAGCAGGCCCGAGGAGTTCCGCAACATCAAGGGCTGGGTGGAGGACTCCGGCGAAGGGCGCTGGACGGTCGAGGAGTCCATCCGCCGCGCCGTGGCCACGCCGGTGATCACGGCCTCGTTGTTCGCCCGCTTCGCGTCGCGCGACGACGAGCGCATGGCGGCGCGCATCGTGGCCGCCTTGCGCAACCAGTTCGGCGGCCACCACCTGCTCCGCGAATCCGAGGCGGGCGAGGTCGCCCGACAGGCCGACATGGAGGAGTGACGGAGAACCCGCTCCTCGATCCCACCGACGACGAGCGTCGGGCACCCCCGTGCGTGCTGGTGGTGTTCGGCGCGTCGGGCGACCTGACGGCGCGCAAGCTCATGCCGGCGCTGGCCGCGCTGGCCGACGACCGCCGGCTGCCGCCCGCGTTCGCAGTGGTCGGCGTGGCCCGCACCGAGTTGTCCGACGACGACTTCCGGCGTCGCATGCTCGAAGCGGTCGAGAAGCCGTCGGCGGCGTGGGAGAACCTCGTGTCCGGGTTCCGCTACGTGGCGGGCGACTACACCGAGGGCGAGACGTTCGAGCGGCTCCGCCAGGTGCTGGAGGAGGTCGACCGCGAGCGCGGCACCGCGGGCAACCGCGTGTACTACCTGGCCACCGTGCCCCAGGTCTTCGCCGAGGTGGCGGGAGCGCTGTCGGCCCACGGGTTGAGCCGCCCTCAGGCCGACGGCGCGTTCGTGCGGATCGTGGTGGAGAAGCCCTACGGCCGCGACCTGGCGTCCGCCCAGACGCTCGACGTCGCCATGCACGACGCGTTCGAGGAGTCGCAGATCTACCGCATCGACCACTACCTCGGGAAGGAGACGGTGCAGAACGTGTTGGCTCTGCGGTTCGCCAACGCCATCTTCGAGCCGATCTGGAACCGGCGCTACGTCGACCACGTGCAGATCACGGTGGCGGAGTCGCTCGGGGTCGGGCACCGCGGCGGCTTCTACGAGTCGGCGGGCGCGCTGCGCGACATCGTGCAGAACCACGTGCTCCAGGTGCTGGCGCTCACGGTGATGGAGCCGCCCGCCACCGTCGACGCCAAGGGCATCCGCGACGAGAAGGTGAAGGCGCTCCGGGCCGTCGACGTGCTGTCGACCGACGAGGTGCCGAGCGAGGTGGTGCGGGGGCAGTACGACCCCGGCTGGGTGAACGGCGAGGAGGTGCTCGGCTACCGCAGCGAGGAGGGCGTCGACCCCGCCAGCCGCGTGGAGACCTACGTGGCCATGCGCCTGCGCGTCGACAACTGGCGCTGGGCGGGCGTGCCGTTCTACGTGCGCACGGGCAAGCGGCTGCCCAAGCGGGTGACCGAGGTGGCCATGGAGTTCCACGACGTCCCGCACCTGCCGTTCGGGGCGCGAGAGTCGCGGGGGCTGGGGCCCAACGCGCTGGTGCTGCGCATCCAGCCCGACGAGGGCATCACCCTTCGCTTCGGGGCCAAGGTGCCGGGCCAGACGTTCCGCGTGCGCACGGTGTCGATGGACTTCTCCTACGGCGCCGCCTTCCTCGAGGAGACGCCGGAGGCCTACGAGCGCTTGCTGCTGGACGCGATGGTGGGCGACCCCACGCTGTTCATCCGCACCGACGAGGTGGAGCAGGCGTGGCGGGTGGTGGCCCCGCTGCTGGAGGCGTGGGAGGACCCGCAACTGCCGCTGGCCCGCTACGCCGCGGGCACGTGGGGGCCGCGCGAGGCCGACCGGTTGCTCCTGCAGGACGGGCGGCGATGGCGGACGCCGTAGAGCTGTGCGCCTGGCAGGGCGAGGGCGTCGGCATCGGCGACGTGCTGGAGGCGCTGGAGCGCCTGCGCCGGGGACAGCAGCGCACGGCGACGCGCACGAGCGTGGTGTCGCTGGTGGTGATCGCCACGTCGGAAGAGGAGGCCCGGCGGGCGTGCGAGGCCGACCGGTTGCTGGGCGGGCGCCACCCCGGGCGCACCGTCACCCTGCGCTGCCTCGACGGCCCGCCCCGCATCGACGCCGACGTGGTGCTCGAGGGCCACGAGGACGTGTGGTGGGAGGAGGTGCAGCTGCGGGTGTCGGGGCCCGCCACCGCCCACCTCGACTCGCTCATCGAGCCGCTGGTGCTGCCCGACCTGCCCACGGCGCTGTGGTTCGCGGGCCGGCTGCCGGAGTGGGACGATCCGCTGCTGCGGACGGCCGACGTGGTGCTGGTCGACAGCAAGGAGGCGCCGCAGGATTCGGCTTTCGCGCTGATCGAGCAGCTCGTGCGGCACCACCGGGTCGTCGACCTCTCGTGGGTGCGCCTGCGGCCGTGGCGGCAACTGCTGGCCGGGCTGTTCGAGGGGGCCGTCTACCGGCCCTATGTCGAGCGCATCTCGTCGGTGTCGGTGGCGGGCAAGCCCGGCCCACGGCGGCTGCTGGCCGGGTGGCTGGTCTCCCGGCTGGGGCTGTCGCCCGCAGCGGTGTCGTGGGCGGACGACCGCCACGTGCAGCTCCGCCTCGCCGCGGGCGACGAGGCCGTGTTCGAGGTGACGCGCCGGGCGGGCGAGCGGGTGGTGCGGGCGGCGGCGCGGGTGAAGGGCGGCCCCGCCCACGAAGACGTGCTGTCGCTGCCCGACGACTCGCTGCCCTGGTCGGTGGGCGAGGCCCTGACGCACCTGGGCCGCGACAAGGTGTACGAGCAGGCGCTGCACGCGCTCCTAGGCTTCCCGCCGTGAACGGGGAGCTGTGCGTCGTCGACGACGTGCCGGGCGAGTTCGCCGAGCGCGTCATCGAGTCGTTCCACAACCGGCCGGGCGAGGGCTTCTCCCTGGCGTTGTCGGGGGGCGAGACGGCCCGGGCCTGCTACGAGCGGCTGGCGACCGAGGGTGCCTCGCAGATCGACTGGTGGCTGGTCGACGTCTACTGGAGCGACGAGCGCTGCGTGCCCGCCGACTCGGAGGACTCCAACGAGCGGCTGGGCCGGGAGGCGCTGCTGGAGCGGGTGGGGGCGGCCAACGCCGTCTACCCCATGCGCTCCTCGCTCCGCCGGGAGACGGCGAAGCGCCCGCGGCCGCCCCGGTGCTCGGCCACCAGCTCGATGCTGGCGAACGGGGCCTCCTCCAGGTGCAGCTCGGCCCGGGGCAGGTGCAGGCGGGAGAGCAGCCAGCCGGCCAGCAGGTGGCGAGG
>DATAAM010000186.1:0-7906 GCA_036260075.1 Acidimicrobiales bacterium
GGGATCAGCGCGCTGTGGCGCGCTGATCCCCCACCAGAACGAGGTTGAGGGCGGTGGCGAGGGCCCGCCACGACTCGTCGGCCTCGCCTCGTTGCAGGCGCTCGTAGGCCAGCCCCTGGGCCCGGTCGAGGTCGGGGTGGAGGTCGAGGTCGCGGGCCAGGTCGATGAGGGCGCGGGCCACCTCGGTGTCGCCGCGCTCCACCGCCTCGGTGACGATGCGCTCCAGGTGCTGTCGCGCCTCGGGGGTGTCGATGCGGTAGCCCTCCGCCTTGGCCTGGCGGGCGATCGCCACGGCACCCGCGTAGGCGGCCGGGTCGGTGGAGCCGGCCTGGGCCGCCACCTCGTGCTCGAAGCGGCGGGCCAGGGACAGCTCGGCAGGCGCCCGCAGCTCGGCGGGCAGCTCGTAGCCCGCCGCGGCCAAGGCGGCCAAGCGGCCGCGGTGGTCTGTGAACAGCCGCTCGTAGGCGCCCGCGAAGCGGTCGGCCAGCTCCCGCGCCGCCGTCTCGAGGATCTGGTCGGCGGCGTCGGGCAAGGCCGCCTCGAGCCCGAACTCGTGCGGTCCGAAGGCGGCCCCCAGCATCCGCAACAGCGTCGTCACCGGAGCGCCGTGGTCGAACGCCTGCCGCAGCAGGGCGGGCGCGTCGGCGTCGATGCGGGGGTCGGCCTGGCGGGTGGCGCCCAGCACGTCGAGGCCGCCCAGGTGGAGCGCTCCGTACACGTGCTCGCTGCGCCGTCCCGTGCGCACGTGCGTGAGGCGCACGTAGCCGGTGCAGAGCGCAAGCGTGCCGCGCTCGGCGTGGTCGTGATCGACGACCTCCACCTCGTAGGCGCCCGTGCGGCCCGAGGGCGACCGCCGCTCCAGCAGCTCCATCAGCGCCATGTGGGCGACCACCCGGCCCTCGTCCACCCGCACGGGCATCACGTGGCGGAGCCACACGTCCCGGCCGTCGCCCTCCTCGGGACGATTGCTCTCCGCCTTGGCCAGCACCTCGAGGAAGGGCACTTCGGGCGACGGCTCGCCCAGCTCCACCAGCAGGTCGATCAGGCGCGCCGCGTACCGGAGCACCTGCACGGTCTCGAGGCCGGCCAGGTCGTTGAAGAACCAGCCGCACGACGTGTACATGGCCATGGCGTGGCGCTGCGCTTCGAGGAGCGTGAACGCCTCGACCGGGTCGCCGATCACGTGGGCGGCGGCGAAGTCGTCGCGGGTGGTGGCGCCGATCAGCACCCGCACGTAGTCGTCGCGGGCCGCCCAGGGGTCGCGCAGGACGGTCGGGCCTCGCCGCTCGAACACCTCGACGGCGCGTTCGCGCAGGAGGTCGAGCGCCTCGCGCAGCGGCGTGCGCCACCGCTGGTTCCAGCCCGGCTCGCCGCCGGTCGAGCAGCCGCAGTCGTCCCGCCACCGGCCCACGCCGTGCACGCACGACCACGAGCTCTCGCGGACGTCCACCTCCTCGCTCGGCGGGTTGGCCGCCACGAATCGCACGAGGTTGTCGACCGGGACCTCGCGCCGGGGCGCCGCCACCGAGAGCAGGTAGGCCAGGAACCGCTCGCCCCAACGATGGTGGTGACCGAACGTCTCCCCGTCGGTGGCGATCGTGACGAGCCCGTCGTGCACGCGGTCGAGCACGGCGTCCGCCTGCATGTGCCCGAGCGCGAAGGCGACGTCGTGCGACAGCTCGCCGTCGTAGAAGACGATCGCCAGGTCGCCGCCCCGCCAGCGGTAGACCTTCGTGGTGTCGATCGGCTCGGCGGCCTGCCCGGGCGCCAGAACGGTGAAGCGCACGCCCTCCTCCACGAGCACGCGCAGCACCTCGTCGTTCACGGCGGCCTCGGGCAGCCACATGCCCTCGGCCCGCCGGCCGAAGCGGTGCTCGAAGTCGGCCAGCCCCCAGCGGACCTGGGTGCGGACGTCGCGCTCGCCCGCCAGCGGGAGGATGAGATGGCCGAACGCCTGCGCCATGCCGCCGCGGCCCGCTGTGTCGGCCGCCACGATGCGGGCGTAGGTCTCGGACGCGTGCCGCTCGAGCCACGACAGCAGCGTGGGGCCGACGTCGAACGACATGCGGGCGAAGTTGTCGACGATCGCCACCACCCGGCCCGCGTCGTCGACGATGCGGGCGGCCGTGTTGGGGCGGTAGCACTCGGCGGTGATGCGGGCGTTCCAGTCGTGGAACGGCGCCGCCGACGCCTCCCGCGCCACCTCCTCCGTCCACGGGTTCTCCCGCGGCGGTTGGTAGAAGTGCCCGTGGACGACCAGCGTCGGCGTCACCGCCACGACGGTACCGCCCCCGCCCTGGCGTTCTGGGCCGGTCAGGGGGCGGGGGCCAGCCAGAGGACGGCGAGGGGGGGCAGCGTCATCTCGGCCGAGAAGGGCAGGCCGTGCCACGGGTTGTCGGCTGCCCACACCCCGCCCCCGTTGCCCACGCCGCTGCCGCCGAACTCGACGGCGTCGGTGTTGAGCACCTCCCGCCAGTCGCCCGGGCGGGGCAGGCCGATGCGGTACCCGTGGCGCGGCACCGGCGAGAGGTTGGCCACGCACGCCAGCGCCCGCTCGCCGTCGGCGGAGTAGCGCAGGAACGACAGCACGTTGTTCTCCACGTCGCCCGCGTCGATCCATCGGAACCCGTCGGCGGTGGCGTCGCGCTCCCACAGCGCGGGCTCGGCCCGGTACACCGTGTTGAGGCAGCGCATCAGGTCGCTGATGCCGCGGTGGGCCGGGTCGTCGAGCAGGTGCCAGTCGAGCGATCGGTCGTGCGACCACTCCCGCCACTGCCCGATCTCGCCACCCATGAAGAGAAGCTGCTTGCCCGGGTGCGCCCACATCCAGCCGTACAGCGAGCGCAGGTTGGCGCGCTTCTGCCACGCGTCGCCCGGCATCTTCTCGATCAGCGAGCCCTTGCCGTGCACCACCTCGTCGTGCGACAGCGGCAGCACGAAGTTCTCGGTGAACGCGTACAGCAGGCCGAAGGTGAGGTCGTTGTGGTGGAACCGCCGGTACACGGGGTCCTTCTCGAAGTACGAGAGGGTGTCGTGCATCCAGCCCATGTTCCACTTGAACCCGAAGCCGAGCCCGCCCAGGTACACCGGCCTCGACACCGCGGGCCACGCCGTCGACTCCTCGGCCACCGTCATCACGCCGGGGTGGCGGCCGTACACCTCCTCGTTGGTCTCCTTGAGGAAGGCCACGGCGTCGAGGTTCTCCCGCCCGCCGAACACGTTGGGCACCCACTCGCCTTCCTTGCGGGAGTAGTCGAGGTACAGCATCGACGCCACCGCGTCGACCCGCAGCCCGTCGATGTGGAACTCCTCGATCCAGTACAGGGCGTTGGCGATGAGGAAGTTGCGCACCTCGTTGCGGCCGAAGTTGAACACGAGCGTGCCCCAGTCGGGGTGCTCGCCTTGGCGCGGGTCGGCGTGCTCGTACAGGGCGGTGCCGTCGAAGCGGGCGAGCGCCCAGTCGTCCTTGGGGAAGTGGGCAGGCACCCAGTCGACCAGCACCCCGATGCCCCGCTCGTGGAAGGCGTCGACCAACGCTCGGAAGTCGTCGGGCGACCCGAAGCGCGACGTGGGAGCGAAGTACGACGACACCTGGTAGCCCCACGACCCGCCGAAGGGGTGCTCGGCGGGCGGCATGAGCTCCACGTGCGTGAAGCCGAGGTCGGCGACGTACGCGGGCAGTTGCTCGGCCAGCTCCCGGTACGTGAGCGAGCGGTTGCCCTCCTCCGGCACCGTGCGCCACGAGCCCAAGTGCACCTCGTACACGGACACCGGCTCGTGCAGGCGGTCGGGGTGCGAGTCGCGGCGGGCCAGCCACTCCTCGTCGCGCCACTCGTACGTCGACTCGCACACCACGCTGGCAGTGCCCGGCGGGTGCTCGGCGGCGAAGGCCAGCGGATCGGCCTTCAGCACCACGTCGCCCTGCTCGGTGATCAGCTCGTACTTGTAGCGGCTGCCCGGCTCGACGCCGGGGACGAACAGCTCCCACACGCCCGAGGCACCGAGTGACCGCATGGGATGCAGGCGGCCGTCCCAGAGGTTGAAGTCGCCCACCACGCGCACGGCCCGGGCGTTGGGTGCCCACACCGCGAACGACACGCCCCGCACACCCTGGTGCTCGCGCAGGTGGGCGCCCAGGACCCGCCACAGGTCGCGGTGACGCCCTTCGCCCAACAGGTACAGGTCGAGCTCGCCGATCGTGGGCCAGAAGCGGTAGGGGTCGTCGTACACGTAGGGCTCCCGGCCGCCGTAGCTCGCCTCCAGGCGGTAGGCCTCGGTGCCGGCGGGCACGGCCGCTTCGAACAGGCCCTCGTCGCCCACCGCCCGCATCTCCACGGCCTCGCCGCCGTCGAGCAGCACCCGCATCGCGGTGGCGCCCGGCCGCCATGCCCGCACCATGCCGTCGTGCAGGCCGAGGATGCTGTGGGGGTCGGCGTTGCGGTCGTCGAAGGCGACCGATGGCTCGGGGGCGGTCTTGCGGGCAGCACGGGGCATGGGCGTCTCCTACCCAGCGAGCAACCGGGCGATGGCGGCGCGCGGGATGCGCTCCCACTCGGGCCGGTGGGCGCGCTCGTACAGCACCTCGTACACCGCCTTGTCGAGCTCGAACGCGGCCAGCAGGGCAGAGCGGGCCTCCTCCGACGCGGGCACCAACGGCTCGACGTCGGGCACTGCGAGGTACCCCTCCACGAAGGCAGTGCGGTTGCGGGCCTCCCAGGCGCCGGCCAGCCGCCCCACCTCGGCCTGCTCCAGCTCGTCGCGCTCCGCCAGCGCCACGTGGGCGGCGTAGTGGAACGACCGCAGCATCCCGGCCACGTCCTTCCACGGTGACGACGGGGCCGTGCGCTCCTCCAGGGGGCGAGCGGGCTCGCCCTCGAAGTCGAGCACGAACCAACCTGCATCGGTGCGCAGCACCTGGCCCAAGTGGTAGTCGCCGTGGACGCGCAGGGCACAGCCGAGGTCGTCGCCCAGCCGGCCGAGCAGCGGGGCGGCGTCGACGTCGGGCACCCGTTCGAGCTGACGCCCCATGGTGGCGAGCCAGGCGTCGCGGTCGGGCGGCGACGTGCCGAAGGCCGCCGCCATGGCCACGTGCATGCGGGCGGTGATCTCCCCCAGGCGGCAGGCCTCGGCGGCGAAGTCGCCTCCGGCGTCGGCCGGGTCGCAGTCGGCGGCGTAGAGGTCGCGCAGGCTGGCCAAGGCCAGCGCCCAGCCCTCGGCACCACCGGCGAGGAACGGCTGCACCACCGCCAGGTGGTCGTCCTCGTACGTCCACGTGGCGAGCGGCTCGGCGATGTGGGTGAAGCCCGCGGCGGCCAGCGCGGCGGGCACGGCCACGTCGGGGTTGGGGCCGCCGGGCAGCCGGCGGAACAGCTTCAGCACCAACCGGTCGTCGAAGACGAGCGAGGTGTTCGACTGCTCCACGCCCATGGGTCGAACGTGGTGAACGTGCTCGTCGGGCAGCAGGCGGCCGAGCAGGGCCTTGGCGTAGTCAGGATCGAGGGTGGCGTCGAAGGCGAGCATGTCGTCGACGTTGCCCAGGACGGCGTCCTCGTGGCCGTGCAGGAACTCGGGCGGGTGGTGCGCGGGACGGAAGCCCACCACCACCTGGTAGCGGCAGCCGTCGGCGTCGACGAGCGCCCAGTGCAGGCCGTCGACGACGTCCTCCTCGTCGAGCACGACGACCTTGTCGGGCTCCGAGCCCGCGAACCAGCGCTGGCGGCCGAGGAACGACGGCAGGAGGTGTTCGACGGACCTCACGGCTGGTCGACCAGTTGGAACCAGTAGAACGCGTACGGGCCCAACGTCACGAAGTACGGCAGCTCGCCGATGCGCGGGAACGGCACCCGCCCCAGGAGCTCGATGGGCGTCTTTCCGTCGAAGCGCTGCAAGGGCAGCTCGGCGGGCTGGGCGAAGCGCGACAGGTTGTTGACGCACAGCACGATGTCGTCTCCCTCGCAGCGCACGTAGGCCAGCACCGACGGGTTGTCGGCCGGGATCACCTCGAAGCTGCCGGTGCCGAACAGCGGGTGCTGCTTGCGAACCTGGAGCATGCGCCGCATCCAGTGGACCATCGAGCTCTGGTCGCGCATCTCGGCCTCGACGTTGACCGCTTGGTAGCCGTAGACGGGGTCGACGATCGGCGGGAGGTACAGGCGGGCGAAGTCGGCCCGGCTGAAGCCGCCGTTGCGGTCGGGCGTCCACTGCATCGGCGTGCGCACGCCGTCGCGGTCGCCCAGGTAGATGTTGTCGCCCATGCCGATCTCGTCGCCGTAGTAGAGGATCGGGCTGCCCGGCATGGAGAACAGCAGCGCGTGCAGCAGCTCGGCCACCCGACGGTCGTTGTCGACCAACGGCGCCAGCCGGCGGCGGATGCCGACGTTCGCCTTCATGCGCGGGTCCTTGGCGTACTCCGCGTACATGTAGTCGCGCTCTTCGTCGGTGACCATCTCGAGCGTGAGCTCGTCGTGGTTGCGCAGGAACATGCCCCACTGGCAGCCGTCGGGGATCTCCGGCGTCTGGGCCAGGATCTCGGTGATCGGCGTGCGCTGCTCCCGTCGCACAGCCATGAACATGCGGGGCATGAGCGGGAAGTGGAAGCACATGTGGCACTCGTCGCCGTCGCCGAAGTAGTCGACCACGTCGGCGGGCCACTGGTTGGCCTCGGCCAGCAGCACCTTGCCGGGGTACTGGGCGTCGACCTCCTTGCGCAGCCGCTTCAGGTACTCGTGGGTCTCGGGCAGGTTCTCGCCGTTGGTGCCGTCGCGCTCGTAGAGGTACGGCACGGCGTCGAGCCGGAACCCGTCAAGGCCGATGTCCAGCCAGTAGCGGAGGACGTCGAGCATCGCGCCCTGCACGTCGGGGTTGTCGTAGTTGAGGTCGGGCTGGTGGCTGAAGAACCGATGCCAGTAGTACTGCTCGCGCACCGGGTCCCAGGTCCAGTTCGACTTCTCGGTGTCGACGAAGATGATGCGAGCCTCGGACCAGCGGTGGTCGTCGTCGTTCCACACGTACCAGTCGGCCTTGGGGTTCGTGCGGTCCTGCCGCGACTCCTGGAACCAGGGGTGGGCGTCGCTGGTGTGGTTGACCACGAGGTCGGCGATCACCCGGATGTCGCGGCGGTGCGCCTCCTCCACGAGTTGCGTGACGTCGGCCAGGTCGCCGTACTCAGGGAGGACGGTGAAGAAGTCGCTGATGTCGTAGCCGCCGTCGCGCAGGGGCGACTGGTAGAAGGGCAGCAGCCAGATGCAGTCGATGCCCAGCCACTGGAGGTAGTCGAGCTTCTCGCGCAGGCCGCGCAGGTCGCCGGTGCCGTCGTCGTTGCCGTCGAAGAAGCCGCGGACGAGGACCTCGTAGAACACCGCCCGCTGGAACCAGCGGGGGTCGGCGAGGGCGGCCTCGGTGCTCAACGGGTCCTCAGGTGGAGGATGTGGGCGGCCTGGTGGGGGTCGAGCCGCACGTACGGCTCGCTTCCCTGCCAGAGGAACGACTGGCCGGACAGCTCGTCGAAGGCCTCGTAGGGCATGTCCCAGGGCAGCCCGAGCAGACCGAGGTCGAGGCCCAGCGTGCCGTCGTGGGTGTTCCAGGGGTCGAGGTTCACGACGACGAGCACCACGTCGCTGCGGTCGTCCGTGTGCTTGGAGTAGGCGATCAGGTTGTCGTTGGTGACGTGGTGGAAGCGGATGTTGCGCAGCCGTTGGAGCGCGGGGTGGCGGCGACGGACGTCGTTGACCTGCTCGATGAAGGGAGCCAGCGAGCGGGGCGAGCTCCAGTCGCGCTCTTTGATCTCGTACTTCTCCGAGCGGTAGTACTCCTCGTTGGCGTCCGACATCGGCTCGTTCTCGCACAGCTCGTAGCCCGAGTAGATGCCGTAGCTGGGCACCAGGGTGGCGGCGAGGACGAACCGTTG
>DATAAM010000187.1:0-6225 GCA_036260075.1 Acidimicrobiales bacterium
CACCCAGCAGCAGCGCTCCGCCACCGCGCAGGTGGTGGAGACCATGGAGCAGCTCACCGAGGCCTCCGGCCAGGTCTCGACCACCGCCCAGCAGATCGCGTCGGCGGCCTCGTCGCTGGCCACGCTGGCGGCGGAGCTGGACCGCACGGCGGCCCGGGCGGCGGGCGCGGCGAGCACCGGCGGCGACTGAGTGCAGGCGCTGCTCCTGCCCGTCGGCCCCGAGTGGTACGCGGTCGACACCACCTCCGTGCGCGAGGTCGTGGCCCGGCCGCTCGTCGTGCGGCTCCCGACGGCACCCGCCACCGTGCTCGGCGTGTTCAACCTGCGGGGCGAGATCGTCCCGCTGTTCGACACTGCCGCCCTGCTCGGCGTGGGCGCCTACGCCGAGCACCCGTTCGTGGCCGTGGTGGAGACCGCCTTGGGGCCCGCCGGGCTCAACGCCACCGCCGTGCCCGAGGCGGCAGAGCTCACCGAGCAGGCGTCGGCCGCCGAGCTGGCGGGCGCCGCGGGCGTCTACGCCCACGGGGGCAGGCTCGTCGTGGTGGTGGAGCCGGAGACGATGCTCGCCCCTGCCCGCGTCGGAGGCTGGAGCTAGTGCCCGTCAGCGGGCACGAAGAAGAGTTCCGGCGGCTGTTCGCCGAGGAGGCCGAGACGCGGCTGCGCCGGCTCGCCACCGAGCTGTTGCAGCTCGAGGAGGCGGGCAGCAACCCCGAGCTCGTGGCCTCCATCTTCCGCGACGCCCACACGCTGAAGGGCGCCGCGGGCATGGTCGGCCTCACCGGCATCTCCCGCATCGCGCACCTGATGGAGGACCTGCTGGAGGAGCTGCGCGACGGCCGCCGCCTGGCCACGCCCGAGCTCGTCGACCCGCTGCTCGCCACCGTCGACGCCGTGCGCACGCTGATCCCCGCCCTGTTGGCAGGCGACGACCGCAGCGAGCAGATGGCCGAGGTCGAACGCACCCTGCGGGCCGTGCGGGAAGGCCACGCGGAGCCCGAGCCCGAGCCCGAGCCGGGGGCGCCCGCCGAGCCCGACGCCTCGTCGGTGGGCGAACCGCGGCCCGCGCCTGCTGCGCCCGCCGCGCCCCGCCCGGCGCGGGCGCGAGCACGTCGGCAGCCGACCGAGAGCATCCGGGTGCCGGTCGGCAGGCTCGACGAGCTCGTCCGCCTGGTCGGCGAGTCGGCCGCCGCCCACCTGCGCGTGGGCCGGATGCTCGCCGACCGCCTGGGCCGAGACCCCGGCACGCTGGTCGAGTTCCGCGAGCTGTCCCGCGTCCTCAACGAGCTGCAGGAGAAGACGATGCGGGCGCGCATGGTGCCGGTGGCCACCGTCACCGACAGCCTGCAACGGGCCGTGCGCGACCTGGCCCGCTCCACCGGCAAGACCGTGCGGTGGGAGGTGCGGGGCGAGGACACCGAGCTCGACCGCGGGATGCTGGAGCAGCTGGCCGAGCCGCTCGTCCACCTCGTGCGCAACGCCGTCGACCACGGCATCGAACGACCCGACGAGCGCGAGGCCGTGGGCAAGCCGCCGCACGCGGTCGTGCGCCTGCACGCCATGCAGCTGGGGTCGGAGGTCATCCTCGCCGTGTCCGACGACGGCCGCGGCATCGACCTCGCCCGCGTCCGCGAGGAGGCGACCCGCCGCGGCTCCGACGCCTCGGCGCTGAACGACGACGAGGCGCTCTACCTCATCTTCCGCTCCGGGCTGTCCACTGCGGGCTTCATCTCCGACGTCTCCGGCCGCGGCGTCGGCCTCGACGTGGTGCGGCAGGCGGTCGACGCCGCCCGCGGCCGCATCGAGGTCCGCTCCGCTCCGGGCGAAGGCACCGAGTTCCGCGTCGTCGTGCCCATCACGCTGGCCGTGCTGCCGTGCCTGCTGCTCGAGGTGGCGGACCACCGCTTCGCCGTGCCCATGCACTCGGTCCTCGTGGCCCAGGAAGGCGAGATGGAGGCGGTCCACGCCGAAGGCAGGCCCGTCGTGTGGCTCGGCAACCAGGCGGTGCCCCTGTCCGACATGGCCGTCGCGCTCGGGCTCCCGGGCGCCGCGGGCGGCCCCACCGTGGTCGTCTCCGGCGTGACCCGCCGCCACGCGTTCCGTGTCGACGCCCTCCTCGGCCAACGCGACGTGGTGGTCAAAGGCCTGGGGCGCCTGCTCCCCCGCCTCGACGTCCTGGCGGGCGCCAGCGTCGAGCCCGACGGGTCGATCCTGCTCGTCCTCGACGCCCCCGGGCTCATCGACCGCGCCCGGGCCACCCGGCACCGGGCCGTGCCTGCGGTGGCGGTGGCGGCACCGGCGGCGCGGGCCGGGGGCGCCCGACGGGGAAGCATCCTCGTCGTGGACGACGCCCTCACCGTGCGGGAGCTCCAGCGCTCGATCCTCGAGCGGGCGGGCTACGAGGTCCGCACCGCCGACGACGGCGTCGACGCGCTGGCGCGCTTGGCCGAGCAGCCGAGCGACCTCGTGCTCACCGACGTGGAGATGCCGCGCATGGACGGCTTCGCGCTGGTCGAGGCCATCCGGGGGCAGCCGTCGCTCAGCACCCTCCCCATCGTCATCCTCACCTCGCGCGCGAGCGACGAGGACCGCCGCCGAGGCCTCGAAGCCGGGGCCGACGGCTACATCGTGAAGAGCGCCTTCGACGAGTCGAGCCTCCTCGACGCGGTCGAGCGCCTGCTGGGGCGGCCGTGACCCGACAGCCCCGCCAGGTACGGGTCGTGGTGGTGGAGGACTCGAGCGTCCACCGGGCCCGCATCGTGCGGGCGCTCGAGGCCGACGACGACATCCAGGTCGTGGGCGAGGTGGCCGACGCCGGCGGCGTCCTCGCCGCCGTGCGCGAGCACCGCCCCGACGTCGTGACCATGGACTTGCAGATCCCCGGGGGCGGCGGGCTGCACGCGGTCGAGCAGATCATGGGCTTCGCCCCCACGCCGATCCTCGTGGTGTCGGCGTCGGGCGACGCCTCCCAAGAGGCGCTGGACGCGCTGGTGGCGGGAGCGTTGGAAGCGTTGCCGAAGCCGATCCGATGGACGGCCGTCGACGAGGACCAGCTTCGTCGCCGGGTGCGGGCGCTGGCGGGGGCCACGGTGCTGCGCCACCCCCGGGCCCGCCGCGGAGGCGACCGGAAGGCGGCCGACGAGAGGCCCTCGACTGCCATGCCCGTCGTTGCCGTGGCGGCGTCCACCGGCGGGCCGCCGGCGGTGGCGGACCTGCTCGCCCGCCTGGGCGGCCTGCAAGCGGCCGTGCTCGTCGTGCAGCACCTCCACGCCGACTTCATCGACGGCTTCGTGGCCTGGATGGCGCGGGCGTCCGCCCTCCCCGTGCAACCGGCCGGGCAGGGCACGATCGTGCAACGGGGCGGCGTGTACATCGCCCCGGCCGGCTCCCACCTCCGGCTGGGACGCGACTGCCGCCTCACGCTGAGCGCCGAGCCCCGCTCGCTGCACCGTCCCTCGGCCGACGTGCTGTTCGAGTCGGTGGCGGCCCAGGCGGGCGCCCGGGCCATCGGGGTCCTCCTCACGGGCATGGGCGACGACGGCGCCCGCGGCCTTTTGGCCCTGCGCAACGCGGGCGCGCTCACCATCGCCCAGGACGAGGCCACCAGCGCCGTCTGGGGGATGCCGCGCGCCGCCGTGGCCCTCGACGCCGCCCGTCGAGTGCTGCCGCTGTCCGACATCCCCGACGCGCTGTTGCGAGCCGTCCGTAGGCTTGGGTGACGATGTCGCCCGACCGCCATGTCGCCGCCGCTGCCCGGGTGCTCGGTCGCCGCGTGGGCATGCGCCTCGACCCGGCCACCCAGGGCCGTCTCACGCGCTGCGTGCAGGAGGCCGCGGCGGCACGCGAGCAGGACCTGCATGCCTACGTGGCGTCCCTGGAGCACGATCCTTCCGCCCTGCAGGACCTCCTCGACCGCATCACCGTGCAGGAGACGTCGTTCTTCCGCGACCCCGGCCAGTTCGCGGCGCTGGCCCGGCTGGTCCCCATGCTCTCCGCTCCGACAACGGTGTGGAGCGCGGGCTGCTCGAACGGGCAGGAGCCCTACAGCATCGCCATGGTGCTGGCCGAGTCGTCCGCCGCCGAGTGGCGGGTGATCGCCACCGACGTGTCGAGCCGCGCCTTGGAGCGCACGCGACGGGCGCGGTACTCGCAGAAGGAGATGACGGGGGTCTCACCCGACCGCCGGGCCCGGTGGTTCCACCGCGACGGCGACACCTGGACGGTCGACCAGGCCCTGCGCGACCGGGTGGCGGTGAGCAGGCACAACCTCGTGGGCGACCCGCCGCCGTTCGACTCGGGCCGGTGCCAGGTCGTGTTCTGCCGCAACGTGCTCATCTACTTCCGCCAGGAGGACGCCGTCGCCTTCCTCGAACGCCTGGCCGCCCGGATGCCGCCCGACGGCTACCTGTTCCTCGGGTACTCGGAGTCGCTGTGGCAGGTGACCGACGTCTTCAAGCTGGTGCGCTTCGGCGACGCCTTCGTGTACCGGCCTGCCCCGTCCGGCGGCGAGGAGCAGCCGCCGCCGCCCGCACGACGGGCGGCCCCCAAGGAGCCGCGCACGCGCTCGCGCGCTCGCACGCCCGCCCGGCCGACGGCAGCGGAGCGGGTGGCGGCCGAGCGGGAGGCGCGCGAGTCGCTCCCCGACGTCGTGGGCCTGCTGGCCGAGGGCGAGGCGGCCGTGGCCGCGGGCAACCACGAGGAGGCGGTGGCCGCGTTCCGCAAGGCCGCCTATCTCGAGCCCGACCACCCCATCCCCCACCTGCACCTGGCGCTGGCGCTGGAGGCGGCGGGCCACGAGGCGGCGGCCACCCGGGCCTACGCCGCCGCCCGGGCCGCCGTCGACCGGGCCGACGCCGCCGCCGTGGAGGCGGCCCTGGAGGGCTACCGGATGGAGGAGCTCGTGCGACTGCTCGACGCCAAGCTCGGGGCCGGGCGATGACGGCCCGCACGCTGGTCGGGTTCCGCACCGCCGACGGCCGCTACGCCGTCCCCGTCGAGCACGCGCGCGAGGTGCGGGCGGCCGAGGGCATCGTCCCCCTGCCCGCGCCCCGCCCGGGGGTGGTGGGGCTGCTGCCCCGGGGCGACGAGGCGCTGCCCGTCCTCGACGCCCTCGGCGCGGGCAGCAAGCACGTGCTCGTGCTCGACGCCGGACAGCCCTACGGGCTGCTGGTGGAGGAGGTCAGCGGCGTGGTGTCGGTGGAGGAGGGCGACGTCGGCCCGCCGCCGCCGGGCCAGGAGGACGCCGTGATCGTGGGCGTCGTGGCCTCGGGCGAGTCGCTGCTCCTGCTCGTCGACGCCACCGCGCTGGCCGGGTCGCTGGCATGAGCGCCGAGCGAGCCGCAGCACAGAGAGGGCGAGGCCGGGCGCCCCTCGGGTGCACGCCGAGCGGAAGCGGCCGTCCGTCGGTGGCGGTTCGATGAGGCCGCTGGTCCTGGTGGCCGAGGACTCGCTCGTGGTGCGGGCGGTCCTCCGCAGGCAGCTCGAGGCCCACGGCTACGACGTGTGCGAGGCGGACGACGGCGCCGCCGCCTTGGAGTCGTGCCGGTCGCGGCGCCCACAGGTGATCCTGCTCGACGTGGAGATGCCCCGGCTCGACGGGCACCAGGTGCTGACACAGCTCAAGAGCGACCCCGCCCTGGCGGACACGCCCGTCGTCTTCCTCACCGGGCGCACGCGCACCGAGGACGTGGTCGAGGCGCTGCGCCACGGCGCCCACGACTACCTGCGCAAGCCGTTCGACCACGCCGAGCTGATCGCCCGCGTGTCGGCGGCGGCGCGGGTGAAGGCCCTGCAGGACGAGCTGCGCCGCCGCAACGAGGAGCTCGACCGGCTGGCCCGCCACGACACGCTCACCGGCCTGCACAACCGACGCCACCTGGAGGAGCACCTGCACGGCATGGTGGTCGGGTCCATGCGCCGGAAGCAGGCGGTGGGCGTGCTCCTGATCGACGTGGACCACTTCAAGCAGATAAACGACACGTACGGGCACAGCGTGGGCGACGAGGTCCTGACCGCGGTCGCCGCCCGGCTCGAGGCGGGCCTGCGGGCCGACGACGTGGCCGGGCGCTGGGGCGGCGAGGAGTTCCTGGTGCTGCTCCCGCAGACCGAGCTCGACGGCGCCATGGCGGTGGCCGAACGCATGCGGGCGTCGGTGGCCGACGATCCCGTGGCGGTGTCGGACGGCACCTCCGTCGAGGTCACGGTCAGCATCGGCTGCACGGCCGCCGT
>DATAAM010000188.1:0-4077 GCA_036260075.1 Acidimicrobiales bacterium
TGGGCGGCTCCACCAACGCCGTGCTGCACCTGCTGGCGATCGCCAACGAAGCGCACGTCGACCTCACCATCGACGACTTCAACGTCGTGGGGCGACGGGTCCCCCACATCGCCGACACCAAGCCGCACGGCAAGTACCACATGATCGACATCGACCGTGTGGGCGGGGTGCCGATGGTGATGAAGCACCTGCTCGACGCGGGCCTGCTGCACGGCGACTGCCTCACGGTCACCGGCCGGACGGTGGCCGAGAACCTGGCCGAGCTCGACCCGCCCGCGCCCGACGGCGAGGTCGTGCACTCCGTCGACCGGCCGATCCACGCCGACGGCGGCATCGCCGTCCTCAGCGGCTCCCTGGCGCCCAAGGGCGCAGTGGTGAAGGTGGCGGGCATCGACCAGCTGCGCTTCGAGGGCACCGCCCGCGTCTTCGACGGCGAGGACGCGGCGATGGACGCCATCCTGGCGGGCACCGTCGAGCCGGGGACCGTCGTCGTCATCCGCTACGAGGGGCCGAAGGGCGGTCCCGGGATGCGCGAGATGCTGGCCGTCACCGGTGCCATGAAGGGAGCGGGCCGGGGGGCCGACTGTGCCCTCCTCACCGACGGGCGCTTCTCCGGCGGCACCCACGGCTTCTGCATCGGGCACGTGGCACCCGAGGCGGTCGACGGCGGTCCCATCGCGTTCGTGGAGGACGGTGACCGCATCGTGATCGACGTGACCGCCCGCTCGATCGACCTGCTCGTCGACGAGGCCGAGCTGCTCCGCCGCCGCAGCCTCTGGAAGCTGCCCGAGCCCCGCTACACCACGGGCGTGCTGGCCAAGTACGCCCGCCTGGTCACCGGCGCCGAACGCGGGGCGATCACCGAGCCCTGAACCCCACGCGCTTCTGGGAGGCAGATCGTCGGCCACAGCCGACGATCTGCCTCCCAGAAGCGACGAAGGCGAGCGCAATGGAGTGGACAGGGGAGCCGGTCGTCGGCCGGGGTGTGGTCGAGAGGGCGTTCACGCTCGACGTCGACGGCCGTACGGTCCCGGGCATCGTGTGGACGCCCGAGGGAGCGACCGGCACGCGACCCCTGGTGGCCATCGGACACGGAGCCACCCTGCACAAGCGGGTCGACTACGTGCTTTCCCTGGCCCGGCGCTTCGTCCGCCACCACGGCTACGCCGCCGTCGCCCTCGACGCGCCCGATCACGGCGAACGGGGCGGCCTGTCCGACCTGCTCGTGTTCATCGAGGCCATGCGACGTCCCGGCATCGTCGACGAGACGGTGGCCGAGTGGCACGCGGCGGTCGCCGCCGTGCAGCAGCTGCCCGAGGTCGGCACCGGCCCGCTGGGCTATTGGGGCCTGTCGATGGGCACGATCTTCGGGCTGCCCTACGTGGCCTCGGAGCCTCGCGTCGAGGTCGCCGTGCTCGGCCTCATGGGCACGGTGGGCGCCCCCGAGGACCGGCTGGTGAAGGACGCCGCCCGCGTCGCCTGCCCGGTGCTGTACTTCCAGCAGTGGGACGACGAGCTGTTCCGCCGGGACGACGTGCTGGCCCTGTTCGACGCCGTGGGCACGCGCGGCAAGCGCCTGCACGTGCACCCGGGCGGGCACTCGGGCTTGCCCCGGGAGGCCTACGAGGCCTCGGAGGCGTTCGTGGCCTCTGTGTTGGGCGCGCCGCGGTAGGCGGCGGTGAAGGCGGCCGCCACAGCGGCGTGGCCCGCCGGGCTGGGGTGGAAGCCGTCGGCCGCCACCAGCTCTGCCTCGATGCGATGCGAGTGCAGGTCGACGACGACGGCGCCCTCGGCCTGCGCCACCCGCACGATGGCGGCGTTGTAGGCCTCGACCGACTGGCGCACGACATCGGCGGGGATGCCGAAGGACGCCACCACCGGCAGCTGTTCGATGGCGGGCGTGGTGGCCACGAGCACGGTGCTGCGGCCGCCCCGGCGCAGTCGCCGCACCGCCATGCGCAGCTGCGACTCGTAGGTCGGAGCGGGAACGAAGCGCACGAGGTCGTTCACGTTCAGCCACACCGTCACCACGTCGGGCTGGAGCTCGACCGCCTTCGGCACCTGGCGCTGGAGGGCTGTGGCCGTGGTGGCGCCCGATGTGGCGAACGTGCGGTACTGCGTTCCTTCGGGCAGGGCCGTGCGCAGGAACCCCCGCGGCCACGCCTCCCGCTGAGGATCGGCCGTGCCCACGCCCACGGTGTCGCTGGCCCCCACGGCCACGTACAACATGGCGTCATCGGTACCCCGATCGGGGCGACAGCCGACATGGGCACCCAGAAGGAGGGTTGCCAAGACGGCCCGGAGGATGCGAGGATGTCCCCCGATGTCTCTGCGCACCATTCTCGTAGTCACCTGACGCACGCCCGGCCCGCCGCGCGTGCGTCCTCACGACCTCCCAGCCGGGAGGTCGTTTCATTTCCCGAGAGGTTTCCGACCATGAAGATGACGGGGGCGCAAGCCCTGATCAAGAGCCTGGAGATGGAGGCGGTGGAGGTCATGTTCGGCCTCCCGGGGGGCGCCATCCTGCCCGTGTACGACCCCATCATCGACTCCACCATCCGCCACATCCTGGTGCGCCACGAGCAGGGCGCGGGCCACATGGCCGAGGGCTACGCCCACGCCACCGGGCGCCCCGGCGTGGCCATGGTGACGAGCGGCCCGGCTGCCACCAACATCGTCACGCCGCTGTGCGACGCCTACATGGACTCCATCCCGATGGTGTGCATCACCGGGCAGGTGCCCTACAGCGCCGTCGGCACCGATGCCTTCCAGGAGTGCGACACGACCGGCATCACGATGTCGGTCACCAAGCACAACTGGCTCGTCACCGACCCACAGGACATCCCGCTCATCGTGCGGGAGGCGTTCCACCTGGCCACCACCGGCCGGCCCGGGCCCGTGCTCATCGACGTGCCCAAGGACATCTCGAACCAGACGATGGACTGGTACTGGCCCACCGACGCCGAGGTGTCCGACGCGCTGCCCGGCTACAAGCCCACGCTCAAAGGCCATCCCCGGCAGATCCGCGACGCCGCCCGGCTCATCGCCGAGTCGCACCGGCCGGTCATCTATGCAGGCGGCGGCATCCTCAAGGCCCGGGCGGCCGAGGCGCTGCGGGAGCTGGCCGAGCTCACCGGCATCCCGGTGGTCACCACCCTCATGGCCCGGGGCGCCTTCCCCGACAGCCACGAGCTGTGCCTGGGCATGCCGGGCATGCACGGCAACTACACGGCGGTCACCTCGATGCAGAAGGCCGACCTGCTCATCGCGCTGGGCTCTCGCTTCGACGACCGGGTCACCGGCAAGGTCGCGGCGTTCGCCCCCGACGCCAAGATCATCCACGTCGACATCGACCCGGCCGAGCTGGGCAAGGTCCGCCGCCCCGACGTGCCGATCGTGGGCGACTGCAGGCTCGTCATCGAGGAGCTGATCGCCGCCGTCCGGGCGCACGACGAGGGCAGGCAGCCCGACCGTTCGGCGTGGATGGCCCAGATCCGCGAATGGCAGAAGACGCACCCGCTCACCTACGAGCAGCAGTGGGACGGCCAAGGCC
Source organism: Acidimicrobiales bacterium (assembly GCA_036260075.1). Lineage (GTDB taxonomy): Bacteria > Actinomycetota > Acidimicrobiia > Acidimicrobiales > JAHWLA01 > DATAAM01. The sequence goes on from DATAAM010000188.1 coordinate 3,554, forward strand.
CGCTGAAGCCGCAGTACGTCCTCGAGGTGCTGCGCGACTCCACGCCCGACGACTGCATCGTGGCCTCGGGCGTGGGCCAGCACCAGATGTGGGCCTCGCAGTACTGGAAGTTCGAGCACCCCTACACGTGGGTGAACTCGGGCGGCCTGGGCACCATGGGCTTCGCCGTGCCCGCCGCCATCGGTGCCAAGGTCGGCCGGCCCGACCGCATGGTGTGGGCGGTGGACGGCGACGGCTGCTTCCAGATGACGGCCCAGGAGCTGGTCACCGCCTCGGCCGAGCGCATCCCCGTGAAGATCGCCATCCTCAACAACGCCTACCTCGGCATGGTGCGCCAGTGGCAGGAGCTGTTCTACGAGGAGCGCTACTCCGAGGTCTACCTGTCGCCCGACCTGCCCGACTACGTGAAGTGGGCCGAGGCCATGGGCTGCGTGGCCTTCAAGGTGGAGAACCCCGAGGACGTGCAGACCACCATCGACAAGGCCAACGAGATCGACGACCGGCCGGTGGTGATCGACTTCCGC
>DATAAM010000189.1:0-16280 GCA_036260075.1 Acidimicrobiales bacterium
TCTGCGCGCTCCAGCGCGGAGATCCCCCACCAGAACGCAAGGGCAGGGGAATCATGACCGACTTCCTGCAGCTCTGCTTCGCGGGGCTGGCGCTGGGGTCGCTGTACGCGCTGGTGGCGCTGGGCTTCGTGGTGATCTACAAGGCCACCGGCGTCATCAACTTCGCCCAGGGCGGCCTCGTGCTGCTGGGCGCCTACCTCACGTACAACTACCACCAGACGTGGGACGTGCCGTTCTTCCTCTCGATCCCGCTGGCGATGCTGACGTGCGCGGGGGTGGGAGCGCTGGTGGAGCGCTTCGTGCTGCGGTGGCTGGTCGGGCAGCCCGTGTTCGCCGTGATCATGGTGACGATCGGCCTGCTGTTCATCATCCAGCAGGTCGTGACCGCCACGTGGGGGTTCGACCGCCTCAACCTCGGCGACCCGTGGGGCATCGAGACGATCGACGCGGGCGAGGTGGCGTTGGCCGTCAAGGACATCTGGACGATCGCGCTGGCGGGCGTCGTGCTCCTGGCCTTCTTCCTGTTCTTCCGCTACACGAACCTGGGCGTCGCCATGCGGGCCACCGCCTTCGACCAGGAGGCCGCCATCGCCCAGGGCATCAGCGCCAGGCGCATCTTCGCCCTCTCGTGGGCCATTGCGGGCGCGGTCGCCACGCTGGCGGGCGTGATGCTGTCGGCGGGCGCGTCGGGCGTGCGGCCCGACATCGAGTTCGTGGCGCTGGTGGCCTTCCCCGCCATCATCCTCGGCGGCCTCGACTCGCCCGCGGGCGCCGTGGTGGGCGGCATCGTCATCGGCCTCACCCAGACCCTCACCGCCGGGTACCAGCCGGAGTACGCCGAATGGCTGGGCAGCGGGTTCAGCAACGTCATGCCGTACCTGGTGATGATCGTCATCCTGATGATCCGGCCCTACGGCCTGTTCGGCACGCGCGAGGTGCGAAGGGTGTGATGCGCAACCTGCGCATGACGCGCGACTACGCGGAGGACCTGCGGCTGTTCCGGTCGCGCCAGTCGCGCGCGGGCCTGGTCCTGCTCCTGGCGGCGTGGCTGCTCTTCCCTGTCGTCGTCGACGACGACTTCTGGCTGTCGGTCCTCAACTACGCGGGCATCGCCGCCATCGGGGCCATCGGCCTCAACCTGCTCACCGGCTACACCGGGCAGGTCTCCCTCGGGCACGCCTTCTTCATCGCCTGCGGGTCGTACACGGCGGTGTACCTGGGGATGCAGAAGGACCAGCCGCTGCTCGTGTGGCTGGGGGTGGCGGCGGTGGTCGGCGGCGTCATCGGCGGCCTCGTCGGGCCGTTCGCCCTGCGCCTGCGGGGCAACTACCTGGCCGTGATCTCGCTCGGCCTCGTGTTCCTGGGCCAGCACTTCTTCGAGAACTGGGATTCGGTGACCGGTGGGCCCGGTGGCACGGCCGTCGCCGCACCGCTGGAGCTGGGGCCGCTCGACTTCAACGCGCTCGACCTGTTCGGCACCACCTACACCCGCAACCAGAGCTTCTTCTGGCTGACGTGGGCGGTCGTGATCCTCGTGCTCCTCGTGGCCAAGAACATCGTGCGCACCCGGCCGGGTCGGGCCATGCAGGCCGTGCGCGACCGCGACGTGGCCGCCGAGGTGATCGGCGTCAGCCTGGCCCGGTACAAGGTGGGGGCCTTCGTGCTCTCGAGTGCAATGGCGGCGGTGGGCGGCGCCCTGTTCGGCGCTTACCAGCAGTTCGTGCAGCCCGACAGCTTCGGGCTGTTCCTCTCCATCCAGTTCATCGCCATGATCATCGTGGGCGGCGTGGGCACGCTGTTCGGGTCGGTGCTGGGAGCGATCTTTGTGGGAGCCGTGCCCCAGCTGGTGAGCAAGTACAGCGGCTCGATCCCGTTCGTGGACGAGTCGGGCGGGGGCGGGCTCACCGTGTTCCAGCTGAACCAGGTGATCTTCGGGGCGCTCATCGTGCTCTTCCTCGTGCTCGAGCCACGCGGGTTGGCCGCCGTGTGGCTGCGTCTGAAGGCCTACTTCCGGGCCTGGCCGTTCTCGTACTGACCAACCAAAGGAGAACCACATGAAGCGACGGAGCCTCTTGCGTCTGGTGGCGGTCCTGACGCTGTTCGGGATGCTCGCCGCCGCGTGCGGCGACGACGACGACGGCGACGACGCCGGACAGGAAGGCGGCGACGACAAGGAGCTGACGGCGGCACCCGGGTTCGACCCGGTCAAAGGCGAGATCAACCTCGGCGTCATCACGCCCCTCACCGGTGCCGTGGCCGCGATCGGCAATCCCCTCACCAACGGCAACAAGACCTGGTTCGACTACCTCAACCAGGAGCGGGGCGGCATCGCCGGCAAGTACAAGGTCGTCCTGAAGATCGAGGACAGCCAGTACATCCCGCAGAACGGCGTGCAGGCCTACAACAAGATCAAAGGCGACGTGGTGATGATCGCCCAGCTGCTGGGCACGCCCGTCACCAATGCGGTCCTCCCGCAGCTGCGGACCGACAACCTCGTGGCCGCGCCCGCCTCGCTCGATGCCGAGTGGGTGCGCGACAAGAACCTGCTGCCCGTGGGCGGCCCGTACCAGATCCAGATGATCAACGCCGCCGACTGGCTCCTGAACGAGGGTGGGGGCAAGGGCAAGGTCGTCTGCACCATGATCCAGGACGACGTCTACGGCGAAGCGGGCCAGGAGGGTGTGGAGTTCGCAGCCAAGGAGCTCGGCTTCACGATCAAGACGACGGCCCGGTTCAAGCAGGCTGCCCCCGACTTCACCGCCCAGATCCAGCAGCTCCGGAGCAACGGGTGCCAGGTCGTGTTCCTGGTCTCGACGCCCTCCGACACCGGCAAGGCGCTCGGCACGGCCGCCCAGGGCGGCTTCGCGCCGCAGTGGATCGGCCAGTCGCCGTCGTACATCGGGGCGCTGGCGGCCTCGCCGCTCAAGGACTACCTGGCGAGGACGTTCTTCGTGGCCGCCGAAGGCACCGAATGGGGCGACACGAGCGTGCCCGGCATGAAGGACATGCTCGACAGGCTTCAGAAGTACCAGCCCTCGCAGCAGCCCGACTACTACTTCGCCTTCGGCTACAACCAGGCCCGGGCGGTCACGGCGGTGCTGGAGAAGGCGGTGGAGCTGGGCGACCTGAGCCGGGCCGGGATCGTCAAGGCCCTGGAGGAGCTGGGCACCGTCACCTTCGACGGCCTGAGCGGCGACTACAAGTACGGCAAGCCGGCCGACCGCGAGCCGCCGCGCACCAGCACGATCTTCAAGATCAACCCGACGAAGCCCATCGGGATCGAGAAGGTCAAGTACAACTTCACCTCGAACGCCGCCAAGGAGTTCGAGTTCGAGGCCGCCGCAGGCGGCTGATTCATCGTTTTTCTCCGCAAATCCGGGCCTCCGGGCCCGGATTTGCGGAGAAAGCATCACTCGGCGAGCAGGTCCTCGGCGGCCTGGCGCACCTGCCAGTCGCGATCGTCGAGGGCGGCGCGCAGGGCCGCCTCCACCTCCGGCCCGTCGAAGGGCGCCAACGCCAGGACGGCGCGGCGGCGCACGGCGGGCTTGTCGTGCGTTGCGGCCAGCACGGCAGGCAGCCCGCGTGGCGCGCCGAGGGCGCCGAGGGCGGCCACCGCCGCCTCGCGGCACAGCGGGTCGGCCTGTCCCGTTGCCACGCGGGCCAGGGCGTCCACCCGGCGGTCGTCGGCCGCGCCCTGCTCGCCGATCGCCCAGGCGGCGGCCTCCGCGACCTCCGGGGCGTCGTCGAGCAGCGCCACCAGGTCGACCTCGGGCCGGGCGGCGGCCAGCTCGCACGCCCGGCGCCGCACCGACGCGGCGTGGTCGGCCAGCGCACGGCGGAGCTCGTCGTCGGCCAGCCAGCCCATGCGGTCGAGCGCGCCGAGGGCGGTGGCCCGCACGCCGTTGTCGGGATCGGCGAGCCCGGCCCGGGCCGTGGCTTCGTCTCCTTGGTGCCCGGCGAGGGCGACCCGACGGCGCTTCACACGTGCCAGTCTGGCGTGCATGGGCGCCGACACCCGTCGACTCCTCCTCGTGCTGTTGGCGGGGATGCTGCTGTCGGCGTCGGGCGCCGTCTGGCTGCAGCGGGGCGACGGGCGCGTGCGGGCCGCCGACGACGACCCGTTGGCCTTCGCCCGGCGCGCCGGCACCACCACGACGGAGGTGGCCACGGAGACCACGCTGTCGGCCGCGCGGCCCGTCGTCCCGCCGCGCGACGCCTACGCGGCCGAGCCCATCCAGGAGATCGGCACCATCGAGATCCCGAAGATCGGCCTGCGCCACCGGGTCTTCCACGGGATCACGCTGCGCAACATCGACAAGGGCCCGAGCCACTGGCCCGGCACCGCCTTCCCCGGCGAGAACGGCAACTCGGTGTTCGCCGGCCACCGAGTCACCCACACCCACCCCTTCCGTCGCATCGACGAGCTCGTGCCGGGCGACGAGGTGCACTTCGACATCGCGGGGGTGAAGACCACCTACGTCGTGACCGGAAGCCGGATCGTCACACCCAAGCAGCTCGAGATCACACTGCCGACGGCCGCGCCCACGGCGACGCTGTTCGCCTGCCACCCGCCCGGGTCGGCCCGGCAGCGCTACGTGGTCACGCTGGCCCTGCTCAAGTAGCCGCCTGCGGACGCCGATGGCTGGTTCGCGAAAGGAGAGCCAGTCATGTCGCACATGGTCGTCTTCCGCAGCGCGGAGGGGAAGCCTGGCTACCACCAGGCCGACACGCTCGACGACGCCGTCCGGTTCGTGGAGCGCCTGCGGAACCAGGAGGGCGTCAACGACTCCCGCGTGTTCCGCATGGAGGAAGTGCCCCTGGAGTTCAGGACCTACGTCAAGGTCGAGGTGGCAGGCACGGCGCCGTCCGAGCCCGCGCCGCCCGTGGACGAGGTCGAGCGCTCCGGCGTGCTCGCAGACGATCCGGTCGTCGTCGATCCCGTGCCTGCCGGCAACGGGCAGGCGGGTCGCTTCAACCGGTTCAACCGCACCTGATCCAACCGAGCCTGGCTGTCGAGCGCGCCGTCAGCCGACGGCGCGCTTCAGCGCGAGCGCGGCCAGAGCCACTGCCACGGCGATGAGGATGGCGGTCACCACGCCGACCACCACGGAGACGAGCAGCAGCGCCATGCCCGACCGGGCGCGGCGGCTGCGCTCCTCGCGCACCTGCCGGGGCGGGCGTGGACTGGGCGGTCGTGAAGGGCGGACCGGTGCTGGGGGCGCCGAGCGGACCGGCACGGGCGGCGGCATCGGCGGTGCCGGCGCGGTGACGGGCGGGACGGCACCCACGGGCGGCATCGGCGGCTCCACCGGCGGGGGCGGCGGGTCGATGGGGACGGGCGGCTGGGTGGGCGGCGGCGCCGGGTCGACGGGCGGCATAGGCGGCTGCACCGGCGGCGCGGGCTGCGGCGGGTACTCGGTGGCAGCCGGGCGCGGAGCCGACGGGGCCCGTGCCGTCGGAGGCGCAGGCGGCGGGGGAGCGGCTGCCGCGTGGACCGGCGGCGGCACGCGCTCGGGAGCAGGCGGCTCCGGCCGCTCGGCCGCGGGCGGCGCAGGCCGCTCGGCCGTCGGCCGCTCGGGTGCAGGCGGAGGGATCGGCCGTTCCGGTGTCGATCGTTCCGGTGTCCGTCGGTCCGACGCGGGCGGCGCAGGCCGCTCGGGCGCGGGGGGCGGCGTGGGAGCTGGGGCAACCGGCCTGGCGGCGGGTGCCTCGGGCCGGTGTTCCACCGCAGCCTCTGGCCCGCGCTGTGCCGGCGGGCGCTCCACTTCGGCGGCAGGGCGGTCGGGCGCGGCAGCGGATCGTTCCCGCTCGGGCTCGCCGTCGGCGACGGACGCCCGCTGCTCCTCGGGGCGCAACCGGCGCGGCACCTGCGTGGTCTCGATCCACGCCTGCCACTCCTCGGCCGTCCACTCCAGGACCGGCTTGGAGGTGAAGTCGCCGCCCGGACGCGTGCCCGCGTCTTCGTCGGGCATGCTCATCGGCACCCACCCGTGCGGTGTTCCATGGCAGGCTGTCCGACGAACGCAGCAAAGAGGCAGGACGTGGACACGATCGACCCGATGGTAGTGCCCGACCCCGCCACGGGTGCACCATCGCCCGAGGCGCCCACACCCCCGCACCGCCCGTTCAACCGCCTGTGGTGGGCGCTGCCGGCACTGCTGTTCGTCCTGGCCGTCGGCGCGCTGCTGAACGTCACGCTGCCGTACTACGCGCTCGCGCCGGGCGACGCCCGTACCGTCGACGACCTCATCGAGGCGCCGGAAGGCAGGGCCTACCCGCCTCGCGGCCGCGTGTTCCTCGCCACCGTCTCGCTCCAACGGGTGAAGGCGCTCGGCGCTCTGCGGGGCTGGATCGACAAGAACATCGACGTGGTCCACGAAGAGCAGATCCTCGGTGACACGCCCCGCCGCCAGTACCGGCGCCAGAACCTCCAGCTGATGGACGACTCCAAGGAGACCGCCCTCGTCGTGGGGCTGCGGTACCTGGGCTACACCGTCGCCGAGCACGGCAAGGGCGCGCTGGTGGTCAGCGTGGCCGACGACCTGCCCGCCGCCGGCCGCATCGAGCCGGGCGACACCATCCTGTCGGTCGACGGCACGCCCACCCAGCTCGTGCAGCAGGCGGTCGACGCCATCCGGGCCCACAAGCCGGGCGACGCCGTGCGCCTGGAGGTGGCCGACCCCGAGGGGCGCACCCGGGTGGAGCAGATCGTGCTGGCGGAGCGGGAGGGCGGCCCCATCCTCGGCGTCACCATGCGGACGAAGGACCGAACCTTCGACCTGCCCTTCGACGTCGCCATCGAGTCGGCGGGGATCGGGGGACCGTCCGCGGGCCTCGCCTTCGCCCTCGGCGTGATCGACAAGCTGTCGGCGGGCGAGCTCACCGGCGGCCAGCGCGTCGCCGTGACCGGCACCATCGAGATCGACGGCCGAGTGGGCGACGTGGGCGGTGTCATCCAGAAGACGGCGGCGGTGCGGGCCGAGCGCGTGCGCTACTTCCTGGTGCCGCCCGGCGAGTACGAGATCGCCCGCCGCCACGCGGGTAGAGGCGTGACGGTGCTGCAAGCGGGCACGCTCGACGAGGCCATCGCCGCCCTCGGGTCCATCGGGGGCGACGTCGAGGGCCTGCGGGAGACGGCGAAGGGACCGACGCGGTGAGCGCCTCGGCCTCGCAGGTCCAGTTCGCGGCCGAGTTCGTCACGTTCCTCACGGCCGCCGCCGGGGTGGCTCTCGTCCTGCTGCGAGGCGAGCTCCTGGCCCGCTCCTCCGGCGCCCGGGCGCTGCTGGGCCTCGGGTTCGCGTCGCTGGGCACCTCCGCGTTCGTGCACGGCTCCCGCCTCATCGAAGACAGCGACGACGCGTTGGTGCTGGCCCTGCGCACGGCCGGGGTGGCGACGCTGGCGCTCGGCTCCCTGCACTGGGCGGGCGGCCCGACGGCCCGCGTCCTCTTCTGGGCGGGCCTGGTGGGCGTGGTCGCCTCCATGGGCGCCGACGTGGCGTTGTCGGGCAACCCGCCCCTGGCGCTGCTGATCGCAGGCGCGGCGGGCCTGGGTGCCGCTGTCCTCTCCGCCAGCCGCCGTTCGATCGCCGCCCGGGTGGCGGCCAGCGGCGCCGGTGCGCTGCTGCTCGTGGTGCTGGTGCTGTCCGTCGCCCTGTCGGCCGTGCTCTCCAACACCGTCGAGGACCAGGAGCTGACGCGCCTCGACGCCCGGGCCCGCTCCGAGGCCACCTTCGCCCAGCGGGAGGCGACCAACCGCTTGGCCGAGGCGCAGATCGTGGCCGCCAACCTGGCGAAGGAGCGGCCGCAGACACTGTTGGCGCTGGCCGGGCCGGCCGAGGGCAACGTCAACACCGAGCTGGGCACACTGTCGAGCACGTTCTTCGGCGGCACGCCGCTCACCTTCGTGGCGCCCAGTGGCGAGGTGCTGGGCGTGGTGGGCCTGGAGCCGGCCACGGCGCTGGCGGTGGCGGGCTCGGACGTCGTACAGGAGGCCATGCGCACGGTGCAGCCGCGCGGCTCCGTCGACGTGCTCGGCGGGCTGGCGTGGTCGTTGGCCGCGTCGCCCACCCGCGTGCAGGAGCCCGACGGCGACCGCATCGTGCTGGGCGTGGCCGTGGCCGCCGCCCGCCTCGACGACGACTACCTGAACGTGCGCTCGAGCGACGACGACTCACTGTCCCTCGCCGTGGCCGACCGCACACGGGTCCTGTCGACGTACGGGCGACAGCCCTCGCACGGCGAGATCCTGCGGCTGGCCCGTTCGGTGATCGACACCGGCCGGGGCCAGTCGACGACGACGCCCGACCGCTTCGTGGCCGTGCGCCCGGTGCGCAGTGCCGACGAGCGACCGATCCTGGCGCTGGTGGCGTCCACGCCCACCACCGTCGTGGGCGCCTCGCGCGACTCGCTGTTCCGCACCCTTTTCGTCATCGCCCTGGGCGGCACGCTGCTCGCCCTGCTGATCGCCAGCCTGGTGGGCGAGCGCATCGGCTCGGGCGTCCGCCGCCTCACCCGGGCCGCCGAAGGCATCCAGCGGGGCGACTTCGACGTGCGCACCGGCTACGCCGGCGACGACGAGGTGGGGGTCCTGGCCGCCACGTTCGACTCCATGGCCGGGTCGATCCAGGAGAAGACGGAGGCGGAGACACGCCTGCGCAACCGTCTCGAAGCCGTCGTGGCGGGCATGGGCGAGGCCCTTGTCGCCGTCGACGACGAGGGCCACGTCACCGACTTCAACCAGGCCGCCGAAGAGCTGCTGGGCGTGCACGCGGGCGCAGTGCGGGGCGAGCCGGCCGACGAGGTGATCCGGCTCTCGGCCGACGACGGCAGCGACCTCGGCGGCCGCCTGCGCAGGCCGACCCCGAGCCGGTGGAGCACAGAGGCCTGGGTGGAGGACGCCCACGCCGTCCGCATCCCCGTGTCGGTGCTGGGCGGGCCGCTGCGAGGTCCGGCAGGCGAGCTCGCGGGCGCCGTGTTCGTGCTCCGCGACCTGCGCCCCGAGCGCGACGTCGAGCGGATGAAGACGGAGTTCCTCTCCCGCATCGGCCACGAGCTGCGCACGCCGTTGACCGGCATCATGGGCTACGCCGACCTGCTCACCCGCAAGAAGGTGCCCCTCGACCGTGCCCGCCAGTGGCACGAGGAGATCCTCAAGCAGTCGAAGGCGCTGTTCCGCATCGTGCAGATGCTCGAGTTCTTCGCCTCCGCGGGCGCGGGCCGGGTGATGCTGCGCCCCGAGGTCATCGACGTCCGCAGCCTCGTCGACGAAGTCGTGCAGCGATGGGCGGGCCGGCTCGACGGCGACCACACCGTCGCTCGCCGGGTGAGCCGGGGAGTCCCCAAGATCACCGCCGACAAGCGCTGGCTCACACTGTCGCTCGACGAGCTGATCGACAACGCCGTCAAGTTCTCCCCCGACGGCGGCAAGATCATGGTCACGGCCTCGCTCTCCGAGCGGGGCGTGGAGCTGTCCGTGATCGACCGAGGCAAGGGCATGTCCCCCGAGGAGCAGCAGCTGGCGTTCGCGGACTTCGTGCAGGGTGATACCTCTGATACGAGGCGCTTCGGCGGCTTGGGCCTGGGGCTCTCGCTCGTGCAGCGGGTGGCGGAGGCCCACGGCGGCTCGGTGTCCGTTTTGTCCGAACTCGGAAAAGGTTCGCGTTTCTCTATGTTCCTCCCCGCCGTGCCGATAGAGAAGGAGCGATGAAGCGTGTTCTCGCTCTGGCCGTCGTGTGCGCGGTCCTGGTGCTGGGCGCCGGTTGCAGTCGAGACAGGCTGCAGCCCGGCGAGGCGCGCCTGACGTTCTCGGGCGAGGTCCTGCTCGGCGAGCGGGGCAAGGCGCTGAAGCCGGTCACGGAAGCCCGACGCATCCACTTCGGCGACCGGGTCAAGGTCGTGCGGGGCACGGCGCAGATCGTGACGGCCGACGGGCCGGTCTACGAGCTGCGCGAGTCCGACTTCCGCCTGGCCTCCTCGCCCACGCTCAGCAGCGGCGAGGTGCTGGTGCGTTCGGTGCCGAGCCGGGTGCGGCTCCAGGCCGCCGGGTCCGAGGTGCTGGTCCGCGGCGTGGCCCGCGTGGAGCGGTCGCTGGCGGTGTCGACCGCCGTGTACCAAGGCAGCGTCGTGCTCGAGTCGGGCGGACGCGAGTTCACGGTGGCCGCCCTGCGGCAGGCCGCCGTCCCCGCCATCGGCGTGCTCCCCACGGCGGCGGCGCCGGTGGCCTACGACGCCGACGACGAGTGGGACCGCCGGTTCCTCGGGGCGGCCATGGCCTTCGGCCGGGAGCTGGAGGCGCGCAGCCGGGCATTCGGGCCGAACGTGGTCGGCGACGAGGGCCGCACCCCCGGCTTCTACCGCGTGCTGCTCCCCGAGCTGGAGCGCGAGGGTGCCTTCGACGGCGCCCTGCTCACGCCGGGACGGCCTGCGGGGGAGACGCTGGTCGGGGCCACCCTGGCCGTCAGCAGTCGCAAGGCGTCGTTTGCCGAGCGCTGGCGCAGCGTGTTCGGGTTCCGCGACGAGGGCGCCGCGTGGGGGCTGGTGGCACTGGACCAAGGCGTGTCGAGCGCGCCCGAGCCGGTGCTCGACCGCCTCGACGCCGCCATCGGCCGGGCCCCGTTGCGGTTTTCGTCGAGCACGGCCGTGGCGCTGGGGCCGCAGGGGCCCGCGGTGCCCACGTCGACCGGAACGGGCTCGGGCAGCGGCACGGGATCGACGGGCACGGGGTCGACCGGCTCCGGGGCGGGCGGCGGCTCCGGCGGGGGATCGCCGACCACCACGTCGACGACGCAGCCGCCGACCACCACGCCCACCACGCAGCCGCCCCGGGTGGTCGAGCCGCCCGACCTCGGGCCCGGGGAGCCGGTGACACAGCCGATCCTCGACCCAGTGATCGACACGCTCGACGGGCTTCTCTCGCCGTAGTCCTCGTCCCTCGCGGCCGGCGGTCGTAGGCTCGCGACCTGTGACGTCCTCGTTGTCCCCCGACGATGTGACGCAGCGCACGTTCGCCACGTCGTTCCGCGGCTTCGACCCGGGCGAGGTGCGCACCTTCCTCGGTCGGGTGGCCGCGCAGCTGCGCGAGGCCGAGGAGCGGGCCGCCGACCTGGCCGAGCGGCTGGCCGCCGCCGAGGAGCGCGTGGCGCACCCGCAGCTCGACGTCGACACCCTCACCACGGCTCTGGGGGAGGAGACGGCCCGCATCCTGAAGAGCGCGCAGGACGCAGCCCACGACATCCGGGCCAAGGCCGAGGAGAACATCGCCCAGCTCTTGCGCGAGGCCTACGAGGACGCCAGCCGCCTGCGGGCGGACGCCGAGCTGGTGCTGGCCAAGGAGACGGAGGGGGCCGAGGCAGCGGCGGCCGAGATCCGGGCCACGGCCGAGGCCGAGGCGACGGCGGCGCTGGGACGGGCGCGCCAGGAGGCGGAGCGGCTCCTGGGCGAGGTGGAGGCCAAGGCCCGGCTCATGGTGGAAGAGGCCGAGGCGTCGCGGGCGCGCATCCTCGACGACCTGGCCCGGCGACGGCGGGTGGCACACGCCCAGGTGGAGCAGCTGCGAGCGGGCCGCGAACGCCTGCTCGAGGCCTACCGGGTTGTGCGCACCACCCTCGACGAGGTCACCGAGGAGCTGGTGCGGGCCGAGAGCGAGGCCCGCCACGCGGCCGACGAAGCGGCTCGCCGGGCCGACGTCGACCCCCTGCCGCCGCCCACCGTCGAGGCCGAGCCCGAGCCGGCCGCCGGGCCGCGGCCGGAGCCGGAGCCCGAGTCGGAGTCGGTGTCGGCGCCCGAGCCGGAGTCGGCGCCCGAGCCCGTCGCCGAGGAGCCACCGCTGCCCGAGGAGCCCGGCCCGGAGGCGGACGCCACCGTCGAGGACGACGAAGTGGTCGAGCTGCCGCCTTCCCGCCGGTTGGTGGGCACGCCGGTGGCGCCGCCGGTGACCGGCCCGCCCACCGAGGAGTGGCGGATGTCGTCGCTGCGCATCATCCGGCCGCCCAAGGTGGAGGAGCCGGAGCCCGAGTCGGAGTCGGCGCCCGAGCCCGTCGCCGAGGAGCCGCCGCTGCCGGAGGAGCCGGTCCCCGCGGCCGAGGTGGCCGAGCCCGAGCCCGACGCCGACGAGCGGCCCGCCGCCTCCACGGTGGCCTCTGCCGTCGACGAGCTGTTCGCCCGCATCCGGGCCGAAGCCCCGGCCGCCGAGCCCGAGGCGCCCGCCGCCGAGCCCGAACCCGAGCCCGTGTCTGAGCCCCAGCGCCAACCCGCACCCGTGGCCGAAGCCGAGCCTGCCGAGGCCGCGGTGCCCTCCGACGACGAGGCGGTCCTCCAGCGTCGCGACGGCGCGCTGGAGGAGGTCGACTCGCGCTTGGCCCGCCGCCTCAAGCGGGCGTTGCAGGACGACCACAACGACGTGCTCGACCGACTGCGGGTGCACCGCGGCCGAGTGCACGCCGAGGCGCTGCTGCCCACCGCCGAAGCGCACCCCAGCCGGTTCCGCGAGGTGGCCGCCTCGCTGCTGGGCGAAGCCGCGGCTGCGGGCGCCCGCTTCATCGAGGCCGATCCGGCCGAGGCCAAGCTCGACGACCTCGTCAACGGCTTGGCCGACGACGTGGTGGGGCCGTTGCGGCGACGGCTGGAGCGCAGCTTCGACGAAGGGGCCGACGAGGAGCACGCGCTCGTCGTCGAGCGCATCGGCGCCGCCTACCGCGAGGCGAAGGGCAGGCGCATCGAGCAGTTGGCGTCCGACTACGCCGTCGCCGCCTTCTCCCGAGGCACGCTGGCCGCCGTGGCCGAGGGCAGTCCATTGCGCTGGATCGTCGACGACGCAGGCGACGCCTGCCCCGACTGCGACGACAACGCGCTGGCCGGCCCCACGCCCTGCGGGGCCGTGTACCCCACCGGCCAGACGCACCCGCCCGCCCACGCGGGCTGCCGCTGCCTGGTCGTCCCCGCCGCGCCCTAGGCTCCCGGGCCATGCGGACTCCCGCCGATCTCCCTCGCCCGCGTCGAAGCGGACGAGGCGGACGCGCCACCCTCGTCGCCGTCGCCGTCGTGCTGTTCTTCGGGCTCACGTCCCTACGCGGGCTCGCAGGCGTCTACACCGACTACCTCTGGTTCGACGAGCTCGACCTCACCAGCGTGTGGCGGGGCACACTGCTCGCCAAGCTGGTGCTGGCCGCGCTGTTCACCGCCGTCTTCTTCGTCCTGCTGTGGGCGAACCTGGTGATCGCCGAGCGCCTGGCCCCCCGCTTCCGACCGCTGGGCGCCGAGGACGAGCTCGTGCAGCGCTTCCGCGAGACGGTGGGGCCGCACGTCGGCAAGGTGCGCGCCGTCGTGGCCGGCCTGTTCGCCCTGCTGATGGGGGTGAACACGGCGTCGCAGTGGCACAACTGGCTGCTGTTCCGCAACAGCGTCGACTTCGGCATCGAGGACCCGCAGTTCCACCGCGACGTGAGCTTCTACGTCTTCCGGCTCCCGTTCCTGTCGTTCCTGGTCGACTGGGTGTTCTACGCCCTGCTCATCACCGCGCTGGTCACGGTGGTGGCGCACTACCTCAACGGCGGCATCCGCGTGCAGGGCCCCGCCCCGCGCGTCACCCCGCAGGTGAAGGCCCACATCTCGCTGCTGCTCGGCCTGCTGGCGCTCCTGCGGGCGGCCGACTACTGGATGCAACGGTTCGAGCTCAACTTCTCCACTCGCGGCGCGGTGCACGGGGCCACGTACACCGACGTCAACGCCCAACTCCCCGCCCTGCACCTGCTGATCTTCATCTCCCTGGCCGCCTTCGTGCTCCTGGTCCTCAACATCCGGCGCCAGGGCTGGGTGCTGCCGGTGATCGCCGTGGGGCTGTGGGCGTTCGTGAACGTGATCGTCGGCACCATCTACCCGGCGTTCATCCAGCGCTTCCGGGTGGAGCCCGCCGAGGTGGAGCGGGAGGCGAAGTACATCGCCCGCAACATCGAGGCCACCCGCCACGCCATGAACCTCGACACCGTCGAGGAGAGCGACTTCGCGTACGCCGAGAACCTCACGTCGGAGGGGCTCGCCTCGCATGCGGAGACCGTGCGCAACGTGCGGCTGTGGGACCCGACGTACGTGAAGCGGGCGTACCAGCGCCAGCAGGAGATCCGGCAGTACTACCAGTTCAACGACGTCGACGTGGACCGCTATACGATCGACGGCCGCCTCACGCAGACGATCGTGTCGGCGCGTGAGCTCAACGTGGGCGACCTGCCTCGCAACTCGTGGGTCAACCGGCACCTGGAGTACACCCACGGCTACGGCGCCGTGGTCTCCCCGGCCAACGCAGTCACCGCCGACGGCAACCCGGAGTTCCTTGTGAAGGACGTGCCCCCCACCGGCACCCCGGAGATCACCGAGCCGCGCATCTACTACGGCGAGGCGCTGACGGGCTTCTCCGTCGTGCGGGCGCGCCAGGACGAGATCGACTACCAGCAGCCCGACGGCACCACGCGTCGCACGCGTTACGACGGCCGCGGGGGCGTGCCGCTGTCCTCGTTCCTGCGACGGACCGCGTTCGCGCTGCGCTTCGGCGACCGCAACCTGCTGTTCTCGGGGCTCGTGAACGACGAGTCGCGCGTGATCTTCATGCGCGACATCCGTCATCGGGCCGAGCAGGCCGCGCCGTTCCTCCGGTACGACTCCGACCCGTACCCGGTGGTGCACAAGGGCCGCATCGTGTGGGTGCAGGACGCCTACACGACGACCGCCCGGTATCCCTACGCGCAACGGGCCGACAACGACCAGCTGCCCGGCGAGAGCGGGCTGCGCACGTCGTTCAACTACGTGCGCAACTCGGTGAAGGTCGTCACCGACGCCACCGACGGCACGATGACGTTCTACGTCGTCGACGAGCGCGATCCCATCGCCGCCGCCTACCGCAAGGCCTTCCCCAAGCTGTTCACGTCCGGCTCGCAGATGGACCCCGAGCTGCGGGAGCACATGCGCTACCCCGAGGACGTCTTCCGGGTGCAGACGAACATGTACGGTCGCTACCACATCACCGACCCCGAGGAGTTCTACGGCGGCACCGACGCGTGGAACGTCTCGCAGGACCCAGGCTCGGGCAAGCCGGAGGCGCCGCAGCAGTCGGTGCAGGTGTTCGACCGGCAGGGCCGCTTGGTCTCGACGAAGGCCAAGCGCATGGACCCGACGTACCTGCTGCTGCGGCTGCCGGGCGACGAGCGGGAGTCGTTCCTGATCCTGCGCCCGTTCGTGGCGGCCTCGCAGCAGGACAAGCAGCAGAACATGACGGCGTTCATGACGGCCAAGAGCGACCCGGGCGAGTACGGGAAGCTCCAAGTCTTCGAGATGCCGCGCGGGCAGCAGATCGACGGGCCGTCGCTCATCGACGCCCGCATCAAGGCCAACGACGAGATCTCGAAGGAGATCAGCCTGCTCAACCAGCAGGGGTCGGAGGTGTTGCAGGGCAACGTGCTCGTGCTGCCCATCGACACGTCGGTGCTCTACGTACGCCCGCTGTACGTGCAGTCGACCAGCAACCCGGTGCCGGAGCTGCGACGGGTGGTGGTGGTGTACGGCAGGCGGGCGGAGATGGGTGCCACCCTGCAGGAGGCGCTGACGAAGGTGTTCGGGGCCGCGCCGCCCACCTTGGAGCAGGGCACCACGGGCGGCCCGCCCACACCCGGGTCCACCGGGCCGCCCGGGACCGGCGTGTCTTCCGCCGTGCGCGGCTTCCTCGACCAGGCGCAGGCAGCCTACGACGCCGCCCAAGTCGCGCTCACCAAGGGCGATCTGGCCGAGTACCAGCGCCAGGTGAACGCCATGGCCGACTTGCTCCGCCGCGCCCGCGAGGCGGCCGCCACGGGCGCCCAGACGACGCCCACGACCGCCCCGGCAGGGTCCGCCTGACCGTTCTGGGGGAGGGATCCCGGCGCATGCGCCGCGCTCCCTCCCCCAGAACCGGCGTTCGCCCGCAGGAGGCGCCGCTGCTATCGTGACGACTTCACCGCCGCGGGGTGGAGCAGTCTGGTAGCTCGTCGGGCTCATAACCCGAAGGTCGTGGGTTCAAATCCCACCCCCGCCACGACATAGCTCCAACCGGGCATGGATCCGTTCCTCCCCGATTGGAGCTTGTTTTTCGTAGCGGAGAGTGAGGCCCAGGGCGCGGGACAAAGCCGCGCGTTCGGTCCGGTCGGCGTCCCGCAGAAGGCCGGCCGGGCGCGCCGTCTGACCCGCCTGCGGTGGCGGCGTGACGACCGAGCGCTCTGGCGCGTTAGGGCAGCGTGACCGAACCTTCTGAGGCGGCCGCG
>DATAAM010000190.1:0-4447 GCA_036260075.1 Acidimicrobiales bacterium
ATCTGCGCGCCCTGGCGCGCAGATCCCCCACCAGAACGGCAGGGGGGGCTGCCTAGATGGCGCGGCTCACTCCCGACAACGTCCAGCGGGCCAGGGACACGATCGCGCTCTACCCCCAGAAGCGGTCGGCGCTGATCCCGCTGCTCCACCTGGTGCAGGAGCAGGACGGCTACCTCACCGAGGACGCCATGGCCCACGTGGCGGAGCTCCTCGACCTCACGCCCGCCGAGGTCTACGGCACCGCCAGCTTCTACGACATGTTCTTCACCGAGCCGGTCGGAAAGCACCTGGTGTCGATCTGCACCAACATCGCCTGCCTGCTGGCAGGCGGCTACGAGCTGTTGGAGCACGCCGAGGAGCGGCTGGGTGTGAAGGCGGGCGGCACCACGACCGACGGCCAGTTCACCCTCGAGGAGGTCGAGTGCCTGGCCCTGTGCGGACAGGCGCCGTGCCTCACCGTCAACTGGCGCTTCTTCGGCGACGTCGACCCCGAGCGCTTCGACGGGTTGCTCGACCACCTGCGCGCCGGGCGCCTCGACGACCAGGTGCCGCCCCACGGGACGCTCTCGCGCGTGCGGCGCACGGTCGGCCTCACCGCGGGCGTGCCCGCCGAGGGCCGCATCGTCTCGCACCCGGGACCCACGCCCGAGGGCGGTGCGCCCGCCACGGGCACCGCCACCAAGCAACAAGGCGAGAAGGGGGGCTGATGGCGGTCACCGACGCCCCCAAGATCGTCACGCGCCGGGTCGGCACCCCCGACTCCTGGACGCTGAAGAGCTACCTGGACAGCGGCGGCTACACCGCGCTGCGCAAGGCCTTGTCGATGACCCCCGAGCAGGTCACGCAGGAGGTCGTCACCTCCAACCTGCTCGGCCGCGGCGGCGCGGGCTTCGAGGCGGGCCGGAAGTGGACGATGCTGCGCCAGGCGCAGCCCGTGTACCTCGTGGTCAACGGCGACGAGAGCGAGCCGGCCACCTTCAAAGACCACATGCTGCTGGAGTGCGACCCGCACCAGCTCATCGAGGGCACGGTGATCTGCGCCTACGCCATCGGTGCGGCGCAGGCGTTCATCTACGTCCGCGGCGAGTTCGCCCTCGGCATCGAGCGCGTGCAGGCGGCGCTCAACGAGGCGTACGAGCACGGGGCGGTGGGCGCGGACATCTTCGGCTCCGGCTTCGGCATCGACATCGTCGTCCACCCCGGCGCCGGGGCGTACATCTGCGGCGAGGAGACGGCGCTCATCGAGAGCCTCGAGGGCAAGCGGGGGTTCCCCCGCATCAAGCCGCCCTTCTTCCCGGCGGCCATCGGCCTCTACGGCGCGCCCACGATCGTCAACAACGTGGAGACGCTTGCCAACCTGCCGTGGATCGTGGAGAACGGGGGCGCCGCCTTCGCCGCCTTGGGCGAGGGCCGCTCCACCGGCACCCGCATCTTCTCGCTGTCGGGCCACGTCAACCGGCCCGGCAACTACGAGGTCGAGATGTCGAAGACGACCTTCCGCGACCTCGTGGAGCACTACGGCCAAGGCGTGCGCAACGGCAACAAGGTGAAGGCGTTCGTCCCCGGCGGGGCGTCGGCGCCCTGGTTCGGTCCCGAGCACCTCGACATGCCTCTGTCGCAGGAGAAGGTGGGGGAGGCGGGGTCGATGCTTGGCTCCGGTGCGGTCACGATCATGGACGACACCACGTGCATGGTGCGGGCCGCCTGGCGCATCACGAAGTTCTTCCACCGCGAGTCGTGCGGCCAGTGCACGCCCTGTCGTGAGGGCAGCGGCTGGGCGGAGAAGGTGATGCGCCGCATCGAGGACGGCGCCGGCCGCGAGGAGGACCTCGACCTCCTCCTCGACCTGTGCGACAACATCGCTCCCGGCCTCGGGTGGCCGCCGCAGCAGACGACGATCTGCGTGCTGGGCCCGTCGATCCCGTCGTCGATCGTGTCGGGCATCCGCATGTTCCGCGACGAGTTCCTGCTGCACATCAAGGAAGGCGCCTGCCCCTATGGCTGAGGCCACGACCGAGACGGTCACCATCACCGTCGACGGGAAGCAGGTGGAGGCGCGCCCCGACGAGCTGGTGATCGCGGCGGCCGAGCGGGCGGGCGTCTACATCCCCCGCTTCTGCTATCACCCGCGCATGCGGCCCGTGGGCATGTGCCGCATGTGCCTGGTCGAGATCAAGGGGCCGCGCGGCTTCACGCTCCAGCCCGCTTGCTTCGTGCCGGTGGCGGACGGCCAAGAGGTCGTGACCGACTCCGACAAGGTGAAGAAGGCGCAGGACGGCGTCCTCGAGTTCCTCCTCGTCAACCACCCGCTCGACTGCCCGGTGTGCGACAAGGGCGGCGAGTGCCCCTTGCAGGACCAGACGCTGTCGTTCGGCCCCGGGGAGACCCGCTTCGTGGAGGAGAAGCGCCACTTCGAGAAGCCGATCGCGCTCTCCGACCTCGTGTACATCGACCGCGAGCGCTGCATCCAGTGCGACCGGTGCACGCGCTTCTCCGACGAGGTGGCCGGCGACCCGCTCATCGAGTTCGTCGGTCGGGGCGACCGCATCGAGGTCAACACCTTCCCCGACCACCCCTTCGCCTCCTACTTCTCCGGCAACACCGTGCAGATCTGCCCGGTGGGTGCGCTGCTGGCCCGGCCCTACCGGTTCAAGGCCCGGCCTTGGGACCTCGAGCAGGTGGAGAGCACGTGCACGCAGTGCGCGGTGGGCTGCCGCATCGCCGTGCAGTCGTCCGGCAACGAGCTCACGCGCTACATCGGGCTCGACAGCGACCCCGTCAACCACGGGTGGCTGTGCGACAAGGGCCGCTTCTCGTACGAGGCCACCAACAGCAGCGAGCGCATCACCACACCGTTGGTGCGCCGGGGCGAGGCGTTGGTGGAGGCCTCGTGGGGCGAGGCGCTCGAGGCGGCGGCCAAAGGCCTGGAGAACGCCAAGCGCGTGCACGGCGCGGCGACGCTTGCGGTCCTCGGCGGTGCCCGACTGCCCAACGAGGACGCGTACGCGTGGGCCAAGCTCGCCAAGTCGGTCCTCGGCACCGACAACGTCGACTGCCAGCTCGGCGACGGCCTTCCTGCCGAGGCGGTGCTGGGGCTCCCGCGGGCCACCGTCGACGACGCCTGCAACGCCGACGTCGTGGTGCTGCTGGCGCCCGACGTGAAGGAGGAGCTGCCGGTCCTGTACCTGCGCCTGCGGGCGGCCGCGGTGGAGGGCTCCACCCGGCTGGTCGAGCTGGCGCCTCAACGCACCGGCCTGAGCCGGTACGCCGCCTCCACCCGCCTGTACCGGCCGGGCGAGGCCGCCGTCGAGGCGCGGGCGCTCGTGGACAGCGGCGAGCTGCAGGGCAACGTGGTGGTCGTGCTCGGACGGCCCTCGCTGGCCGAGTCGGGGCAGTCGATCGCGGACGCCGCCGCCGTGCTGGCCGAGGTCGCCGGCGCGCGCTTCCTCCCGGCGCTGCGGCGGGCCAACGTGCACGGCGCCCTCGACATGGGCTTGGCTCCCGGCGTGCTGCCCGGACGGGTGTCGCTCGACGCGGGCCGGGAGTGGTACGGCGAGTGCTGGGGCTCGCTGCCGGAGCAGGCGGGCATGGACTCGGTCGGCATCGTGCAAGCCGCTGCCGAGGGCCGCGTCCAGGGGCTCGTCCTGCTCGGTGCCGACCCTGCCGGCGACTTCCCCGACCGCCGCCTGGCCCGAGAGGCGTTGGCGGGCGCCGGGTTCGTGGTCGCCGTCGACACGTTCCTCAACGAGTCGTCCCGGCTGGCCGACGTGGTGCTTCCTGCGGCGGCCTTCGGCGAGCGCGCGGGCACGACCACCAACCAGGAAGGTCGGGTGACGCGGCTGGGCCAGAAGCTGGTGCCGCCCGGCGTGGCCTGGCCCGACTGGATGATCGCGGTCGAGCTGGCCCGTCGGTTGGGAGCCGAGCTGGGGCTCGATTCGCTGTCCGCGATCTGGGACGAGATCGAGCACTTGGCGCCGTCGCATGCGGGGATCACTCGGGCCGTGCTGGCCGACCGGCGCAACCGCGACGGGGTGGTCGCTCCGCTCGCCGCGCCCGCCGTCGCCGGCGAGCCCGCCACTGGTACGGACACCGGCGAGGGCGCCACCGGCTCCGTGGCCGCCGCCGAGGACCCGATGGCGACGCCCGGGCTGCAGCAAGCCGAAGCGCAAGGCGTGCCGTCGACGGCGATCGCGCCCGACGACGTGGAGCCCGCCGCCCCGCGGCCCACCCCCGCCGCCGCCCGTCCGCCGTTGCTCACGTTCACCGCGCCCGAGCAGCCCGCCCCGCTGCCGCCGCTCGATGCCTACGCCCTGCGGCTGGTGGCTTCCCGCACCCTGTACGACGAGGGCACGACGGTGCAGCGGTCGCCCTCGCTGGCGCCGCTGGCCAAGCCCGGTCGACTGCGGGCCAACCCCTACGACCTCGACCGGCTGGGCCTGGGCGACGG
>DATAAM010000191.1:0-2107 GCA_036260075.1 Acidimicrobiales bacterium
CTCGCCGTCGTGGCTGTTGTCGAGGCGGCTGCCCCGGAGCCGACGCAGCATCCGGTCGCAGCGCTCGAAGTGCACGCTGTAGCGGCGCCGGACGGCGGCGTGACCGAGGGCGGTGGCCAGGAACGTCTTGCCGACACCCACCGGGACCGCGACACACTGCAACATCTCCGACGCTTGCTGCCCTGCGACGTGCGGGTGACCTCCGCCGTGCACCCTTTGTTCGGACGAGTGCTGCAGGCGACGGGGTTCAAACGCTGGGACGGGGCGCTCCTGCTGGTCGTGGTGCTGCCCGACGGCTCGCCGGGGACGATCCCCGCGAACGCCACGGACGTGCTCGGGTCGCCGCCGGAGGCTCCGGTCGTCGCGGTGTTGTCGGTCGAGGGAGTGCGCCAGCTGCGGACCCTTCTCGACGCGCTCGGCCCACGTCGAGCGTCCCGAAAGAGCCCCCGAACGCGCAAATAGGCTCGCCCAACCCTGCACGCGCCAACGAACGGGGAGGTGAGCCTCTTTGCGAAGGCTCAGGTTAGCCGCGCCCACCCAGCTGGCCCTGGTGATCCCGGGACTGGCGTCGACCCCTGCGCAGCGATGGTCTGCGCTGCCCGACGAGACCCAGGCGAGGGCGCTGTCGTTGCTCGCCCGGATGATCGCCAACGGCGTCGTCGAGGAGGAGGTGGTGTGCGATGCCGGTGACGATTGACCTCGCCGCCAAGGTGGCGCCCGCCCACCTCGCCCGCGACGCCTACGTGTACGTGCGCCAGTCCACGCTCACCCAGGTGCGTGAGCACACCGAGAGCCTGGAGCGCCAATACGAGCTGGCCTTCCGGGCTCAGGCCCTGGGCTGGTCCCCGCCCCAGGTGGTGGTCATCGACGACGACCTCGGCCGATCGGGGGCCGAGGCCACACAGCGGTCGGGGTTCAAGAACCTGGTGGCCGACGTCGGGCTGGGCAAGGTCGGGATCATCCTCGGGATCGAGGTGTCGCGCCTGGCCCGCAACAACGCCGACTGGTATCAGCTGTTGGATCTCTGCGCGTTGACCGACACCCTCATCGCCGACGGCGACGGGCTGTATCACCCCGCCGACTTCAACGACCGGCTGGTGCTCGGCCTGAAGGGCACGATGTCGGAGGCCGAGCTGCACCTCATCCGCCACCGCCTCACCGCCGGCCTGCGGCACAAGGCGGCCAAGGGCGAGCTGCGCCAGGGCCTGCCGGTGGGCTTGGTGTATGACGAGGCGGACCACGTCGTGATGGATCCCAACGAGGCTGTGGTGGAGGCGATCGCCACGGTGTTCCGGCGCTTCGACGAGCTGGGCTCGGCCCGCCAGGTGATGCTCTCGATGCGGGGGGACGGCGTGCTCATCCCCCGACGGCCCTCCGGCGCCAAGCGGGTGTCCTGGGCGCCGGCCACCTATCCGGCGATCCACGACTTCCTCACCAACCCGGCCTACGCGGGTGCGTTCGTGTTCGGGCGCACCCGCACCGAGAAGCGCCTCGACGCCAACGGCCGGCTCGTGTCCCGGACCCGTTACGTGCCCCGGGAGGAGTGGTCGGTGCTCATCGCCGACCACCACCCGGGCTTCGTCTCGTGGGAGCGCTTCGAGCGGACCCAGGACCAGCTCCGGGCCAACTGGCGCCCGCCCCGGGGCCACGGCGGCGGCGCGGTGCGGGAGGGGGCGGCGCTGCTGCAGGGCCTGCTGCGGTGCGGGCGGTGCGGGCGGATGATGCAGACGGCGTATTCGGGGACCAACGGCGACTGCCCCCGCTACGCGTGCTCCCGGGCCGCCCAGCTCTATGGCGCCGAGCGGCACTGCCACAGCCTGGGCGGCCGCCGCCTCGAGCAACGCGTCCTCGACGAGGTGTTCGCCGTGCTGGCGCCCGCCTCCCTCGCCGCCACGGCCAAGGCCCTCGGCGAGGCCGAGGCCCAGCACCGCCAACGCCTCGCCGTCTTCGAGCTCGCGGTCGAGCGGGCGCGCTTCGAGGCCGACCGGGCACGCCGCCAGTTCGACGCCGTCGAGCCCGAGAACCGCCTCGTGGGACGAACGCTGGAGCGGACGTGGGAGCAGGCCCTGGTCGCCCAGCGGCGGGCGGAGGCCGACCTGACCGCCCA
>DATAAM010000192.1:0-3665 GCA_036260075.1 Acidimicrobiales bacterium
CCGCGGCGATCTACGACCTGGTCTACACGGCGCAGGGCAAGAGCTACCAGGCCGAGAGCCTGTACGTCGCCCACGTCGTGCGGCAGCGGTGCCCGGAGGCGGCCACGCTGCTCGACGTGGCCTGCGGCACGGGCGGGCACCTCCAGTGGCTCCAGCAGGACTTCGCCGTGGAGGGCGTGGAGCTGAGCCCGGCCATGGCCGCCGTGGCCCGGGAGCGGTTGCCCGGGGTGACGGTGCACGAGGGCGACATGCGCAGCTTCGACCTCGGCCGGCGCTTCGACGCCGTCACCTGCCTGTTCAGCTCCATCGGCTACATGGTCACCGAGGGCGACCTGCACGCGGCGGTGACCCGGATGGCGGCCCACCTCCGGCCCGGCGGCGTGCTCGTGGTGGAGCCGTGGCTGCACCCCGACACCTGGCGACCCGGGGTCGTTCACGCCGACAGCGCCGTCGGGGACGGGCTGGCCGTCTCCCGTGTGACCCGCTCGACCCGGGAGGCCGACACCACGGTGGTCGAGCTGCGCTACTCGGCCGCCACCCCGGAGCGCACATGGTCGTTCGTGGAAGAGCACCGGCTGGCCCTGTTCACGGCGGCCCAGTACGAGGCCGCCTTCCGGGCCGCCGGCCTCCATGTGGAGCACGACCCCGTCGGCCCCATCGGCCGCGGCCTGTTCGTGGGGGTGCACCGCCGTTCTGGTGGGTGATCAGGGCACCTGGGCGTCTTTTTCACCCACCAGAACCCCAGTGGGGCGGCGAGTGGCGCCCACAGCGGCAACTGCTACACTCGCCGAGCTTCACGAACCGACGTCCTTCGGCGCCCGGCTGGGAACCCGGAGGCACAACCGACACCAACGCTCCGCCGGGCTCGCCCGTGCGGAGCGTCCGCGTGACGGGGCCCGCAACGCCCCCTCACCTCCGGAGAGAGAACGCAGATGGCCACAAAAGCGATCGTCGGCGAGAAGGTCGGCATGACCCAGGTGTGGGACGAGCAGAACCGGCTCGTCCCCGTCACCGTGGTCAAGGTGTCGCCCGCCCGCGTGGTGCAGGTCAAGACCCCCGAGCGTGACGGCTACAGCGCCGTGCAGGTCACCTACGGCACCCGCCGCGCCCGCACGCTCAACAAGCCGACCGCCGGGCACTACGCCAAGTCCGACGTGGAGCCGGGCAAGAAGCTCGTCGAGCTCCGCCTCGACGACACCAGCGCCTACACCGTGGGCGCCGAGATCAAGGTCGACGTGCTGGCGGCGGGCGACAAGGTCGACGTCACCGCCGTGAGCAAGGGCAAGGGCTTCTCCGGCGCCATGAAGCGCCACAACTTCAAGGGCCAAGGCGCCTCGCACGGCAACCACAAGAAGCACCGGTCGCCCGGCTCCATCGGGGCCTGCGCCACGCCCGCTCGCGTCTTCAAGGGCACCAAGATGGCGGGCCGCATGGGCGCCGAGCGCACGACGACGCTGAACCTCGAGGTCGTGCAGGCCGACGCCGAGCGCGACCTCCTGCTCGTCAAGGGCGCCGTCCCGGGCCCCCGGGGCGGGCTCGTCCTCATCCGCGACGCCGTGAAGGGCGGGAGGAAGTAATGGCGACGGTCGACCTCCGCAGCGCCGACGGCGCCACCGTCCGCTCCATCGAGCTCGACGACGCCGTGTTCGGCATCCAGCCCAACGTGCCGGTCATGCACCAGGTGGTCACGGCTCAACTGGCGGCGGCCCGCAGCGGCACCCAGTCCACGAAGACCCGGGCCGAGGTGGCGGGCGGCGGCGCCAAGCCGTGGCGCCAGAAGGGCACCGGCCGGGCCCGCCAGGGCTCCACCCGGGCGCCCCACTGGACGGGCGGCGGCGTGGCGCTCGGCCCCAAGCCGCGCAGCTACAAGCAGAAGACCCCCAATAAGATGGTGCAGCTGGCCCTCCGGTCCGCCCTCTCCGACCGGGCCGCCGAAGGCCGCGTCGCCGTGGTCGACCGGTGGCCGTTCGAGGCGCCCAAGACCAAGGCGGCCAAGGCGGCGCTGGCCGCCCTCGGCCTCGACGGAAAGGTGCTCGTGGTCGTCGGCCCCGACGACGTCGACATCTCCAAGTCCTTTCGCAACCTCCCCGACGTGCACGTGCTCCTGGCGAGCGAGCTCAACGCCTACGACGTGCTGTGCAGCGACTGGGTCGTCTTCACCGAAGACACGCTCCCGAAGGGGGCCGAATCGTGAGGGACCCCCGCGACGTGATCATCGAGCCGGTCGTCTCCGAGAAGTCCTACGGGCTCCTCGACAACGGCGTCTACACGTTCGTCGTGCACCCCGACTCCAACAAGACGGAGATCCGCCAGGCCGTCGAGTCCATCTTCAACGTCCGCGTGGCGAAGGTGAACACCCTCAACCGAAAGGGGAAGCGCAAGCGCAACCGGCGCCTGCCCACCTTCGGCAAGCGACCCGACACCAAGCGGGCGATCGTCACCCTGGCCGAGGGCGACCGCATCGACCTGTTCGAGGGATAGGCGGGAACGACATGGCTCTTCGCAAGCGCAAGCCCACCAGCGCCGGCCGCCGGTTCCAGACGGTCTCCGACTTCTCGGAGATCACCAAGGACAAGCCGGAGAAGACACTGCTCGCGCCCAAGTCGGGCACGGGCGGCCGCAACGCGTACGGCCGCAAGACCGCCCGCCACCGGGGCGGCGGCCACAAGCAGCAGTACCGCCTGGTCGACTTCAAGCGCAACAAGGACGGCGTGCCCGCCAAGGTGGCCGCCATCGAGTACGACCCCAACCGCAACGCCCGAATCGCCCTGCTGCACTACCTCGATGGCGAGAAGCGCTACATCCTGGCGCCGGCCAAGGTGAAGGTGGGCGACCTCCTCCAGAGCGGCCAAGGCTCGGAGATCCGCCCCGGCAACGCCCTGCCGCTGCGCTACATCCCGGTCGGCACCACCGTGCACAACGTGGAGCTGCGGCCGGGCCAGGGCGGCAAGATCGCCCGGGGCGCAGGCATGAGCGTGCAGCTGGTGGCCAAGGAGGGCGACTTCGCCACCCTGCGCCTGCCCAGCACCGAGATGCGACGGGTGCCCATCGACTGCCGCGGCACCGTGGGCGAGGTCGGCAACGCCGAGGCCGAGCTCATCAAGATCGGCAAGGCGGGCCGCAACCGGTGGAAGGGCGTGCGCCCGCAGACCCGGGGCGTCGCCATGAACCCGGTCGACCACCCGCTGGGCGGCGGCGAGGGCAAGACGTCGGGTGGCCGCCACCCGGTGTCGCCGTGGGGCAAGCCCGAAGGCCGCACCCGCGACAAGACCAAGGAATCGCAGAAGCTCATCATCCGGCGTCGCCGCACCCGCGGCTCGCGGAGGTAGACGACATGCCGCGTTCACTCAAGAAGGGCCCCTTCGTCGACGACCACCTGCTCAAGAAGGTCGACGCGCTGAACCAGGCCGGCGACAAGCGGGTGATCAAGACGTGGTCGCGCCGCTCCACGATCATCCCCGACATGGTGGGCCACACCATCGCCGTGCACGACGGGCGCAAGCACGTGCCCGTCTACATCACCGAGTCGATGGTGGGCCACAAGCTCGGCGAGTTCGCCCCCACCCGCACGTTCCGCTACCACGCGGGCCAAGAGCGAGCAGGGCGGCGGTAGATGCCCGGCACCAAGACGAACGAGCGCGAGGGCACCCGCGCCGTCCTGCGGC
>DATAAM010000193.1:0-1791 GCA_036260075.1 Acidimicrobiales bacterium
CCCTCGGGATGTCGCGTGACCGTTGTGGCGCGCGTACCCGTTGATCTGCTTCAAGAGATGCCAGCGGACCGACTGTGTGCCGCGAACAACAGCGTCGAAGCTCATGGCGAGTTGTTCCATCGTCATCTCGTCGGCCGCCGCCGGAGAAATAGTCAATACCTGTGGATCGAGTGTCCCGCCTGATCACGCGGCGGCTTCCTGATCCTGCTGGCTGGGGCGCTCGACCATCACCCCCTTCTCGAACTTGGCGCCGGCCCGGACGAGGGCGACGAGGTGCGAGCCGTTGACCGCCCGCCAGCGGTTCTGAGCCGCCTCGATCAGCTTGAACGCCATCGCCAGGCCGGCGGCACGTGAGCCGGGGCCCTTGGTCACCTTGGTACGCAGCCGGACGGTGGCGAAGGTGGACTCGATCGGGTTGGTCGTCTTGAGGTGGATCCAGTGCTCGGCCGGAAAGTCGAAGAATGCCAGCAGCGTCTCGGTGTCGTCGACGATCTTGGCCACGGCCTTGGGGTACTTGGCCGCGTAGGCTTCGGCGAAGGACTTGATGGCGATCACGGCATGGTCGCGGTCCTCGGCGTCACGGATGTCGGAGAGCATGCGCCGGGCCGTGGGCTGGGCCGAGGTCGGCAGCGCCGAGAGGACATTGGCCACCTTGTGGACCCAGCATCTTTGGGCACCCGTGGCCGGGAAGACCTCGCGCAGCGCGCCCCAGAACCCGAGGGCGCCATCACCCACGGCCAGTACCGGTGCCCGCATGCCCCGGCGCTTGAGGTCCCGGAGCAGGTCGGCCCAGCTCTCGGTCGACTCCCGGTAGCCGTCCTCGATGGCCACCAGCTCCTTGGTCCCGTCCGTGCGCACACCCACCACGACCAGGGCGCACAGGCGCTCCTCCTCGAGGCGCACGTTGAAGTGGATGCCGTCGACCCATACGTACACGTAGTCCACGCCGGAGAGGTCCCGGCGGGCGAAGGCGGCCCGCTCGTCCTGCCAGGACTTGGTGAGGCGGGTAATGACCGAGGCGGACAGCCCGGAGCCGGAGCCGAAGAACTCGGCCAGGGCCGGGGCAAAGTCCCCGGTCGACATGCCGTGGAGGTACATGAGCGGCAGCACCTCGGCCACCTTGGGGCTCTTGCGACACCAGGGCGGCACGATGGCCGAGCGGAAGCGGCAGCGCTCGCCGGTGTCAGGGTCGACCCGGCGGTCGTCGACCCGCGGCGCCTCGATCTCGATGCCGCCCGCCGCGGTGGTGATGGTGCGTGGCATGGCGTGGCCGTTGCGCACGACCAGGCGGTGACCGTGCTCGTCGAGCTCGTCGGCGAGCGCGTCGATGTAGCCGGTGACCTCGGCTTCCAGGGTGGCGATGAGCATCCGCCGGGCGCCTTCCCGCACGATCTCATCGAGGGCGGCGGCGGCGTCCGCTCGGGCGTCTTCTTCGGTGACTACTGTCAGCACTGGCGTGTCCTTCCTCGCCGGCGTCCTACCGCCAGCGAATCTCGTTTTGGTCAACGAGGAAGGTACGCCGCGCCCTCGAACGGGTGGTCGATCCACAGGTTCTGGTTATAACTCAGGCGCTGGAAGGCACCCTCGTCTTGGACAGTGGTCTAGGCCTGCGAGGACAGAGAGGGAGGCCCCGGCCACCTCTTCCAGCTACTCTCCTGGAGAACGTCCTGGATGTCCCGTAAACCAAGGGGGGGCCATGACTGACGACGCCGCCAACTACCGCCGGATACCGCTGGAAGTCTTCAACGAGGGCAAGCTCGAGCTCGTCGAGGAGCTCCTGTCGGAGGACTT
>DATAAM010000194.1:0-3091 GCA_036260075.1 Acidimicrobiales bacterium
TCCCCTCCGGCGCACCAGGGTGCGCCGGAGGGGAAAAGAACGACAGACGGTGAGGGGCAGGGCCGCTCGGCCCTGCCCCTCGTTCACCGTTGCCGACGGACGGGCCCGATTACTCGAACTCGCCGGTCTCGACGTCCTTCCAGGCCCCGGCCTGCACCTTGTAGACCGTCAGCAGGCGGGTGGTGGTGTCGCCGAACTCGTCGAACGTCACATCGCCGGTGACGCCCTTGAGGTTGGTGTCCTGGATGGCCTCGACGATCTCCTGGCGGGTGGCGTCGTCGATGGTCTCCTTGTCCTCCAGCACCTTCGCCAGCGCCTCGATGATCACGTTGGCGGCGTCGTAGGCCTGCGGACCGTAGGCCGAGTACGCCTCGCTGTACTTGGCGGCCTGGTAGTCCTCGATGAACTGCTTGGCCGAGTCGAGCTTCTCCGGCGGCGCACCGACCGAGGTGGCCAGGTCGCCCTCGGCGGACGGCCCCGCGTTCTGGATGTAGGTGGCGTCGTAGATGCCGTCGCCGCCCATCAGCGGTGCCTTCACCCCGCCCTGCTTGAGCTGGTTCGACAGCGGCGCCGCCTCGGGGTACTCACCGCCGTAGTAGACGACGGCCGGGTTCAGCGGTCGGATCTTGGAGACCACCGCGCTGAAGTCCTGGTCGCCGGGGTTGATCGTCTCGGTGGCGAGCACCCGTCCGCCCTTCGACGTGAAGCGCTTCTGGAACTCCTGTGTCAGGCCCTGCCCGTACGCCTTCTTGTCGTGGATGAGGACGGCCGTCCTCGCGCCCAGCGTGTCGTACGCGTAGTCGGCCGCGAACGGGCCCTGGACGGCGTCGTTGGTGCAGACCCGGAAGTAGTTGTTGTACGGCCGCTTCTTGGCCGACGGATCGTCGCCCATGGTGAGCGCGGTGCCGGTGTTGGCCGGCGAGATCATGGCGATGTTCGCCCGGCTCAGGATGGGCTGCACCTGGAGTGCCACGCTGGAGTTGAGGGTGCCGATGACGGCCGCCACCTGGCTGTCGGAGGCGAGCTTGGTCGCCACTTGCGCGCCCACGTCGGCCTTGGCGGTGTCGTCCTCGGGCTGGAACACGATCCGCCAGCCCTCGACCTTGCCCTCTTCGTTGGCCTGCTTGATGGCCAGGTCGGCGGAGTTCCTCATGCCCAGGCCGAGGGCCGAGAGGCTGCCGGAGAGGGGAGCGATGAGCCCGATCTTGACCGTTAACGTGGCGTCGCCGGCGTCGCCGCCGCCCGACTCCTCTTCGTCGTCGCCGCCGCAACCCGCCAGCAGCAGACCCCCGATCGCGAACAGCGCGAGGCTCCGGAGGAGCCTGGACCTTGCGTGCGACATGCGCTCGCCTCCTTGGTTCGCCGATTGTCGCCGGAAGCATATGCCCAGACCGGACAAAATCATTGCCGTGCCCACCGTCGAACGCCTCCGAGACCGACTCCGTCGCCTGGACCGCGTGGTGGTGGCGTTCAGCGGCGGCGCCGACTCCGCCTTCCTGGCCTGGGTGGCCCACGACACGCTCGGACGAGACCGGGTGCACGCCGTCACCGCCGTCTCGCCGTCGCTGGCCCCCGAGGAGCTGGCCGACTGCAAGGCGCTGGCGGGCGAGTGGGGGCTGCGATGGTCGACCGCGGCCACCGACGAGGCGGGCCGCCCCGAGTACATCGCCAACGACGGCGACCGCTGCTATCACTGCAAGGCGTCGCTGATGGACGTGCTGGGGCCGGCCGCGGCGGCCGAGAGGGCCACGGTGGTGCTCGGCGTCAACCTCGACGACCTGGGCGACCACCGCCCGGGGCAGCGGGCCGCCGCCGAGCGAGGGGCCGTGTTCCCGCTGGTGGAGGCGGGATTCCGCAAGGCCGACGTGCGGGCCGCCTCGCAAGGGCTCGGCCTCCGCACGTGGGACAAGCCAGCGGCCGCCTGCCTCGCCTCGCGGGTGCCCTACGGCACCCCGGTCACGCTGGGCGTGCTCGACCGGGTCGCCCGGGCGGAGTCGGGGCTGCGGGCGCTCGGGTTCCGGAGCCTGCGGGTGCGCCACTACGGTGACCTGGCCCGCATCGAGCTGGAAGGCGACGACCTGGCGTCGGCCGTCGCCCGTCGGCACGAGGTGGTGGCCGCCGTGCGGGCTGCCGGGTACGCATACGTGACGCTCGACCTCGAGGGTCTTCGGTCGGGCAACCTCAACCAGGCGCTGTCGGGGAAGGAGAGCCGGTGACGAGCGAGCGGGTGAAGCTGACGTTCCCCGAAAACCTCATCAAGGAGCCGATCATCGCCCGCCTCGTGCGCGAGCACGACGTGACGCCCAACATCCGCCGGGCCAACGTCGAGGAGCACGTGGGCTGGATCGTGTGCGAGCTGGTCGGTCCCGGCGAGGCGGTGGCGCGGGCGATCGACTGGCTGCGCGAGGTCGGCGTGCAGGTCGACCGCTTGGGCGACGTGGTCGAGAGCTAGCGCGTTGATCGGGAAGCTCCTGCTCATCGGCGGCGTGGGCGTGGTGGGGCTGGGGGCGATCGGCGACGTGGCCGCCCGCAACGTGGCGGAGACGAAGATCGCCGACCGGGCGGAGGCCGCCGCAGGCGGCCGGGCGAGCGCGAGCGCCGACATCGACTCATTCCCGTTCGTGCTGCGCCTCCTGTTCGGTGGCTCGGCGGGCGACGTGTCGGTGCACGTGGAGGACGTGGCCACGTCGTCGGTCGACCTGGCGAGCGTCGACCTCGACCTCGAAGGCGTGGAGCTCGATCGCGACAAGCTGCTGTCCGACCGCCGGGCCGAGGTCACCGACATCGAGCGGGCCACGATCGCCGCCCGCATCGACGCGGAGGTCGTGTCGAGGGCGTTCGGCGGGCTCGACGTGTCGCTCCGGGGCGGGGCGCTGCGCGCCCGCGTCGCCGGGCGGGAGGTGGCGGCCGACGTCTCGATGGTCGCCGACGGGCAGCTCGGCATCCGCTTCCGCGGCGGGCCGTCGGCGTCCATCCGCATCCCGCACACCGACCTGCTGGCCTGCGACGCCGACACCTTCCGCATCGAGGACGACGCCGTGGTGGTGTCGTGCTCGACCTCGGAGGTGCCGCCCGCCCTGCTGCGGGCGGC
>DATAAM010000195.1:0-1962 GCA_036260075.1 Acidimicrobiales bacterium
GGGCGATGCGCCATCTGCAAGCGCAAGCCCACCAAGGGCATCTCCCTCCACGTCGACCACGAGCACCGCACCAGGCGGGTGCGCGGCCTCCTGTGCTTCCGCTGCAACAACGCCTTGGGCGACTTCGGCGACCGCTCCGACCTGCTCGTCGCCGCGCTCGACTACCTCACGCCACCGCCCACGCGAGCCACACGACGGCGAATCGACGCACTGGCGCTCCGCTAGCCTCCGCGTCGCCATGACGCTTCCGCTCTTCTCCCCGGGCGACGACCCGGGCCCGAGCTTCGTCCACCTCCTGGACAAGCTGGGCCTGTCGCTGCCCGCCGTCGACGGCGAGCCGGCCGTCGCCATCACCCACGGCACCACCATCGTCGCCCTGCGCTACGCCGACGGCGTGGTCATGGCTGGCGACCGGCGGGCCACGGCGGGCAGCTCGATCGCCCACCGGGCCATGGACAAGGTGCATCCGGCCGACCGCTACAGCGGCGTGGCCATTGCCGGGGCTGCGGGCTTCGCGCTGGAGATGGTGAAGCTGTTCCAGCTCCAGCTCGAGCACTACGAGAAGGTCGAAGGAGCCCACCTCAGCCTGGAGGGCAAGGCCAACCAGCTCGGCATGATGGTGCGCCAGAACCTGCCCAGCGCCATGCAGGGCCTGGCCGTCATCCCGCTGTTCGCGGGCTACGACCTGCGCCGCCGCCAGGGCCGCATCTTCACCTACGACGTCACCGGCGGCCGTTACGAGGAGAGCGACTTCCACGCCGACGGCTCCGGTGGCCGCGACGCCCGCACCACCGTCAAGCTGCACTGGCGCGAGGGCCTCGACCACAACACCGCCATCGAGCTGGCCGTGCAAGGGCTGTACGAAGCCGCCGACGAAGACAGCGCCACCGGCGGGCCCGACGCCGTCCGCGGCATCTATCCGACCGTGGCCACCATCACGGCCGAGGGGTTCGAGCGCGTGCCCGAGGAGCAGGTGGCCGAGCGCTTCGCCGCCCTCATCCAGCGCAAGACCGAGCAGGGGCTGAGCCGATGAAGGCTCACGGGTCCTGTCACTGCCGGGCGCCGTCCCGCCGGGGCCCCTGCCCCAGCGGGCCCCTCCCGGCGGCGCCACCCGCTCGCCGCGCCGGGAATGGAATCGGCCTGCGGCCGATGCCGGAGGTCCTCTCGTGAGCATGCCGTTCTACGTCGCCCCCGAGCAGCTGATGAAGGACAAGGCCGACTACGCCCGCAAGGGCATCGCCCGCGGTCGGTCCCTCGTCGCCTCGCTCTACGCCGACGGCATCCTCATCGCCGCCGAGAACCCCAGCCACACCCTGCACAAGGTCAGCGAGATCTACGACCGCATCGCCTTCGCGGGCGTGGGCAAGTACAACGAGTTCGACCAGCTCCGGGTGGCGGGCGTGCAGCACGCCGACGTGAAGGGCTACCAGTACAGCCGGGAGGACGTCGACGCCCGCTCCCTGGCCAACCTCTACGCCCGCTACCTCGGGCAGATCTTCACCCACGACATGAAGCCCATGGAGGTGGAGATCCTGGTGGCCGAGCTGGGCGCTGCGCCTGCCGACGACCAGATCTTTCACATCCTCTACGACGGCACGGTGTTCGACGAGGATCGCTTCGCCGTCCTCGGCGGCGAGGCCGAGGCGATCATCCGACGCATGGAGGAGTCGTACGCGCCCGGCGCCGCCTTGCCCCACGCCCTGCGAGCGGCGCTCACCGCGCTCGCCGGCCCCGACCGCACACTGGCCCCCAAGGACCTCGAGGTGGCGCTGCTCTCCCGAGGCGACAGCCGCCGGGCCTTCCGCCGCATCGAGGACGACGAGCTCGCCACCCTCTTGGCCTGACAACCCTCCGTTTTGGGCACGGTTTCCCGCCCTGTGCACGGGAAACCGTGCCCAAAAGCGGAGGGGGCCGGCCCCACGCCCTTCTTTGTGCGCGCAGCGCCGCATGCGGCGCTGCGCG
>DATAAM010000196.1:0-9340 GCA_036260075.1 Acidimicrobiales bacterium
CCCCGCGACGGACGAGGTCCTCCAGGTCGGTGCTCATTGCGCGGTGCCGCCGACGGTGACCTTGCTGACTCGCAGGGTGGGCTGCCCCATGCCCACGGGGACCGACTGGCCCTGCTTGCCGCACATGCCCCCGCCCTCCGCCATGGCGAAGTCGTGCGCCACGGCGTCGATGTCGCGGAGGACCTCTGGACCGTTGCCGATGAGGTTGGCGTCGCGCAGCGGCTCGGTGAGCCGGCCGTTCTCGATGAGGTAGGCCTCGGTCATGCCGAACACAAAGTCGCCGGTGGCGGTGTTGACCTGGCCGCCGCCCATCTGCGCCACGTAGACGCCGTGCGGCGTCTGGCGCACGAGCTCCTCGGGGTCGTCCTCGCCCGCCAGGAGGTAGGTGTTCGTCATGCGCACCATCGGCAGGTGCTGGTACGTCTCGCGCCGGCCGTTGCCCGACGACGGACGCCCGACCTTGCGAGCCCGCAGGAAGTCCCACATGTAGTCGGTGAGGACGCCGTTCTCGACCAGGACGTTGCGCTGGGCCGGGCGGCCCTCGTCGTCGACCGCGAACGTGCCCCACTGCCGGCCCAGGGTGCCGTCGTCGACGAGGGTGACCGACGGCGCCGCCACCAGCTCGCCCACGCGGCCGTGGTAGACGGACGCCTTCTTCTCGATCGCATCGGCCTCGAAGCCGTGGCCGCACGCCTCGTGGAAGAGCACGGCGCCCCGGCCCGCGCCGATGACGACGGGCAGCTGCCCGCTCGGGGCCGGGCGGGCGCGCAGCTTGGTGAGCGCCCGCGTGGCGGCGGCTCGGGCCACCTCCTCCACGTCGACCTGGTCGAACACCTCGAAGCCCATGGTGCGGCCGATGCTCTCGAAGCCGGTCTGCATGCCGCTGTCGCCTGCCGCCACGGCGTTGACGACGAAGCGGGTGCGCACGGCGTCGTCCTCCGCCAGGAGCCCGTCGGAGTTGGCGACGAGGATGCGGCGGCGGACGTCGCCGTAGCCCGCGCTCACCTGCTTGATCGCCCCACCCGTGCCCCGGGCGGCGTCGTCGGCCCGGCGCAGCAGCTCGACCTTGCGGGCCTTGGCCACGGTCTCGGGCAGGACGGTGGGCTCGTAGGCCCGGGGGGGCTGCCGGGGTGTGAGCGCCACCTCTCGCACGCCGCCGCCGCCCGACCGGGCCGCCGCGCCCGCCGCCTCGGCCGCCGCCCGCAGGCCCGCCTCGGTGAGGTCCGCGGTGTGGGCGAAGCCGGTGGTCTCGCCGACCACGACCCGGATGCCCGCCCCACGGTCGCGCCCGGAGACCAGCTCCTCCACCCGGCCGTCGTCGAGGCGGGCCGACGAGGAGCGGCGGTCCTCCACGAACACCTCGGCGAAGTCGCCGCCCCGCCGGAGGGCGTCGCCCAGCACGCGGCGGATCAGTGAGTGGTCGAGCACGACACCTCCGGAGGGAGTTTGGCCCGTCGGTGACGGGCAGCCGTATCGTACCTGCGTGCCCTTGCGTACAGGACTGGCCGGGCGAGCGACGTTGACGGTGTCCCAGGAGGACACGGCCGTGGCCCTGCGCTCGGGCGCGGTGGCCGTGCTGGGCACGCCGCGGGTGGTGGCGCTGGCCGAGGAGGCCACGTGCCGGGCCGTGGAGGACGAGCTCGAACCGGAGCAGACGACCGTCGGGATGCGGGTGCAGCTCGACCACCTGGCCCCGAGCGGCGTGGGCGCCCGGGTCACGGCCGAGGCCACGCTGGAGCGGGTGGAAGGGCGCCGCCTGGTGTTCACCGTGTCGGTCAGCGACGACCACGGCCTCATCGCCGCCGGGAAGATCACCCGGGTGGTGGTCGAGACCGAGCGCTTCCTCAAGCGCGTCCAGTAGCGACCTCTCCACTTTTCTTCGCAGATCCGGCGCCAGAGGCCCGCATTTGCGGAGAAAACGCGGGGGCGGGGGCGGGTCAGGCCAGGTTGGAGGAGCGGGGGTACATGTCGGCCGGGTCGGTGCGCA
The DNA here is from genome assembly GCA_036260075.1 of Acidimicrobiales bacterium. Taxonomy (GTDB): domain Bacteria; phylum Actinomycetota; class Acidimicrobiia; order Acidimicrobiales; family JAHWLA01; genus DATAAM01. The sequence goes on from DATAAM010000196.1 coordinate 1,988, forward strand.
CGTTGACGAGATAGGGCACGCCCGAGGCGAACGCCCGGGCCAGCGCCCCGCCCAGGTCGGCGGCCCGCTCCACCGTCTCGCCCGCCCCGCCCAGCGCCTTGACCACCTCGTCGTACCGGGCGGCGGGCTGGAGGTCGCAGGCCACGTCGTAGCCGTAGATCAGCCGCATCGGGTGCTTCTCCAGGCCCCAGATGCCGTTGTTGCCCACCACCATCACCACGGGCAGCCCCAGCCGCACGAGCGTGTCGACGTCCATGAGGCTGAAGCCCGCCGCCCCGTCGCCCAGCAGGAGCACGACCTGCCGGTCGGGGTGGGCGATGCGGGCGGCGATGGCGTACCCGAGGCCGGTGCCGAGGCACCCCAGCGGGCCGGGGTCCAACCAGCAGCCGGGCTGGTAGGAGTCGACGAACTTCCCCGCGTACGACACGAAGTCGCCGCCGTCGCAGATCACCACGGCGTCGCGGTCGAGGCGGGTCCGCAGCTCGCCGTACACCCGGGCGGGGTGGACGGGGTCGGTGTCGGCCTCCAGCTGCGCGACCTCGTCGGCCCGCTTGGCGTTCTCCTCGTCGCGCAGCCGGCCGATCCACGGCTCGTGGTCGGCCCGGTCGCCCGACCACTCCGCCATGCCGTCGAGGATCGCCGAGAGGTCGCCCGCGGGCGACGCCGCCGTCTCCACGTGCCCGGCCCGCTGCTCCGGGGAGTCGACGACGTGCACCACCTGCGCCGAGCCGAACGACCCGAACGACAGCCGGAAGTCGAGCGGCGTGCCCACCACGACCACCACGTCGGCCTGCTTCAGTGCGCCCCGGGTGCGGGCGAAGGCCAGCTCGTGGTCGGCAGGCAGGCAGCCGCGCCCCTGGCCGTTCATGTACACCGGCACCCGCAGCGACTCGGCGCAGCGCCGCAGCGCCTCCCAGGCCCCGTCCGCCCACACGTCGCTGCCGGCCACCAGGCAGGGCCGCTCGGCCCCGGCCACCAGGGCGGCGGCCCGCGCCACCTCCTCGGGATCGGGGTCGGCGCCCCGGGGCACGGCGGGCGTGGGCACCTCGGCCTCCGCCTGCCCGAAGATCACGTCGAGGGGGATGTCGAGGAAGACCGGGCCTCGGTGCGGCGACACCGCCGTCGCCGTGGCCTCGTCGACGAGCTTGGCGATGTCGCCGGTGGACTCGGCCGTGCGGGCCCACTTCGTGATCGGCGCCAGCAGCGGGACGTGGTCGAACTCCTGCAGCGACCCGGCACCCCACCGGCCCTGCGGGGCCCGCCCGCCGAGCACGAACAGCGGCGAGCCGTTGGCCTGGGCCGTGGCGACCGCGCTCACGCCGTTGGTGACGCCCGGGCCCGCCGTGAGCACGGCGACGCCCGGCCGCCGGGTGAGCTTGGCCATCCCTTCGGCGGCGAACGTGGCCGTCTGCTCGTGGCGGGTGTCGACGATGCGCAGCTCCTGCTTCACGCAGGCGTCGTAGATCGGCCAGACGTGGGCGCCGTTGAGCGTGAAGACCTCGCGGACCCCGTACCCCGCCAGCACCGCCGTGGCGAGCTCCCCTCCGTGACCCTGCATTGGAGGAGCATGCATCGAAGGGGTTCGCCTGGCCAATCGAGCGGCCTAACCTGGCAGGGGAGCAAGGGGGCCAGGTGGGCAGCAGGCAGCGGACGATCACGGTCATGCGGGTGGCGGCCAGCCTCGTGATGCTCGCCGTCCTGGTGCCCCGCGTCGAGCTCCGCTCGTTGTTCCCCCGCTGGGACGGCGGCACCGTGGAGTGGCTGGCAGGCGCCCTCGCCGTCACGTTCCTGGGCATCGTGCTGTCGGCCGTGCGCTGGCAGCGGGTGCTGGCCGCCCTCGACCTGCCCGCCCGCATCGGCTCGCTCGTCTCCCACCAGCTGGCCGGGGTGTTCGTCGGCAACTTCCTGCCCTCCACCATCGGGGGCGACGTCCTCCGGGTCAGCCGCCTCTCGGCCAGCAGCGGGCGGGGCCCCGACTCGTTCGCCTCGGTCGTCCTCGAGCGTCTGACCGGCTGGCTCGTGCTCCCCGTCATCACGTTGGTGGCGCTCGCCCTCAACCCCGCGCTCCTGCGCCTCGGGCTCGCCTCCCAGGCGGCCTTGGCGGTGAGCATCGGCACCCTCGTCCTCCTCGGCGTGGTGCTCGTGCTGGCGAGCAACCCGCGCCTCGGCGCCCGGCTGGAGGGCCACGAAGGCATGCGTCGCTTCGTCCACGCCGTGCACCTCGGGCTCGTGCGGTTCCGGCGCAACCCGGGCCTGGCCTTCGAGGTGCTGGTGGCCGGCTTCGTGTACCAGCTCGCGGTGGTGCTGGCCGCCTTCCTGGTCGGGCACGCGCTGGGGCTCGGCGTGGGGTGGACGGCGATGATGGCGTTCATGCCTGCGGTGGCGATCCTCCAGGTGCTGCCCGTCACCATCGGAGGCCTGGGCGTGCGCGAGGGTGCGTTCGTGCTGTTCCTCAGTCGCAGCGGCCTGGGCGTGACCACCGAGCAGGCCATCGCGCTGGGCCTCGTGCTCTACGGCGTCAACCTGCTCGTGAGCCTGGCCGGCGCACCGGCGTTCGCCGCGGGCGGCAGGCCCGCCCGCGTCGCCGCCTGACGTGGCGAAGCCCCGGCTGCGGTGGTGGCGCGAGGTCGCCTACATCCTCGCCTTCTACATCGTCTACACGATCGTCCGGAACACGCAGGGGTCGGCGGCGGTCTCCGCCCAGCACGCGTTCGAGAACGCCCGCGAGATCATCCGCATGGAGCAGTGGCTCGGCCTGTTCTTCGAGGAAGGCCTCCAGGACGTGTTCCTGCCCGCCGAGTGGTTCGTCTCGTTCTGGAACGTCTTCTACGGCACGGCCCACTTCGTGGTGACGATCGCCGCCCTCGTCCTCATGTTCCGCACCATGCCCCAGCGCTACCCGCTGTGGCGCAACACGCTGGCGTGCACGACGGCGCTGGCCCTGATCGGCTTCGCCACCTTCCCGCTCATGCCGCCTCGGCTCCTGCCCGCCCACTACGGCTTCGTCGACACGCTGAAGACGATCGGCGGCCTGTGGTCGTTCGACTCCGGAGCCATGCAGAAGGTCTCGAACCAGTACGCCGCCATGCCCAGCCTCCACTTCGCCTGGGCCACGTGGTCGTCGATCGTGCTGTACCCCGCCATGCGGCGGGGGTGGTCGAAGGTGCTCGCCGCCGCCTACCCCGGCCTCACGCTGTTCGCCATCGTGGTGACCGCCAACCACTACTGGCTCGACGCGGTGGGCGGCGCCGTCGTGCTCGCCGTCGGGTTCGTGGGGGGCCGGGCCATCACGGCCTACTGGCGGACGGACGAGGAAGTCGAGGCCGTGGAGGAGCACTCTCCACGTGCGGGTGCCGTTGCCTAGTCTCGGGCCGTGGCCGTTCCCGCCGCGCCCGCGTGCCTCGACCGGATCGCCGCGCGCGTCGACGCCCGCATCGACTCGCTGCTGACAGCCGAGATCGCCCGCTGGCGCGACGTCGACGCCGACCTGGCCGAGCCGCTCGCGGCCTTGCACCGGCTGGTGACGGCGGGCGGCAAGCGGCTGCGGCCCGCGTTCTGCCATTGGGGGTTCGTGGGCGCGGGCGGCGACCCCGACGACCCGCTGGTGGTCGACGCAGGAGCCGCCCTGGAGCTCCTCCACACGTTCGCCTTGGTGCACGACGACGTGATGGACGGCTCGGCCATCCGCCGTGGGGTGCCGACCGTGCACGCCGCGTTCGCCGGCCGCCACACGGTCGACCGCTGGCGCGGCGAGCCCCGCCGGTTCGGCGAGGGCGTGGCCATCCTGGTGGGCGACTTGGCCTTCGTGTACGCCGACCGGCTGCTCGCCGAGGCTCCCCGTGCCGCCCACGACGTGTTCACCGAGCTGCGGCTGGAGGTCAACGTCGGCCAGTACCTCGACCTGCTGGGCACCGTGCGGGGCGGCGTCGACATCGAGCAGGCCCGTCGCATCAGCCGCTACAAGTCGGGCAAGTACACGATCGAACGGCCGCTGCACCTCGGCGCCGCCCTCGCCGGACGGTTGGACGAGCTGGCCGAATCGTTGTCCGCCTTCGGCGAACCGTTGGGTGAGGCGTTCCAGCTGCGCGACGACCTGCTGGGTGCCTTCGGCGACACCGCCGTGACCGGCAAGCCGGTGGGCGAGGACCTGCGCGAGGGGAAGCCCACGGCGCTGTACACGTGGGCCGTGGAGCGGGCCACCGGCCCGGGCGCCGACCTGCTGGCCTCGCGCTTCGGCACCGCCGACCTCGGCCCCGTCGAGGTCGCCGAGCTCCAGGCGGTCCTGGAGGAGACGGGCGCCCGCCGCGAGGTGGAGGACGCCATCGAGCGCCTGGTCGCCGAAGCTCTCGGGGCGTTGGAGCAGCTCGGCCCCCGCCTGCAGCCGGAGGCCGTGACCCACTTGGCCGAGCTCGCCCACTTCGTGGCGGGACGTGACCGGTGAAGACGCTCGAGATCGCCTCCGAGCAGGCGTTCCAGCTCATCGACGTCACCGACGCCGTGAACGAGGCGGTGGCCGTGCCCGAGGGAGTCGTGCACGTGTGGTGCCCTCACACGTCGTGCGGCCTGCTGGTGGGCGAGCTCGAGGACGGCTTCCACGAGGACCTCGAGGGCGTGCTGGAGCAGCTCGCCCCCGTGGCCGGGCCGTGGGCGCACGACGACCTGGCCCGTCGCCACCAGAACCTCGAGCCCGACGAGCGGCGCAACGGGTGGAGCCACATCCGGGCCGCGCTCGCCACCCTCCCGTTCGTGGTCGTGCCCGTGGCCGACGGGCGGATGGCCCTGGGACGGTGGCAGCGGCTGTTCCTCGTGGAGCTCGACGGTCCCCGGCCCCGCCGCACGCTCCAGGTGCAGTCGCTGCCGACTGCATAGTCCCGGCGGCGGCGGGCTACGGTGGGCCGCGGATGCTGCTCGAATCGATCAATTCCCCCCACGATCTGCGGGCGCTGCCTCCGGAGCGACTGAACGAGCTGGCCGAGGAGATCCGCCGGTTCGTCGTGCGTGCCGTGTCGGTCACCGGTGGCCACCTCGGTTCCAACCTTGGTGCCGTGGAGCTCACGATCGCCCTCCACCGGGTGTTCGAGTCGCCCCGCGACGTGATCCTGTGGGACACCGGCCACCAGGCGTACGTGCACAAGGTCCTCACCGGGCGGCGCCACCAGTTCGCCACGCTGCGCCAGGAGGACGGGTTGTCGGGCTACCCGTCGCGCACCGAGTCGGAGCACGACTGGGTGGAGAACAGCCACGCCTCCACCATCCTGAGCTACGCCCACGGGCTGGCCACGGCAGTCAGCCGCAGCGGGGCCGAGCGCCGGGTGGTCGCCGTCATCGGCGACGGCTCGATGACGGGGGGGATGGCCTTCGAGGCGCTCAACAACCTGGGGCACAGCGGCAGCCGGTGCGTGATCGTGCTCAACGACAACGGTCGGTCGTACGCACCCACGGTCTCGCGCCTCTCCGAGGGCGTCAGCCGGCTGCGCCTCAACCCTTCGTACGTGGCCCTGCGGGATCGGTTCGAGCACCTCATCCGTGAGGTGCCGGGCGTCGGCCAGTTCGCCTACTCCAGCTTCCAGAGCGTGAAGGCGGCGTTCCGGGAGCTGCTGGAGCCGACGGCGTTCTTCGAGTCGCTCGGCGTGCGCTACACGGGGCCGATCGACGGGCACGACATTGCGGGCATGGAGGACGCCCTGCGCAACGCGGCCGAGTTCGACGGCCCGATCGTGGTGCACGTGCTCACGCAGAAGGGCCGCGGCTACAAGCCCGCCGAGGACGACGAGGAGAAGTGCCTCCACGACGTCAAGGTGTTCGACCCCGAGACGGGGCCGATGGCGCCCGCGGGCATGAAGGTGGGCGACTACACCGAGGCCTTCACCGACACGTTGCTGGAGCTGGCCGAGCACCACCCGCAGGTCACCGCGGTCACGGCGGCCATGCCCGGCCCCACCGGGCTGCTGCCGTTCCAGGCCCGCTTCCCCGACCGGTTCGTCGACGTGGGCATCGCCGAGCAGCACGCCGTCACCATGGCGGCGGGGATGGCGATGGGTGGGCTGCGGCCGGTGGTGGCCGTGTACTCGACGTTCTTCACGCGTGCGTTCGACCAGGCCGTGTACGACGTGGGCATGCACGGGCTGCCGGTCGTGTTCGCCCTCGACCGGGCCGGGATCACGGGCGACGACGGGCCGTCGCACCACGGCGTGCTCGACATGGCGCTGTGCCTCAAGATCCCGGGCATGACGGTGTTCGCGCCGTCGTCGGCCCAGGAGCTGCGGGTGATGCTGCGCGATGCGGTCGAGCTGGAGGGTCCGGCGGTCGTGCGCTACCCGAAGGGCGCGGCGCGCCAGGTGGGGCTCGGCGAGGTCGGTGCGGGGCTGTCGGCCCGGCGGGTGCGCGAGGGCGACGACGTGTGCATCCTCGCCGTGGGCAAGCTGCTCGCCGCCGCCGAGGAGGCCGCCGCCGAGCTGGCGAGCCAAGGCCTGTCGGCCACCGTGTGGGACGTGCGAGTGGTGCGCCCGCTCGACCTGCGCATGCTGGCCGACGCCGCCCGCCATCGACTCGTCGTCACGGTGGAGGACGGCATCCGGGTCGGTGGCGCGGGCGCGTTCATCGCCGACGCGCTGGCCGCGCTCGACACCGGACGGCAGGCGCCGCCCGTGCTGGTACTGGGCGTGCCCGACGAGTTCATCCCGCAGGCGAAGGCCGAGCGCATCCTCTCGCGCCTGGGGCTCGACGGTCCCGGCATCGCCGCCTCGGCCGCCACCGCGCTGGCCGCTGCCGGCGTGCCGCTGGCCTGACCGTGGAAGGGTCCGCCTACCTCGACGCCGTGCGGCGCGAGAGCGCGGCGCTCGCCGAGGCTGCCCGCCGAGGCCTCGACGTCCCGGTCGACCACTGCCCGGGCTGGACGGTGCGATCGGTGGTGGAGCACCTCGGCCTGATCCACCTGTGGGTGCGCACGATGGTGGAGAACCGGGCCACCGAGCGGCTGTCGCGGCGCGACCTGCCCGACCCGCCGGCGGGCGACGACGAGCTGGTGGCGTGGTTCGAGAGCGGGGCGGACCGGCTCGTGGAGATGCTCGGCGCCGTCGGCCCCGACGAGCACGTGTGGAACTGGTCGCTGCGGCCGCACGTGGCGTCGTTCTGGCCGCGGCGGATGGCGCACGAGACGGCCGTCCACCGGTGGGACGGCGAGCGGGCCCACGGCGTGCCGCGCCCCGTCGGCGGCGAGCTGGCGGTCGACGGCATCGAGGAGGTGTTCGACACGATCGTGCCGCGCTTGCTGCACGACGGCGCCCCGTCGGAGATCGGGGGCACGCTCCACGTGCACTGCACCGACCGCGAGGGCGAGTGGCTGGTGTCGTT
>DATAAM010000197.1:0-6797 GCA_036260075.1 Acidimicrobiales bacterium
TCGCCGAGCCGGACTGCACGGTGTTCGTGCCCGCCGGCTGGCGGGCCGAGGTGGGAGGAGGTGGCTCGTGGATCCTGCGTCCCTCCAGGTCCTGATCTCCCGGCTCACGGGCATCGCCGAGGAGATGGGCGCGGTGCTGCGGCGCGCCGCGTTCTCGCCGAACATCAAGGAGCGGGCCGACTGCTCGGCCGCGCTGTTCACGCCGTCGGGCGAGCTGCTGGTGCAGGCCGAGCACATCCCGGTCCACCTGGGTTCCATGCCGGCATCCGTCCGGGCGGCCATCGACGCGGGCCTGTCGCTCGGGCCGGGCGACCAGGTGATCCTGAACGACCCGTTCGCCGGTGGGACGCACCTCAACGACGTGACGCTGGTGGCGCCCTGCTTCCTGGACGGCCGCTTGGTCGGGTGGGCCGCCAACCGGGCACATCACGCCGACGTGGGCGGGATGGTGCCCGGCTCGATCCCGCCCGAGGCGGTGGAGGTGTACCAGGAGGGCCTGCGCATCCCGCCGGTGCGGCTGGGCCCCGAGGTGGTGGCGATGCTGCTCGCCAACTCGCGCACGCCCGACGAGCGGCGGGGCGACCTCGACGCGCAGGTGGGCGCCAACGTCGTGGGCGTACGCCGGTTGGCCGAGCTGGCCGAGGCCCCGCTGGCCGAGGTGTGCGACTACGGCGAGCGGCGCATGCGGGCGGCTCTGGCGGCGCTGCCCGACGGCGAGTGGCGGTTTGAGGACGTGCTGGACTCGCCGCCCGCCGTCATCCGGGTGCGGGTGGCGGTCGACGGCGAAGGGATCGTGTTCGACTTCACCGGCACCGACCCGCAGCAGCGGGGCAACGTCAATGCCGTGGAGGCAGTGACCGTCAGCGCCGTCTCGTTCGCGGTGCGCTGTGTGACCGACCCCACGATCCCGGCCAACGGCGGGGCCATGCGGCCCGTGCACGTGGTCGCACCGCCGGGTTCCGTCGTCGCCGCGCTGCCGCCCGTCGCCGTGGGCGCGGGGAACGTCGAGGTGAGCCAGCGGGTCGCCGACGTCTGCTTCGGTGCGCTGGCGCAGGCCGTCCCCGACCGAGTGGGCGCCGCGAGCCAGGGGACGATGAACAACGTCCTCATGGGCGGCGCCGCCTCCGTGGCCGAACGGAGTGTTGGCTGGGTGTACTACGAGACGATCGCGGGCGGGCAGGGCGGCCGCCCCGGCCGGGCCGGCCAGTCGGGCATCCACACAGGCATGACCAACACGAGGAACACGCCGGTGGAGGCGCTCGAGCGCTCGTTCCCGCTGCGAGTGCGGCGCTACCGCCTGCGCCGGGCAAGCGGCGGCGCAGGCGAGTTCGCGGGCGGCGACGGCGTGCAGCGCGACGTGGAGGTGTTGGAGGAGTGCACGGTCTCGCTCGTCACCGAGCGGCGCATCAGCGCGCCCTGGGGCCTGGCCGGCGGCGAACCCGGCTCGCCGGGCGAAAACCTGCTGTTGCCGGACGGCGACGAGACCCGAGCCGAGCGCCTCCCCGACAAGTGCACCATCCGGCTACGGCCCGGCGACGTCCTGAGGATGCTCACGCCCGGCGGTGGCGGCTGGGGCAGTGCGCCGCCGCCGAGCTGAAAGAGCGATTCTGTCGACGGGCGCCGATAGTCCCCCGACAACGTGTCAGGAAGCCGCGACAGCTGGGTTACTCGCGGTCCCGGGACTCGTCTCGCCTGCGGTGAAGCGCCCTGCCGTAGAGCACGACGGTGAGGAGAAGCATGAGCTGACCGATCCGAAATCCGGTCTCTGATGGTCCTCCGGCGAGGTAGCCAATGGCCACGACGCCGATCACGGCGGCTGTCAGGTCGATCAGGCCTGTTCGACGACATGCACGACGAGCCGGATCCCTGCCGGCCCACAGACGCGTGTTCGTCCTGTGGAGAGCGGCCAACAGGATCGCTGCTCCGAGCACCAAGGCGAGGGTGAGTACCGGCTCCACGCGTCACGTCCTGCATGTCCGGCAATGGCGCGGGATCCGCTGGACATCATGGACGAGTCCGGAAGTGCCGCACACTGCTACGGCAGTCGATCAGCGTCGAAGGACGCGAGCCACCTCGACGCCGGTGTGCTCCGCCAGCGTGTCGAAGTCGGCATCCATGTGGAGGATCCGAGCCTGATGACGGACGGCCACAGCTCCAATCAGGCAGTCGACCAATCTGCGAACCGTCACGCCTCGCGTCCGACACGCCCGGTACAGCAGTGCGGCAGCCTCGTAGTCGATCGACTCGCAACGAAGCAGCTGCGCACGCGCAAGGAGCCCCCGAAGGTCGCGAAGGTGCCGATCGTCCCTCGCCCCAGCCAGCACCTCCATGACGACGGGGTCGGTGACCGCGCATCGCGCACCAAGGAGCCGATCCACCTCGTTGCAGACGGCCGAGCCCGTATCGCGCAGGAACTCGACCCACGCAGAGGTGTCGACGAGGATCACGGCGCTGCATCGCGACTGGCTCGCAGATCACCGAGGTCGCCGTCCCACCCCGAGCCTCGGAGCTTGCGGGCATCCTGGACGGTTAGCTGCACGGCGAGCTCGCGGAGCGCGAAGTTGACGGCTTCGCGCTTCGTGCGTAGCCCGTAGCGCTTCATGACGACGCGGCACGCCTCGTCGTCGATGTCAACATTGGTGCGAGACATACACCAGTTATACACCGACGCCGGAGCCTCCGAAGCAGCGAGCGCTGCGAGGTGCTACCTCTCGATCTGATAGGTGTAGCCGCCTTGGTCGGGAGCGCTGTCGTAGGCGGGGCAGTCGTCGGAAGGGCACTGCGTGTGGGCGACGATCCGCACCATCCGGGCACCGGGGTAGAGGAACGGGCGCGTGCCCTCGTCGAGCGACTCGAAGGGCAGGATGGCCTCGAGCACGGTGCCCTCCACCCGGAGCTCGACAGGCGAGCTGGCAAACGCCGCCCAGAGTTGGATCACGCCCACGTCGAGCGGCTCGGGGGCGACGGGGCACAGCGTTAACACCATCGGGTCGTGCGTCGTGGGCCACTTGAACAGCGTGTAGCACTTCGTGCGTTCGTAGCCCCAGTGCAGCTCGAATCCGGCAGCAGAGGCATCGAGGGGCGCCTCCACGTGAAGGCGCCACCGCAAGGCACGCGGTCGCCCCCAGCGGTCGGCCAGCGTTGCCAGCTCGAGCGAGCGGATGTCCGCCTCCGGGAGAGACGAGACGTCGAGCGGATCGAGCAGGAGGCGAGGGAGCCCGAGCGTTCGCGAAAGGACGTGGTGCGGCTGCGGTGTCCCGAACCTGCCCGGATCCTCGAAGCGCACCGGCGACCCGACCAGGTCTTCCATGGCCGAGGGCGGTGCATCGAGCGACGTCGGAACGAAGGCCGAGCCCCTCGGTGCCGCCGCGCCGATCCCGAGCGCGAGCACGGGCGTGCCCTCGTGTCGCGGCACGACGAAAGCCGGTGCGGACACCATCGCCGTCGTCCGGTGCGGGACGGGCGCCGGTGCGATCGCGGCACCGGGCCCTGTCGCCATGGCCACCATCGCGATGCCGGGGGCCACTAGCTCGCCGATGTGCACGGTGGCGCGCCCGGTTGTCGCCTGTGTGCGGCACCGCAGTCGTCTGACGGCGTTCCCGACCCGTTCGGACCAGCTCGGCGGCACGGCGACGGGCGTCTGCAGCAATGAGGACAGCTCCTCGGACAGGGCGGGCGAACCGTCCCGCACAGCAGGGCGGCGCCGGGACAGCGAGGAGATGACGCTGCGGCGGAGCTTGTTGTTGGCGCGGTGGACGATCACACGCGCCTGTGTCACCGTCGTCCCGAGAGCAGCCGCGATCTCCTCGTACGGCGCCTGCTCCACGTGGCGCATCGAGACAGCGATGCGGTCGCGCTCGGTGAGGCGGGCTGTGGCGGTGGACACGAGCGCCCGGATGAACGGGTCGTGGCGGACGGCGGACTCCGGTTCTGCGAGGGGCGCGACCGCCGTCGCCAGCGCGGGCAGCCGTCTCTGGGCCACGGCCTGGTGACGCATGCGGTTGTAGGCGCGGTGGCGGACCGTGACGTACAGCCAGGGCACGGCGTGGCGTGCTTCGGACGGCCCGCCCGCCAGGAGGGCGGCAAACGCGTCGGCCACCAGGTCGCGGGCCTCCTCGCGGTCGCCGGTGATGCGAGCGGCCAAGCGCTCGAGCGCAACGGCATGTTCCCTGAAGATCGCAGTTGCGTCCATCGTTTGTCCCCCGTAACGCGTGCGTCCTCCTGTTCAACCCGGCATGCGGTTCGTCATTGCGCACATATCGACAAAAGCCGGCCGCCGTCGCGAAGTCTGTAATCCGGGCCGGGGCGCGTCCAGCCGCACCATGTGTCACCTCTTCTGAGCCAGGCGTACGGAACCGCCGCGCCCAACCGGCATCGCCGCGCCGATACGATCACGGCCCACCGAAGGGAGCCCGGAATGCAATGTCCCGTCGACGGCGCCACCCTGCTGCTCTCCGAGCGCCAAGGGGTCGAGATCGACTACTGCCCCACCTGTCGGGGCGTCTGGCTCGACCGAGGCGAGCTCGACAAGCTCCTCCGGCGCGACGACGAGGAGTGGCGGGAGTACGACGATCGCCGTTCCCGCGATCCCGAGCACCGCTACCCCAAGAAGAAGAAGCGCTGGCTGAGCGAGGTCCTCGACTTCGACTGACGAAATCGGCGCGGTACCACGTGCCGATCCGATAGACAGGTCCCCCGTGCCCCCTCCATCGCACCAGCAACCGGTCGCTGTCGCAGTCGAAGGCGTGGCCAAGCGCTTCGGCTCCGTCGTCGCCCTCGACGGCATCGACTTCGACGTCCCCGCCGCCACCGTGCTCGGCCTGCTCGGCCCCAACGGGGCGGGCAAGACCACGACCGTCCGCATCCTCACGACGATCCTCAGTCCCGACGCGGGCCGGGCCACAGTGCTCGGGCACGACGTGGCCCGGGAACCGGAGGCGGTGCGCCACAGCATCGGGCTGGCGGGCCAGTACGCCGCCGTCGACGAGCTGCTCACCGGGCGGGAGAACCTCGTCATGGTCGGGCGCCTGGCCCACCTCCCGAAGGCCACCGCGCGCAGCCGCGCCGACGAGCTGCTCGGCCGCTTCGGCCTCGCCGAGGCCGCCGACCGCGTGGTGGGCACGTACTCGGGCGGCATGCGCAGGCGCCTCGACTTGGCGGCGGCGCTGGTGCATCGCCCCCGAGTGCTCTTCCTCGACGAGCCCACCACCGGCCTCGACCCCCGCAGCCGCAACGACCTCTGGGACGTCATCGGCGAGCTGGTGGCCGACGGCACCACGATCGTCCTCACCACGCAGTACCTCGAGGAGGCCGACCGGTTGGCCGAACGCATCGTGGTGGTCGATGTCGGCCGCGTCATCGCCGACGGCACGCCGTCGGAGCTCAAGCGGCGCGTCGGCGGCACGGTCATCGAGGTGGCCTTCGAGCAGCCGCACGAGGCGCAGCGGGCGGGTGATCTCCTCACCGGGATCGGCCCCGTGGAGCGGTTCGACGAGCGCAACGCGGTCGGGGTCACCGTGCAGCACGGCACCCGGGCCGTGGTGGAGGTGCTCCGCACGTTGGAGGCGGCGGGGCTGCCGCCGGAGCACCTGGCCGTGCGCGAGCCGACGCTCGACGACGTGTTCCTGCAACTCACCGGACGGCGAGCGGAGTCGGCATGAGGTACGCGCTGAGCGACGCCGTGGTCGTGGCGCAGCGCAACCTGGTGGCGTTGTTCCGCACGCCCACGAGCCTGGTCTTCTCCACGATCCAGCCGGTGATCTTCGTGTTCATGTTCCGGTACGTGTTCGGTGGGGCCATCGACATCCCGGGCGTGCGCTACGTCGACTTCCTCATGCCCGGCGTCTTCGTGCAGACGATGACCTTCGGCGCCGCCAACACCGGCATCGGGCTGGCCGACGACCTCCGCAAGGGGATCATCGAGCGCTTCCGCTCGCTGCCGATGGCCCGGTCGGCCGTCCTCGCCGGCCGCACGCTGGCCGACGTGGTGCGCAACGTGCTCGTCGTCACGCTCATGCTGGCGGTGGGCTTCGCCGTCGGCTTCCGCGTCCACACCAGCGTGTTCGGCCTGCTGGCCGCCGTGGCCGTGATGCTGCTGTTCGGGTTCGCCATGTCGTGGGTCATGGCGCTCATCGGCCTGCGCACCGGCAACCCCGAAGCGGCCCAGGCGGCGTCCTTCCCGCTCCTGGGGATCCTGGTGTTCGCGTCGAGCACCTTCGTGTCGACGGCGACGATGCCGGGCTGGCTGCGCGCCTACGCCGACCACCAGCCCGTCACCGACACAGTCGACGCCGCCCGCGCGCTCGTCCTGGGCGGCCCCACCGCGGGCAAGGTCCTGGCGGCCCTGGCGTGGAGCCTGGGCATCGTGGCCGTCTTCGCCACGCTGTCGGTGCGCCGCTACCGCCGCACCACCTGAGGCAGGCCCCGGCAGCTCGCGATCGCCAGCACGGCGACGGCGACGGTGATGACGTCCACCACGCCGATGCCGACTCGCCGTCCCCACCCCGCGTCGAGCGCGAACGCCAAGGCGGCCCCGCCCAGCCCGGTGCCGATGCCCACGCCCAGCGTCTCCAGCAGCTGCAGGGCGGCCGACGACGTGCCCACCTTGCCCGCGGGCGCGTGCTCGAGCGTGACCACTCCGGCCATCGAGTAGACGAAGCCCATCCCCAACCCGCCGGCGGCCCAGGCGGGGACCGCCACCAGCGCGGGCACGTCGCGCACGAGCACGAGGGCCATGCCGACGACACCGACGGCAACCAGCGCGGCACCCGCGCGGCCCACCCGCCGGTGCCCCCACG
>DATAAM010000198.1:0-2726 GCA_036260075.1 Acidimicrobiales bacterium
CGCACCTCGAGGAAGTCCCAGCGCGGCTCGATGCGCACGTTGACGTGGAACCCGCGGGAGCCCGACGTCTTGGGGAAGCCGAGCATCCCGTGCTCGCTCAGGACGGCGTGCACCTCCATCGCCACCTGCCGCACGGCCGACCACGGCACGCCGGGCTGGGGGTCGAGGTCGACGCGCAGCTCGTCGGGGTGGTCCACGTCGTCGCGGCGCACGGGCCACGGGTTGAGGTCGAGGCAGCCGAGGTTGACCGCCCACACCACATGGGCCACGTCGACTGGGCACAGCTCGTCGGCCGACCGCCCGCTGGGGAAGTGCACGGTGACCGTCTCGAGCCAGTCGGGCCGCCCCTTCTCGGGCACCCGCTTCTGGTAGAAGAACTCGCCTTCGGCGCCGTCGGGATAGCGCTTCAGCATGGTGGGCCGCTCGTACACGCCCCGCAACGCCCCTTCGCCGACGGCCATGTAGTACCGGACGAGGTCGAGCTTGGTCTCGCCTCGCGCCGAGAAGAACACCTTGTCGGGGTTGGAGACGCGCACGAGGCGGCCGTCCACCTCCACCTCGACGGCGGGCGTCACCACCTGTCCCAGTGCACCACCGACTCGGCCGGGAGGCGCTTGGCGGGCTTGAACGTCTCCCCCGTGTGGTAGGCGACCGGCACCAGCCCGCCCTGGGTGAACCTCTCGTAGGGGATGCCGAGCACTTCGGCGGCCTCCCGCTCGTGCACGAGGTGGAGCGTCGTCCATGCGGTGCCGAGGCCGCGTGCCCGGGCCGCCAGCATGAAGCTCCACACCGCGGGCAGCAGCGATCCCCAGAAGCCCGCCTGCCACACCGTGTCGATGTCCGGCGGCAGCCGCTGGTGCAGCACCGGGACGAGCATGACGGGCACCTCGTGGAAGTGGTCGCGCAGGTAGTCGGACGACGACATCACGGAGTCCTGGCGCTCGCCCCGCGGGTCGTCGGCCGCGTACTCGGGCCGCGGCCCGGCCCGATAGGGGTCGTAGCCGCGGCGGTACAGGTCGGCCAGCGCCGCCTTCGTGTCGGCGTCCTCGACGAAGACGAAGTGCCAGCCCTGCCGGTTGGAGCCGGTGGGCGCCTGCAACGCGATCTCCACGCATTCGAGCAGGAGCTCGCGGGGGACCGGCCTGGTGAGGTCGAGCCGCTTGCGGACCGCGCGGGTCGTCGTCAGCAGCTCGTCCGGCGTCACGAGAAGTGCTTGAGGAGCTGGGTGAACTCGTCGGCCACGCCGGTGGGCACTGTGTAGCCCTCCTCCGAGCGGATGCGGTCGAAGTTGTCGCGCACGTCCTCGGGGGTGAGGGCGGGGTTGTAGTAGCCCTCGGTGAGCCCGATGAAGAAGCGGGCGATGCGGCCCCCGGCCGCCGAGTAGATCTCGCCGGTGACGGGGCAGTCTTCGTGCACGAGCCAGGCCACGAGCGGGGAGACCAGCTTGGGCTCCAGCTTCTCGGCCAGGGCGCCCAGCAGCTCCTCGGTCATGCGGGTGCGGGCGACGGGCGCCAGCGCGTTGGCCTTGATGTTGTACTTGGCGCCCTCGGCGGCCAGCACCCGCGTGAAGCCGACGAGGCCCATCTTGGCGGCGCCGTAGTTGGTCTGGCCGAAGTTGCCGAGGATCCCGGCGTTGGACGACGTGTTGACGATGCGGCCGTAGGACTGCTCGCGCATCTTGATCCAGGCGGGCCGGGTCACGTGGAAGGCGCCCAGCAGGTGGACCTGGATGACCGGCTCCAGCAGGTCGGGCGTCATGTTCTGGAACGTCTTGTCGCGCAGGATGCCCGCGTTGTTGATCACGATGTCGACGCGGCCGAAGGCGTCGATCGCCGTCTGCACGATCGCCTCGCCGCCCTCCGGGGTGGCCACGGAGTTGGTGTCGGCCACGGCCACGCCGCCGAGGTCCTCGATCTCCTTCGCCACGGTCTGCGCCGGGCCCACGTCGCCGCCCTCGCCGCTCACCGAGCCGCCGAGGTCGTTGACGACCACCTGCGCGCCCCGCGATGCGAGGAGCAGCGCGTGCTCTCGCCCCAGCCCGCCGCCCGCGCCGGTGATGATCGCAACCTTGCCGTCGAAACCGAGATCAGCCATGAACGGAACGCTAATTCTCAACCTCCTGGCGTGTGAAATCCGTGGCGGTGCACGGAAAATCACCCACCGGAACGGGCGATCGCCTCGTCCTTCAACCGCTTGTAGTCGACCTTGCCGTTGGGTGCCCGGCCGATGGTGTCGACCACGAGCACCCGCTTGGGCGCCTTGAAGGCCGCCAGCCGCGCCTTCACGTGGCCGATCACGTCGCCCTCGTCGACGACGCCGCCGTCGGCGGGCTCCACCAAGGCCGTGACGGCCTCGCCCCAGCGGTCGTCGGGCACGCCGACGCACACGGCGTCGCGCACGGCGGGGTGCGTCTTCAGCACCTCTTCCACCTCTTCGGGGAAGACCTTCTCGCCGCCGGTGTTGATGCACACCGACCCGCGGCCCAGGAGCCGCAGGGTGCCGTCGGCCTCGACGGTGGCGTAGTCGCCGGGCACGGAGTAGCGCTCCCTGTCGATGACGAGGAACGTGCGAGCCGACTTCTCCGGGTCCTTGTAGTAGCCGATGGGCGTGCGGCCCTTGACCGCCACCCGCCCGACCTCGCCCGAGCCCGGCTCCACCTCCCGGCCGTCCTCGGCTATCACCTTGGCGTTCTCGCCGATGGTGAACTTCGCCGTGCGGGTGGTGCC
>DATAAM010000199.1:0-9870 GCA_036260075.1 Acidimicrobiales bacterium
CGACCGAGCGCGACCTCGATCGCCGGGATCAGCTCGCTGCGCTGGAACGGCTTGATGAGATACGCCAGCGCGCCGGCGTCGCGCGCATTCTCGATCAGGTCTCGCTGGCTGAAGGCGGTGAGGATGAGCACGGCCGCGAGCTGCTCGACCGGCTCGTCCCCGAGTCGCGCTAGCGGTTCATGCCTGCCCAGCCGACCAGGGTCGTCATCGCCGAGGACGAGGCCATCATCCGCCTCGACCTCAAGGAGATCCTCGAAGAGGAGGGCTACGAGGTCGTGGGCGAGACCGGGCGCGGCGACGAAGCCGTCGCGCTCGTGCGCGAGCACGATCCCGACCTCGCCATCCTCGACATCAAGATGCCGGGCATGGACGGCTTGGCCGCCGCCCGCGAGATCGCAGGGGAGCGCCGCGCCGCCGTCCTCATCCTCACCGCCTTCAGCCAGCGCAACCTCATCGAGGAAGCGCGCGACGCGGGTGCGCTGGCCTACCTGGTGAAGCCCTTCCAGAAGAGCGAGCTCATCCCTGCCATCGAGGTGGCGCTGGGACGCTTCGCCGAGCTCAAGGAGCTCGACAAGCAGACGAAGTCGCTGGAGGAGCAGCTCGAGATCCGCAAGATCGTCGACCGGGCCAAGGGCCTGCTCATGGACCGGCACGCCATGACGGAGTCGGACGCCTTCTCGTTCATCCAGAAGCGGGCCATGCACGAGCGGGCCACCATGAAGTCGATCGCCCAGCGCGTATTGGACGGCGACCTGCAACCCTGACTAGGTTCGTCCTTGTGTTAGGACAACCTAAGAAAAGAGCACTGGCCGCCCTTCTGCTCGTCGCCGCCGCCGTCCTCGGTGCGTGTGGCGACGGCGAGGACCGGCCCGGCAACGCAAGCGCTTCGGGCAGCGGCTCGGCCAGCGGCTCCCACGCAGGCAGCGGCTCGGCCAGCGGCAGCCACGCCGACGAGGGCACGACCGCCGAGACCATCCCGGCATCGGAAGCCGAGGTCACGGTCGACGTCGTGCTGAAGGACTTCACGTTCGAGGGCATCCCGAGCACCATCGAGGGGCACAAGATCCTCTTCCGGGCCAAGAACGACGGCCCCACCGAGCACGAGCTCGTGATCAGGAAGGGCACGAAGGAGCTGGGCGAGATCCACGGCCTCGCCGCCGGGGAATCCGGCGAGATCGCCCTCGAGCTCGAATCGGGAAGCTACACCGCCGTCTGCCTCATCGGCTCCGGCGGCGCCCGCCACGACAAGCTCGGGATGGTCTTCAACTTCACCGTGACGTGAGCGGCACCTCTCTCCTCCATCGGCACACGTCGGGCACGTCGCGCTCGGCGGGGCCGATGGAGGAGGCGGCCGCTCGGGCCTGGAACGTCCTCAACGAGGGGAAGCCGTTCACCGTCGTCTTCGGGCTCGGCCTGCTTCTCGTGACCGGCGCGCCACTGGCCGGCCTGGCCGCCGCTGTGCCTCTGGCCGCGGCGTGGTGGCGCCACGCCTATCCGCTCCACCTGCGGGCCGTGCTCTGGGTCCTGGCCGCCGGCGTGGTGGTGGGAGCGGGCGGCCTGCCCGTCGCCCCCGCCCTGCTCGCTCTCGGGCTGTACCTGCTCTTCACCGTGGTGCTGTGGGGCACCGTCTACTACCACCTCCGCCTGGGCGCCCCCCTCACCAACTTCGTCCGCTTCTGGCGGCTGGTGCTGGAGAACCCCGACCCGACCTCCGGCAACTTCCTCGAGCAGGTGCCGAAGGTGGCGGCCCTGCTGGCGGTGGGCCACAGCAGTCGTCCGGTGCCGACCCTGGTGGGCCTCGGCCTGGCCGCGTGGGCCGTGGGCGCGGTGGTGCACCGCCGCTTCGTCACGTGGGTGCCGGGCCGGGCCACCGGCGACCGCGCCGCCGACCGCCGCCCCCGCGACCCGGGCCCGGCCCGCTGTGGCCCGCCCAGCCGCAAGGTCCTGCTCGTGGTGATCGACGGCTGCAGGCTCGACCGCCTCCGCGAGGCGCACACCCCGTTCCTCGACCGCCTGGCCGCCGAGGGGATCGCCTACGACGCGTGCCAGACCGTGTACCCGGCCCGCACCGTCACCTGCTTCTCCTCGATGCTCACCGGAGCGCCGCCCGCCGTGCACGGCATGCGGTCCAACTTCGTGCCGTCGCTGGGCGTGAAGTGCGAGTCGATCTTCGACGTGGTGCCGTCGTCGCGCATGGTGGGCATCGCCCACCTGGTCGACGCCTTCGGCGACAAGGTGAGCACCGTGACGGCGGTGATGCCCAACGACGAGATCGACGCCGCCCTCTGCGCCAAGGCCCGCGAGGTCGTCGAGGCCGACGACCCCGACCTGCTGGTGGTGCAGACCCTCTCGGTCGACCAGACCGGCCACTTCCGAGGCTCGTACTACGACGAGTACCTCCGGCACATCGAGTCGACCGACCGCGAGATCGAGTCGTTGGTGGCATGGCTGGCCGACCGGTGGGGCGGGCTCGAGGGCGTGACGATCGGCGTGCTGTCCGACCACGGCCAGGGGATCGGGATCGGCGGGCACGGCCACTGGACGCCCACCGAGCGGCTGGTGCCGTGCATCTGGTGGGGCGAAGGCGTGCCCTCCTCGGCCCCTCCCCGTTCTGGTGGGGGGAATCGACGGCCGGCGGTCGATTTCCCCCACCAGAACGGGGTTTCCGTGCTCGACGTGGCGCCCACGTTGGCCCACCGCATGGCCGTGCGGGCGCCCGAGCGGTCGGTGGGGCAGTGCCTGCTGTGCGACGGAGCCGACCACGTCGATCCCACCCTCGGCCCCAAGGTCCTCGTCCTCCCGGTGCACGACGAGGCGGCCACGGTGGCCGACGTGATCGCCCGGGTGCCCGACGACTTCGAGATCGTCGTGGTCGACGACGGCTCCGGCGACGACAGCGCCGAGGTGGCCCTGGCGGCGGGCGCCAAGGTCGTGCGCCACGACCGCAACCGGGGCCTGGGCGCCGCCGTGCGCACGGGCTTCGATGAGGCCCGCGCCTTGGGCGCCTCGGTGGTGGCGTTCCTCGACGCCGACGGCGAGTACGACCCTGCCGAGCTGCCCACGCTCGTCGAGCCCATCCTGGCGGGCCAGGCCGACTACGTGGTGGGGTCCCGGTTCCACGGGAGCATCGGCTCGATGCTGCCGCACCGGCGGCTGGGCAACGTGGTGCTCACGTGGCTCACCTCCGCCGTCGCCCGCCGCCGCCTCTCCGACGCGCAGTCGGGCTTTCGGGCGCTCGGCCGCGAGGCCTTGGCAGTGGCCCGCATCGGCCACGACTACAACTACGCCCAGGTCCTCACCCTCGACCTGCTGCGCAAGGGCTTCCGCTACCGGGAGGTGCCGATCACGTACACGCGTCGGCGGCACGGGCGCAGCTTCGTGCGCCTCGTGCCGTACCTGTGCCGGGTGCTCCCCGCCATGGCCCGGGCGGCCCGCACGCGCTAGGCGGCAACCGCGCCCACCAGTTGGTCCTTGTCCGCCGTCCCGGGGTGGTGGCGAGGGTCGGTCCCGTCGAGCCGCATCGACCACACGCCTCCGTCGTTGGGGCAGGGCGGCGTGGACGTGCAGGGTTGGGGCTCCTTGTGGGCTAACTGCAACCCGAACACCACCCGCGAGCTGTCGCCGTACCACGCCGGGCGCCGGCTGAAGTCGACGCGGTGGCCGATCCGGCGCTGCTGCGACCCGTCGGTGCGCACCAGCGCGATGGAGTACACGTCGTTGAAGTTGGAGACGTAGGCGAGCCACTGCCCGTCGGGGGACACCTCGAAGCCCGACATGGGCGGGCTGTTGGGGACCACGCCGAGGTCGGCGCCGGCGCCGTCGGTGACGCAGACGCGCCCGCCCGGCCGCTGGCAGCCGTAGAGGATGCGGCCGTCGGCCGTGACCGAGAAGTGCGAGCCGTCGCCTTCGACGGCGTCGCGCAGGTGGCGCAGCGCGCCGGTCTCGATGTCGACCGTCCACATGGCGTAGCGGTCGTAGACGAGGTCCTTGGGGACCGCCCGCGTGAACACGACGGTGCGGCTGTCCGGCATCCAGGCCGCGCCCGCGAGGGCCCTGTCGTCGGCATGTCCCGGGAACACCGTCCGCCACGCCTCGGTCTGGAGGTCGCTGATATCAAGGCGATAGTCGCGAGGCATGAGGAGATGGCGACCGTCGGGCGACCACCGCGCGTCCCACGTCGTGGGCACCCGCACCTTGCGGTCGCTGCCGTCGGGCCCGATCACGTGGACGCCGTCCCACCGGCTGAGGAGCAGGCTGACCTTGGCCTCGGCCGTCGGCCCGCCGGACGGCCCCCGTTCGGCCGGCTTCGACGTCGCCGGTGGAGCCGAGCTCGGGGCCGACGCGCCCGGCCGAGGTGCCGGCGACGCCGCGCCGGGACGGGCCGCGGGCCGGCCGGGCCGGGCACCGGGGCCGGAGGAGGGACCGGCGCCGTCGGCCTGGGGCGCAGGCGGCGCGGTGTCGTCCGGCACCGTGTCGGGGACCGTGGTGCGGTCGGCGCCCACGCGCGTGGTGCGTCGCGACTCGCCCGGCCCCGACGCCACCGCCACCAGGGCGACCACGACGGCCAGCACCGTCCCGCTGAGGGCGGCGCCGCCCACCAGGCGCCGGCGGTGCCGGAACCGCCCGGCTCGGCGCTGGACCTCGGCCCGGAGCTCGCCGGGGGAGGTGACGGGCAGCGTCGGCTCGTCGATGCGGATCACGGATCCAGCCCCCTTCGCAGCCGTTCCAACCCCCGGGCCGCGTGGCGTCGCACGCTGCCGCCGCCGATGCCGAGCACGCCCGCGGTGTCGTCTTCGGAGAGGCCCACGAGGTACAGCAGGCCCAGCACCTCGCGCTGGCGCCGCGACAGCCGGCGGAGGGCGGACGCCACCAGCAGCCGGGAGGCGACCTCGTCCTCGAAGGCGGTGGGCTCCTGCGGCGGCGCCGGTGGCCTGCCACGGCGGACCACGTCGATGGCGCCGTTGGTGGCGGCCCGCACCACCCAGGCGTCGCGGTGCGAGACGTGGCCCAGCCGGGCCCACCGCACGTGGAGGCGGCCGAGGACGTCGGCGGCCACGTCCTCTGCGGCGGCCGTCTCCCGCAGGACGCGGAACGCCGCCTTGAAGGCGAGGAGGAACAGCGGCCAGAACGCCTCGTCGAAGCTCTCGGCGGCGACGGCGCCCACGGTCCCCGTCACCGGTGCGAGGTCGACCGCGCGCGCTCCCACATGTCCTTCAACGAGCGAGAGGCGTCGACTCCCTGACGCCACCGCCGGAAAAATCAGCCCACGGCTGCGACGAAGAGCTGCTCGGCCAGCGCCCGCCCCAGGGCGATGCTGCCCTGGTCGAGCTCCAGCGTGAGCGTGCCGTCGGGTGCCTTGGCCTTGACGCGGGCGTCGGTGCCGGGGACGAAGCCGTGTGTGCCGAGGTAGGTGAGCGAGTCGGTGTCGATCTCAACCTCCTCGGTGATGCGCTCGAGCCGGACCCGTTCGCCCGGCTCGGTGTCGGCCAGCGTCTTGGTGGGCGGGCGCCGCTCCGATGTGCCGGGGATGGGATTGCCGTGCGGGCAGGTGGCGGGGTTGCCGAGCAGCTCGACCAAGCGCTCCTCCACCTCGTCGGACATCACGTGCTCCCAGCGGCACGCCTCCACGTGGGCCTTGTGCCACTCCAGCCCGATGATGTCGGTGAGGAGCCGCTCGGCCAGCCGGTGCTTGCGGACCACGCTCTCGGCCCGCCGCCGCCCCCTGGCCGTGAGGACGACGGCTCGGCCCTTGATGTCGAGGTAGCCCTCGGCCTTGAGCCGGCGAATCGTCTCCGACACCGACGGCGCCGAGTGCCCCAGCCGTTCGGCCAGGCGCGCCTGGATGACGGTGGTGCCCTCTTCCTCCAGCTCGTGGATCGCTTCGAGGTACTCCTCGAGCGGCGGGTGGAACCCGTCCGACATGCAGCCGAGTGTACTTCGTTAGGCGCGCCTAAGATCGGCCGGTGCAGCGCCGGCTCGCCGTCATCGTGTTCCTCGTCGTCGCCCTCGCCGGGCAGCTGGCCGTGGGCATGCGGGCGTCCACCACGGCGTCGACAACCGGCGACGAGCCGTTCTACCTCCTCACCGCCCAGTCGCTGAAGACCGACGGCGACCTCGACCTGCGCGACGAGTACCGCAACCGCGAGTACCGCCGGTTCTGGGACGGCCGCGTCGAGCTGTGGAAGCAGATGACGCCGGCCCCCGACGGCCGCCTCCTCGCCCCCCACGACCCCGGCCTGCCGCTGCTGGTCCTTCCCGCCTACGCGGCGGGCGGGCTGCGGGGCGTGCAGCGCTTCCTCGTGCTGCTGTGGGCGGCGGCCATGGCGGTGGGTGCCCTCCTCGCCCTCCGGGCGGGCGCCCCTCCGTGGGCCGCCACGCTCGCCGCCGTCGCCGTGGGCGCGGGCACGCCGGGGGTGGTGTACGCCTCGCAGGTCTACCCGGAGGGCACCGCCGCCTTCCTGGTCGGCCTCGCCCTCCTCCTGGCCACGGGCGAACGGGCTCGCCCGTTCGCCTTGGCCGCCGTGCTCGTGGCGCTCGCCTGGCTCGGCGTGAAGTACGTGCCGCTGGGCGCCCTCGCCGCGCTCGTGCACGCTCGCCGCCACGGCGTCGACAAGCGGGCCTTGGCCGTGCTCGCCGTGGCCGGCGCGCACTACCTGTGGTGGCACCTCGACACCTTCGGCGGGCTCACGCCCTACTCCACCAACGTGGTGTGGTCGGGGGAGGGCGACTCGTCGATCCTGGCCGACCACGTCGACTGGAGCGGCCGCAGCTACCGCCTGTACGGCCTGTTCCTCGACGCCCGCTTCGGGCTGTTCCGCTGGCTCCCGATCGCCGTGCTCGCTCTGTGGGGCCTGCGCCGGCTCCACGCGGGCGTCGTCGCGATCTGCGTCCTCATGGGCACGTTCGTCTCGATCACGATGATGGGCTGGTGGTTCCCGGGGCGGATGCTGATCGCAGGCTTCGCCTCGCTCGTCGTGCTCGTGGCGCTGGGCGCCGCCCGCCTGCCTCGCCCCGCCGTCGCCCTGGGCGCCTGGTCGCTCGCCGTCGCCGTGGCCCTCGTGGTCGCCGCCCGCACAGGCGACGTCCGGCTGGCCGTCGACCCCTTCGCACTGGGCTTCCCGCTCGCCCCCGCGGCCCTCTTTCCCGACTTCCGAACCTTCGGCGCCCGCCAGATCGCCCTGTCCTCGATCTGGGCGGCGGCGCTTACGATGCTCCTGTGGCGAAGCTCCTTCTCCTCGACGGCAACTCGTTGGCGTACCGAGCGTTCTTCGCCCTTCCGACCGACATGGCGACTGCATCGGGCCAGGTGACCAACGCCGTCTTCGGCTTCACCTCCATGCTCGTCAACCTCCTGAAGGACCACCGGCCCGACGGCATCGCCGTGGCCTTCGACCGACCGGAGCCCACGTTCCGCCACGAGATCGTGGCCGAGTACAAGGCGGGCCGGGCCGAGGCGCCCGACATCCTCCGCCAGCAGATGGGCCTGGTCCGCCAGGTGGTGGAGGCGCTGCGCATCCCCCTGCTGGAGATCGCGGGCTACGAGGCCGACGACGTGATCGCCACGCTGGCCACCCAGGCCCGCGATCGGGGTGACGACGTGATCGTCGTCACCGGTGACCGCGACACCTACCAACTTGTCGAGGACCCGCACGTCAAGGTGCTGTACAACCGCCGGGGCGTCAGCGACTACGCCCTGTACGACGAGGCGGGCATCAAGGAGCGCACCGGGGTGACGCCCGAGCAGTACCCCGTCTACGCCGCGCTGCGGGGCGACCCGTCCGACAACCTGCCGGGCGTCCCGGGCGTGGGTGAGAAGACGGCGGCCAAGCTGGTCAACGAGTACGGCGACCTCGACGGCATCTTCGCCAACCTCGACAAGCTCACGCCGAAGCTGCGGGAGAACCTGGCCGCCGCCGAGGAGCAGGTGCGCATCAACGCCAAGGCCACGCCGCTCATCCGCGACGTCCCCATCGAGTGCGACGTCGCCGACCTCAAGATGGGCGGCTGGGACCGCGAGGAGGTGCGAAACCTCTTCAACTTCCTGGAGTTCCGCACGCTGTGGGACCGCCTGCTCGAAGCGGTCGGAACCGACGGCGACGCGGGCGCCACCGCCGTCGAGGCCGCGTTCGAGCCCTTCGAGGTCGACGTGCTCCGATGGCCCGCCGACCTGCCCGACGGCCCGTTGGGGGTGGCGGCCTCCTGGGAGGGCATCGAGGGCCGCTCCCCGCTCATCGGCGTGGCGCTGTCCGACGGGGCCACCGCCGTGTGGATCCCCGCCGACTCCCTCACCGCCGACGTGTTCGACCGACCGGTGCACGCCCACAACGCCAAGGAGCTCATGCGCAGCCTTCGCCCCCGGGGCATCGACCTGCGCACCCTCGACGTCGACACCGCCATCGCCGCCTACCTCGTCGACCCAGCGGAGACGCAGTATCTGCTCGACGCGCTGTGCGAGCGCTACGCCCGGCTGGAGATCCGCTCGCCCGACGCGCCTCCGCCCGGGCAGCTCGACCTCGACGGCACCGCCGTCGACCCGGCCGAGGAGGCGGGCCGCCGGGCCGCTGCCGTCGCTCGCCTCGTGCCGCCCCTCGTCGCCGCCCTCGAGGCACGCGGCCTGCGCTCGCTCTACGACGACATCGAGCGCCCGCTGGTGCGGGTGCTGGCCAAGATGGAGGAGGTCGGCGTGCGGGTCGACGCCGACTACCTGCGGGGCCTGCTCGCCAAGCTCACCGAGGAGGCCGAGGCGCTCGACACCGAGATCCAGGAGCTGGCCGGGCACCCCTTCGTGGTGAACTCCACCAAGCAGCTGCGCACGGTGCTGTTCGACGAGCTCGGCCTGCAACCCCAGAAGAAGACGAAGACCGGCTTCTCCACCGACGCCGCCTCGCTGGAGAAGCTGGTGGGCCAGCACCCGATCGTGGAGAAGCTGTTGCGCTACCGCGAGGTCGAGAAGCTGCGCTCCACCTACGGCGAGGGCCTGCCGGCCGAGGTGGCCGACGACGGGCGCATCCACGCCACCTTCCAGCAGACGGTGGCCCGCACCGGTCGCCTCTCGTCCGACCGGCCCAACCTGCACAACATCCCGATCCGCACCGAGGAGGGTCGCCAGTTCCGCCGGGCCTTCGTGCCCGAGGACGGATGGGAGCTGCTGGTGGCCGACTACAACCAGATCGAGCTGCGCGTGATCGCGCACCTGGCCCAGGACCCCGGGCTGGTGGAGGCGTTCACCTCGCGCAGCGACATCCACAGCGCCACCGCCGCCCGCATCTTCGGCTGCCCGCCCGACGAGGTCACGGTCGCCCAACGGTCGAAGGCCAAGATGGTCTCCTACGGCCTGGCCTACGGCATGGAGTCGTACGGCCTGGCCCAGCGCCTGGGCATCCCGGTGGACGAGGCGGCCGAGATCCTCCGGGCCTACTTCGAGGCCTTCCCCAAGGTGCGCGAGTACATGGACCGCACCGTGGCCGAGGCCCGCAAGAAGGGCTACACGGAGACCCTGTTCGGTCGACGCCGCCTGATCCCGGAGCTGTCGTCGTCGAACTTCCGCATCCGCCAGGCGGGGGAGCGCCAAGCCATGAACGCGGGCATCCAGGGCCTGGCCGCCGACATCTTCAAGGTGGCCCTCGTGCGGCTCGACTCGGCCATCGAGCGCGAGGGCATGCGGTCCCGGCTGATCCTCCAGGTGCACGACGAGGTGATCGTCGAAGTGCCCCCCGAGGAGCACGACCGCGCCGCCGAGATCACCCTCGACGCCATGCGGGGTGCCTGCGACCTCAGCGTGGATCTCGAGGTGAACCTGGCGTGGGGGTCGTCGTGGGCAGACGCCAAGGGATGACTCGACCCGGGCCAACCCCAACCCGACTCGCGTTC
>DATAAM010000200.1:0-4132 GCA_036260075.1 Acidimicrobiales bacterium
AGCCAGTGCGAGGGCGTGCTGCTGGCGAAACCTTGCGATCGTGGAGTGGTCCGGGCGTTGATTGGCGGCGATCACCCGAAAGGGGACGTCCTCGACGCATCGGCGCTCGATCTGCCGGCTCGACTTCTCACCCACGCAGTAGGCATACAGCCAAAGCGCCGTCATCATCGAAGGGTCGTAAGCCGCCGCCCCTCGCCCGTCGCCGCGGTAGCGCTCGTTGAACTGCGACAGGTCCAGCTGCTCGACGACCTCGAGCACGAACCACGCCAGGTGATCCTCGGGCAACCAGTCCACCATGCTCGGCGGCATCAGGAACTGCTGGTCCCGGTCGACCGGCCTGAAGTTGAACGCCATGTGGAATCGTGCCTGAAGCCGTCGCAAATCGCGAGCCTTTCGGACGATTTGCGCAACAGCCACGCCATTTAACGCCGCAGTGCAGGAGGAGGCGGAGCCGGTAGTTCTCGAAGTTCCGGAAACCGTGACCGACTCTCTTGACCTTCTTCACGAGCAGGTTCACGGCTTCGGTGGGGCCGTTGGTGAGTCGGGTGGCGTGCCAGGCGAGGACCTGGGGCTCCCAGCGGCGGATGGTGCGGGCGAGGCGCTCGAGCTCGGGAACCTCGGCGGTGTCGCAGTGGGCGTAGAACCGACGGAGCCGCCAGCGGGCGTCGAGGGGGTCGGTCGTGTCGTACACCTCCCGCAGCAGCTCCTGTCTGTTAACCGGCCCTTGCTGCCACTGAGGGAGCGCATCCACCAGTAGGCGTGAGCGACGCCGGATACTCAGACGAGGGAGGCCGCGCCATGGCAAGGGTTCGGGTCATTGCTTCGGCGAAAGGGCATCGGTTGAGCGGCGATGGGCCGGTGGTCGACGCAGGTAATGTCTTCTTGGAGCACCTGGTCGTGCGCGGTTTCTCGCCGGCGACGGTGCGTGCGTACGCGTTTGACCTGGCGAACTTCGCCATGTTCCTCGACGAGCGAGGGCTTGGCCTCGCCGAGGTCGTGCCGACGGATCTGTTCGGCTACCTGGACTGGCAGAGCCGCCGACCGCGAGCCGGCGGGAAGGTCGTGCCGATCGGTCCGACGACGACGTCGCCGGCCACGCTGAACCGGCGGATCTCAGCGGTGCGCGGCCTGTTCGAGCATCTCGTCACCACAGGCGCCCGTGCCGATAACCCCGTCCCGGCAGCCCGGCGGGCGAGCGGCTTGCGGAGCCAGCACCGAGGCCTGCTGGGCCACGTGGCGACCCGGTCACGGCCAGGCGGACGACTGGTGCGCCAGCCGCAACGGCTCCCCGAGAGCCTGCCGGCAGAGGACGTCACCGCCTTCCTCGGTGACCTCGATACCCACCGCGATCGGGCGATGGTGCTGGGGATGGTCTTGGGTGGTCTCCGAGCCGCTGAGGTCCGTGCACTGCGGTTGGCCGATGTGGACATGGGGCTGCGGCGCGTCCGCGTCGTGGGCAAGGGCGGCAAGGAGCGCGTCGTGCCCATCGACGGTGTGTTCTTCACCGAGTGCGCCGCGTACGTGCGCTCCGAGCGACCGCCGGGGTGCCGCAGCCCGGAGTGCTTTGTCGTGCTCCACGGTCCCACCCGGGGACGACCGCTGACCGAGGCGGGCCTGCGCAAGGTGTTCCGGACGCACCGGGCACGATCGGGAGCGACCAGAGTGCGCCCGCACCGGCTTCGCCACACGTATGGCACCGAGCTGGCCGCGGCCGGGATCGACCTGCTGGCGCTGCGAGAGCTGATGGGCCACGCCTCGCCCGAGACGACGGCTCGCTACGTCCACCTCTCGGCGGAAACGCTGGCGGCCGAGTTCGCTGCCGCTCGGGCGGTGGCGGGCCGATGAGCTCGGTGGCACCGCTCCCGGGGGCCGCGCCGGTCGACCTCCTCCACGCCTTTGCCGGTCACGACCATCTGCTTGGTGGCCAGCCCGACTATCGGCGAGATCGGTTGGCCGCGGCCGGGGCGTTCCTTCGGGACCACCCCGACCTCGGCGATTGGATGAGCCGGCCAGTGGACGAGCGCGTCGTTGAGCTGCGGCGGCGGCCGCTCGCATGGCCGCTGGTCGGTTTCGCCATCCTGTCGGGCCGCGTGCGGGCCGATGCCGAGTTCTTGTTCGCCAAGAACTTCGGCCACAGCATGGCCCGCTGGACGGCCGGGCTGTTCCCCGCCGAGGTGCGTCGGCTCGTCGAAGCAGGCAGGCGTGCCGCCGTTCCCGCGCCCGAAGACCTGCTGCGACAGGCCCTTCCGTTCGCCGTTGCCTTCTCGGGTCACCCCCCGGCGTCGCTGACGCTCGATGACCTCGACGCACTGGCCGACGCGGTCACCACCACCACCAGGTTGAGCGAGTCGATGCGCCGCCGCTGGCGAAGCCACGTGTTCGGCCTGCGCCGGCTGCTGTTCGAGGCCGGCATGGTCGATCTCCCCGCCCAGCACAGGCGAGAGGGCGGCCCTGTGACTCGCCAGGCTCGCCTCACCGCCGTGGGAGCCGCCGGGCTCCGCCGGACGCTGCTGGCCTATCTGGACGTACGTGCCACCGTGCTGCGACCGAAGACCATCGAGAAGCTGACCAGCGCGCTGGCCATCTTCGGCGAGTACATGACGGAGCACCACCCCGAGGTGCGCTCCGTGCGCGGCCTCGAGCGCGATCACGTCGAGGGTTTCCTGGTCTGGACGGCAACCCGGTCCTGTCGGGGCAGCCACGATGCCAGCCGGCGCGTCGGCGCTCACGTGCACGCCCACGCCGCTATCGCCTTGCGTGGCTTTCTCGACGACATCACGGCGTGGGGATGGGCGGACGCGCCCCGGCGCCGCCTCATCTTCGCCACCGACATCCCCCGCCAGCCGGAGTCGCTGCCCCGGGCGCTGTCTCCCGACGTCGACGCCGCCCTCATGGCCGCGGTGGGAGAGCTGGAGGACCGCTTCGCCCGGGTGGGGGTCACGGTGCTGCGCCGGACCGGCCTGCGCATCGGCGAGCTGCTCGACCTCGAGCTCGACCACCTGGTCGACTATGGGCCGAGCGGGACATGGCTGCGTGTGCCGATCGGCAAGCTCAACAACGAGCGCTCCGTTCCCGTCGACGACGTCGCTCTGGACGCGCTCGACGACTGGCTTGCCCACCGACCCGCCCAGCGGGCGCGACCACACCCTCGCGACGGCCACACAGCGGACTTCATGTTCGTCGAGCACGGCCGACGACTCGGTGTGGCCCGGATCCGTCGAGGCCTCGGCGACGCTGTCCTGCGCGCTGGCCTCACCGGTCCCGACGGCGGCCCTCTGCGTGTATCGGCCCACCAACTG
Organism: Acidimicrobiales bacterium; assembly: GCA_036260075.1. Lineage (GTDB taxonomy): Bacteria > Actinomycetota > Acidimicrobiia > Acidimicrobiales > JAHWLA01 > DATAAM01. Next base: position 3,300 of record DATAAM010000200.1, read on the forward strand.
CGACACACCTGGGCGACCGAGCTCGCCAACGGCGGCATGTCCATGCAGGCGCTCATGACCCTGCTCGGCCACCGCAGCCCCGAGATGACCACCCGCTACGCCCGGCTGGCGTCACCGACGCTCAAGGCAGCCTATGACCAGGCGGCTGGCAAGATGGCCAGGCGCATCCCGCTCGCCCCGCCGGGGCGGCCCGCCGTCCCCGATCGGGTCGAGTGGCTTGCCTCGGAGATGCTCAAGACGCGCGTCGCCCACGGCTTCTGCTCGCGAGAGCTCGCCGCCGAGGCGTGCGCCTACGCCAACATCTGCGAAAACTGCCCGAACTTCGTCACGACGCCAGAGTTCGCCGCCGCGCTCGAGGCGCAGCTCGCCGACGTGCGCCTCCTTCGTCAGGACGCCGCCGATCGTGCCTGGACCGGCGAAGTCGTCCGCCACCAGCGCGTCGTCGACAGCATCGAGCGACACCTTCGTCGCCTGTCGAGCGAAGCACCTCGTCCGTCTTCCTCTTGACCCGCCCCCGAGGGCCGGTTAATTGCCCAGGTAGGCAGCCGCCACCTCGCCGTCGGGATCGCCGCCCTCGAGCAGGATCAGCATGCGGGCGAAGGCACCGGCGCCGAGGCGGTCGTGGGCGGTGAGCAGCCGGCGGCGGATGCGATACAGCGGGTCCGCCTTGCGGCCGCGATGGCCGAGCGTGGCCTGCTGGGTGCGACGACGCACCTCGTCGAGGGCCTGGTTGGCCAGGCGCACGGCGTGAAAGTGGTCGACAACGAGGCGGGCGTGGGACAGCCCCTCGGCCAGCCCCCGGGCGTAGCCCGAGTAGGGGTCGATCACCGCAG
>DATAAM010000201.1:0-7547 GCA_036260075.1 Acidimicrobiales bacterium
AATCCCGGCGCCTGCGCCGGGATTCCTCCCCCAGAACCCCGGGCGGGCAGAATGGCGGCGTGGCCCAGCCCGACTACGTCCCCCTTTCCACCACCGACAAGGTGCGCGCCCCCGAACGGTTGCCGGTGCCCGAGTCGTGGCGACCGGAGCGGCCCGCGGAGATCAAGGGCAACCGCCACCCCGAGGGACGTCGCCTGGGCACGCCCGGGCCCGACCAGGGCTACGCGCTGAAGCTGGCCCGCCAGTTCGAGAAGCGCCTGGAGCTTGCCCCCGGCGAACAGGCCGAGGACGCCGTGGCCGGGTGCCTCGGCGTCGCCCTGAGACGGGCCGCGCTGTTCGGCCGGGCGCCCGTGGTCTACGACCTGGAGCTGGCGCTCACCCTGTTCGGCTTCCTCGGCGGCGCGCCGATCGAGCTCGTCTCGTTCCGCAAGCCGTTGTTCCAGTCGGCCGTGCACCACTATTGGGACCAGCGGGCGATCGTCGACCGCGTGCCCGAGGAGACGTTGCGCCTCACGCCGGTCGAAGTGCGCGACCGCCTCACGTCGTGGCGCGAGCTGATCGACACGGAGTGACCATGCAGCCCATCACGCTGACGGACGAGCAGCGGGCCTTTCGCGCCACGCTTCGCCAGTTCTGCGACGACAAGATCGCCCCCCGGGCGGCCGAGGTCGACGAACGGGGCGAGTTCCCGTGGGAGAGCTATCAGGCGTGCGTGGAGATGGAGCTGCCTGCGCTCGGCCTCCCGGTGGAGCACGGCGGCCACGGCGCCGATCACGTGACCCAGGCGATCATGGTGGAGGAGATCTCCCGCGCCTGTGCGTCGACGAGCCTGTCGATGCTGATCTCGAAGCTCGGCATGATCCCGGTGATGCTGTGGGGGAGCGACGCGCTCAAGCAGAAGTACCTCCCTCGCATCGCCTCCGGCGAGTGGCAGGGGAGCTACTGCCTCTCCGAGCCCGACGCGGGCTCCGACGTGGCGTCGATGAAGACGCGCGCCGTGAAGGACGGCGACACCTACGTCCTCAGCGGTTCGAAGTACTGGATCACCAACGCCGGCGTCTCCACCACCTACACGGTGTTCGCCAAGACCGACCCGGCGGCGGGCCACCGCGGCATCTCGTGCTTCGTGGTCGAGAAGGACATGGGCGTCAAGGTGGGCAAGCTCGAGAGGTTACTGGGCATGCGCGGCAGCCCCACCGGCGAGGTGATCTTCGAGGACGTGCGGGTGCCCGCAGAGAACTTGGTGGGCGAGGAGGGGCAGGGCTTCTACATCGCCATGGCGACCCTCGACCGGTCGCGTCCCACGATCGGCGCGCAGGCCGTGGGCATCGCCCAAGGGGCCATCGACTACGCGGCGCAGTACATGCAGGAGCGGAAGCAGTTCGGGCGTCCCATCGCCGAGCTCCAGGGCCTCCAGTTCATGTTCGCCGACATGGCGATGAAGACCGAGGTGGCCCGCACGATGGTGCACAAGGCGTGCGCCATGGTCGACGAAGGCGACCCGCACGGCGAGCTCACCGTGGCAGGCGCGATGGCGAAGTGCTTCGCCTCCGACGTGGCCATGGAGGTCACGACCAACGCCGTGCAGCTCCTGGGCGGCTACGGGTACACGCGTGAGTTCCCGGTGGAGCGCATGATGCGCGACGCCAAGGTCACCCAGATCTACGAGGGCACCAACCAGGTGCAGCGGGTCGTGATCGCCAAGCGCCTGTTGGGTTCGTGAGCGGGTCGGGCGTCCGAGTCCGCTTCGCCCCCTCGCCGACCGGCTTCTTCCACGTCGGCAGCGCCCGCACCGCGCTCTTCAACTGGCTGTTCGCCCGACAGCAGGCCGGCTCGTTCCTCCTTCGGGTGGAGGACACTGACGCCGAGCGCAACCGGCCCGAGTGGATCGAGATGATCTTCACCTCGATGCAGTGGCTGGGGCTCGACTGGGACGGCGAGCCGGTGTACCAGTCGCAGCGCTCCGAGCTGTACGCGAAGGCGGCCCGGCGGCTGTTCGCCGACGGCCACGCCTACTACTGCAAGTGCACGCGCGACGACGTTGAGGCGCGTACGAAGGGCAACGCCACACCGGGCTACGACGGGTTCTGCCGCGACCGCGGGTTGGGGCCCGACTCCGGCGGCGCGCTTCGATTCCGCACCCCCCGGGAGGGCAGCACCGTGGTGGTCGACCTGATCCGGGGGGAGCCGGTGTTCGAGCACGCCACCATCGAGGACTTCGTGGTGCTGCGGTCGAACGGCACGCCGATCTTCATCCTGGCCAACGTGGTCGACGACGTCGACATGGCGATCAGCCACGTGGTGCGGGGCGAGGACCACCTCCCGAACACGCCGAAGTACCTGCTCCTGTGGTCGGCGCTGGGGGGTGGTGACGTGCCCGTGTTCGCCCACCTCCCGCTGCTGGTGAACGCCCAGCGCCAGAAGCTGTCGAAGCGGCGCGACAAGGTGGCGCTGGAGGACTACCGGGAGCAGGGCTTCCTCCCCGAGGCCATGGTCAACTACCTGGCCCTGCTGGGGTGGGCGCCCGGCGGCGATCGGGAGCTCCTCACGCGGGAGGAGCTGGTCGCCGAGTTCCGGCTCGACGAGGTCAACAACTCGCCCGCCTTCTTCGACGAGCGCAAGTTGGCGCACTTCAACCAGCACTACATCGCGGCGATGCCGGTGACGGCGTTCGTGGATGCCGCCGAGCGCTACCTGCCGCCCCACATCGACCGCGGGGCTCTCGAGACGTTGGCGCCGTTGGTGCAGGAGCGCGTCCGCACGCTGGCCGAGGTGCCAGACATGGTGGGCTTCCTGTTCGTCGACGAGGTGCCCGTCGACGAGAAGGCGTGGGACAAGCGCGTGGTGCGGGGGGCGGCCGCCGCCGAGATCCTCGACGCCGCTTTGGCCGAGTACGAGTCGTGCTCGTGGGACGTCGAGACGCTGCACGACGTGACGGCCGCCGTGGGCGAGCGGTTCTCGCTGGGCCTGGGCAAGGCGCAGTTCCCCATCCGGGTCGCCGTCATGGGCCGCGACGTGGGGCCGCCCCTGTTCGAGTCGCTCGTGGTGCTGGGGCGTGAGCGCACGCTGGCCCGGCTGCGTCGGGCGCGGGAGCGGCTCGCGACGACGTGAAGCTCCGGGTCGCGCTGGCCGTCGTCGCCTTGGCGCTGGTGTACGTCGCCACGACGTTCGCCCAGGTGGTGCTGGCTTCACGGCGCGACGGAGCCCGCCGAGCCGACGCCATCCTCGTGCTCGGGGCCGCCCAGTACGACGGCCGCCCGTCGCCCGTGCTGCGGGCCCGGCTCGACCATGCCGCCCGGCTGTACGACCGGCGGCTGGCCCCCGTGATCGTCGTCACCGGGGGGCGGCAGCCGGGCGACCGCTTCTCGGAGGCGCAGGCGTCGGCGCGCTACCTCCAGCAGCGCCACGACGTGCCCGGTGACGCCGTGGTCTGGGAGCCGTACGGGGACAGCTCGTGGGCGCAGATCGCCTCGGCGGCACGGTTCCTCAAGCGACGGGGGATGGAGGACGTGATGCTGGTGTCCGACCCGTTCCACTCGGCCCGCATCGGCGCCATCGCCGACGACCAAGGCCTCCAGGCCGCCGTCTCGCCGACCCGTACGTCTCCGATCGGCGGCGTGGAGCAGGTGCCCTACTTCGCCAGGGAGACGGCCGCCCTCGCTCTGGGCCGCATCCTCGGCCACCGGCAGGTGGCGTGGTTGGCCGGCCGCTGAGTCGTCACGTTCTGGTGGGGGGTACAGACGGCCGGCAGTCTGTACCCCCCACCAGAATGATGTGCGAAGCCCCGGGGTGGAGCGGCTAACCTGCTCTACGCCCGTTCGGGGGTGGTGTAATCGGCAACACAACAGGTTCTGGCCCTGTCATTGGGGGTTCGAGTCCTCCCCCCCGAGCTTCCCGCCGGCGCAGCCGGCGGGTCACGGCCCCATCGTCTAGAGGCCTAGGACACCACCCTCTCAAGGTGGCGACACGGGTTCGAATCCCGTTGGGGCTGCTCTTGCGGAACCGCAGGCCAGAAGGCCTGCGGTTTTCTCGTTGCGGCCTCCCGACCCGTCCGTGCAGGGCGAGCTGTCAGCAGATTGTCAGCAGCCCTGTCAGGGGTCGTGTCAGTCGCCCGGTATCGCATCGGGCGTCGGGAGGTGGCGGTCGTGATCGCCAAGCGAGGCAACCGGTGGCGGGTCGTGGTGCAGGCGGGCCGCGACCCGTTGACCGGGCAACGGAGGCAGTTGAGCGGTTCGGCGGCGAGCAAGACCGAGGCGTCGCGCCTGGAGCGGGCGCTGCTCGCGCAGGCGGCCGAGCGTGTCGCACCCAGAATCATGCTGCGCAAGGTTGTGGCCGAGTGGTGGCAGTCGGGTCCGAGGTTGGCGCCGTCCACCCGGGCCAACTACCGGATGAACCTCGACCGGCACATCCTGCCCCTGCTCGGCAGTCGTCAGGTGTCGGAGATCAGGCCGCGTTTGGTGGCGTCGTTCCTCGTCCATCTGGCCGACAAGGGCTTGGCGCCGGGGACGGTGCGCAAGGTGCGGACTGTCCTGTCGGCCGTCATGTCGTATGCGGTGGCGATGGAGTACGTCGAGTCCAACCCGGTCATGAAGGTCCCGCCGCCGGAACTCGACGCCGAGGAACGCGTGGCGTCCACGCTCGAGGAGACGGCCGCGCTGATGCTGGCGGCCGAGCACCACGATCCCGAGTTCCTGACCTACCTGTGGGTGGCGGCCGAGGAGGGCGGTCGTCGAGGTGAGACGCTGGCGTTGCGGTGGGGCTGCGTCGACTTCGACATGGGGGTGCTCACCATCGACGCCACCATCACGCGCGGCGATGACGGCGTGAAGCTGCGGTCCCGCACCAAGAACAAGAAGCCGCGCCGGGTTGCGGTGTCGTCGCACACGCTCGACCTGCTCGCGGAACTGAAGCGACGACCGAGGAGCAGCAGTCGTTCGCGACAGGTGCGATCGTTCGTCTCGGCCCCGACGACTTCGTGTTCAGCGGCGGCGTCGGCAGCCGCCGCCACCCGCTCGACGGGCGGCCGTAGGACCCGAGCTCGACGACGCGCCGATTCCGGCGCCTCAAGGAGTTGGCGGGAGTGCGGTCGGATGTCGACCTCCACGGCCTGCGCCACACGATGATCACCGAGCTCCTCGCCGCAGGCGTCGACCCCCGCACCGTCATGGGCCGGGCTGGTCACTCCTCGGAGACCATGACGATGAAGGTCTACGCCAAGGTCCGCCCGACCGTGGATGCCGCGGCCGCCGACCTCTGGGGGAAGGATGCTCCGGCAGAAGCTCACCGAGGTTAAGGACAGTTCGAAGACCGCCTCGTTTCCGGTCTGATGCTAATCGTGGCAGTGTCGGGCACGCCCGTGCGTGGCGACCGCCATACACGCGAACATTGAAGAAGGATGTAAACGATGGCCAGAGCGGAAGACAGAGCATCCATCGCTAATCTCGGTGCTGCGTATCGAATGCATGTCTGGCTCAGTGGGCCGTGGCGCGAGGTACGAGAACTGAAAGGGCCGGTGTTCGCCGACCATATGACGAGTCGACGCGAAGATGCGGATGCACTCTGGAATGGGACGCGGCCACTAGCTCTCACGATCGCCTCGGACGTCGATCCCTCGTCAGACTTGATTCGTAGACTGTGCGCGCTCGCGAAAACGGGCGATGTTAAGGTTTTTGTCGGCCCTGCATACACCGACGTCGTTCCCGAGGACGTCGTACGCCTGAAGTTCGAGGGCATCGACGAAGACGCTGATCATTCCGGCTCTATCCGGATCGGCTCGGCAATCCATGCCCTCTGGCTACAGCAAGGATGGCGCGAACTGGCACGTCGGTGGTTCGGCGATGACCAGGAAGACCGCTCTGTGACGAGCACTCGGTATCTTGAGCTTCAGGCACACGACAGCCTTCAGAACGACGTATTCGTGACGACGAACCCGCGTCTTCTCAGAGACCGCTTCGGATCGGCCTGGTTCCATCGGTCTGGCATCGCGACGCCACGAGAGGTGCTAACTGCCGTCGAGGTCTTCCTCCGCGGCCGACACACGATCACGCCTGTGCTCGAGCCGAAGTACAGGCTGTCGCTGGGGAAGGGCATGTTCTACGGCTATGTAACCGAGGCCCGGTTGCCTCACGTAGTCCAAGCGCTTCGTAGCTGCTTGTCGCCAGCAAGGAACGCCGAGTACCGGCACCTCGCTGACCATGTCCTCAATATCCTCGCCCGTCATCGCTCTTTGCTAGTGGCGTCTGACGCTCTTTATCGCGCCGGATTGGCCGAAGGGCATATGTACGCAAACAATTTGATCATCAGCGAGCAGCTCTATCATCTTCAGTTCGCACTGGTGCTCGTTGCAGGCATACTCGACGAAATCGCCTGGGTGGTAGCGATTCTCGACAGGTCGACGCCGAGGCGTAACGAGATCAGTTGGCGAGCGCTACGCAAGTGGAAGAACTGGTTGACAGCATTGACATCGACGGACGCACAACGCATGGCGGCTGCCGCCAGGAGTCATTCCTCGGCAGCACTAATGGATTTGGGCTACGACATGCGTGATGCCATTCAGCACCGACAGCCACTTCAAGCGGAAGTGGTCGAGGTGCAATCGGAGCCGATGGCGGTTGGCCGTCTTGATGGACCCGCCGAGGCTCGTATCGCGATGCTCGACCTCAACGCGTGTGTGAAGCCTGTGCACCTACGTCTCCCTGTCGATACCCGGGGCGCCATCGTCTTTGACACGCGGCCATACCTGATACCGCATCAGTTTTTCCGTGGGGTGGTCGATGCCGTAGACGCCTTGGTCGATGACACCTTCGCGTGTGTGCCGTGGGTCGACGCCGATGGGTGGTGGGAGCCAGAGGAAGCCGAGCTGATCGAGCACCGCGAGCTCGTTCGTCTTTCGGACTGGCTGTTCGGGCCTTCCGAGCAGACATGAACAGGTCTGCGACCGCAGGGCGCTCGGATCTCCGATGGGCAGATGTTCACCATCACCGGGCAAGAACGTCAGCGAACTCGCGGACTCGTACAGTGTGCTGTGCAAATATGTGCACCTTCCTGGGCCTTGCTGTCAGGTCGGTTGAAGTGCTTGTCAGTCGGTGCGGTTTCCGCTTGTGCTCCTAGGTGGTGATCGTCAGCTCGCTAGGAGTTGCTGGACTCGTTGGTGGGAGATGCCGAGTACGTCAGCGGCATCGCGGCGGCTGAGGCCCATTTCCGTCAGCCGCCTGACAGCTTCGGCGGTCGCACGCTGAGCGTCGGCACCGGCTCGCTCGGCGGCGTAGCGGGCTTGAGAGACCTCGGTTGCCAGGAGGGCCACATCGGAGGGCAGTTCCGGCGTGATCGTGAGGGAATCGGCGTCCTTGTCCAGCCAGGCCGCCAACGCCTCGCGAATCCGGTCCTCGGCCTGGCGAAGCGTGCGGCCGTACGTCTGGCAGCCATCGACGCCCTTGATCCGCACCAGCCACACGCCTTCATCGCCGTCGTGCTCGAACATTGCGACGTATCTTTTGCGCCCGCTCACCGCAACCACCCTTCTCCGAGACAGGGCGCCAGAACTCGCT
>DATAAM010000202.1:0-3196 GCA_036260075.1 Acidimicrobiales bacterium
GGGTTCTGGTGGGGGAAATCGACAGCCGGCCGTCCATTTCCCCCACCAGAACGGCGAGGGGCCAGGGGCAGCAAGGGCTTGGTGCCGCCGGGGGCGGGCGCCCACTGTTCGACGTGCCACCCCCGCTTGCGGGCGATGGCGGCCAGCTTGGCCTCGGGGTTGACGGCCACCGCGTGCCCCACCGCTTCCAGCATGGGCAGGTCGCTGGCGGAGTCGGCGTAGGCGACCCCTTCCGAGAGGCGAAGGCCCTCGGCGTCGGCGTAGGCGGCCAGGGCCAGCGCCCGCGCCTCGCCCGTGGGCGGGGCCGACACGAGCTCGCCGGTGAGTCGTCCGTCGCCCGTCTCCCCGAGGCGGGCGCACACCACCTCGTCGAACAGCGGACGGAGCGGCTCGACGACGAAGTCCAGCGCGCCGGTGATGAGGATCGTGCGGTGGCCGAGGGCACGATGCTCCCGCACCCGTCGCAGCCCGGCCGGGAACGACTTGCGGAGCAGGAGGTCGCTGAACAGCTCCCACGCGTCCTCGCGAACCTCGGCGGCCGAGCGGCCCTCGTAGCGGCGGTAGAAGTGGCGGAGGAAGTCGCCGCGGTCGCGGCGGTCGAGGGCCAGCAGGGCAGGCGCCTCGCGCAGCGTGCGGAGCGTGAAGCGGACTCGGTCTTCCCTGTCGAGCCGCTTGGTGGTGAGCCACGCGTACGACTCCACCACGTTCGACGCGATCAGCGTGTTCTCCAGGTCGAAGGCCGCGAACTGTCGCGAAGGGGAGAGCACGGCCCGGCGGCCGCGCTCCTCCCTCGTCGGTCCTTCCTTGCGACCGCCCGAGGTGCGCACGCGGGCGTGGACAACGATCGACGGCAGGTGCACCTCGTGGACATACGAGCGCCAGTCGACGGCAGCAGGGTCGAACGCGAACGTCTCACGGTCCGAGATGGGAATCTCATCCCACAATGTGAGAAGGCGGTCGACCAGGAACACCGCCTCGGTCTCGGTGTAGGCGCCGTAGAGCTGGACGTAGCCGAGGGCCCGCTCCGCCTGCTCGCGCCGCTCCTCGAACCGGGTGGAGAGCGCGGCCTGCGTGCCCCGCACCGGCAGGGCGCGGATCGCCTTCTCGGCGGCGGCAAGCGCCTTGGTGGCGCGCTCGAGCTGTCGCTGGACGCGGCCCCGCCCGGGGAACGACCACTCCGGCACCACGATGGGCTGGCCCTCGGCGTCGTACAGGGGATGCTCGCCGAACCACTCCCGGACCAGATCGACCAGCTGCCGGTAGCGCAGCGGGTTCCGACTGCCGGAGGCGACGTGGTACACGGACGGCCCATCCGGGGCGGCGCCCCGGGCGGCCACGGCCACGATGGCCGCGACCACGAAGTCGACCGGGATGACGTCGACCACGCCTTCGGGGATGCCGGGGAACTCCTTCAAGAGGCCACGGCCGTAGGAGATGATCACCGGCTCGGCCATGCGAAAGCCGCGGATCCAGCCGGGTCGGGGCTCGGCGAGGGCCGACTCGATGATCGAAGGGCGGACGATGGTGACGGGCGTCGTGCCCCGCTGTTCGAGGAGGGCGCGTTCGCCCAGCGCCTTCGTGTAGGCGTACGCGTCGGGCCACCCCAGTGCCTGGGCGCGCGCCCGGCCCGCGTCGACCATGCGGTCCGACACCCAGTCGAGGCGCAGGCGCTCCGCTCGCTCGGCGAGCAACGGCGTGCCCGCCGCGCCCAGCTCGGCACGCGCCTGCTTGGTGAACCGGGCGAGGTGGTCGGGCCACCGGCTCTCGGCGTCGGCGTCGGCCCGGGCGCGGCGTGCGGCCGTCACCTCCGCCCGCCAGTCGGCCTCGGTGGCGAACGGCGTGTCGGTGAGCAGGCGTTCGGGCGCGTCACCTCGTCGGGTGCCGGCCACGTAGGCGGTGGACACGGCGACGAGGTGTGTGCCGTCGCCGAGGACGCCCGCCACCCGCGACGGGCCGAGGAGGTTGACCTCCACCGCCGAGTCGAGCGGCGAGTCGAAGCTGACCGTGGCCGCCGAGTGCACGACCACGTCGCAGGCGGCCAAGGCCGCTCGACCCTCGTCGTCCAGCCCGAGCCCGTCGAGGCCCACGTCGCCGCCGACGGCGTGCACCCGACGCGCCACCTCGCCGTCGAAGCGTTCGCCCCACTCGGCGCGGAGCCGGTCGAAGCAGTCGTTGCGGAGCACGTCGCGCCGCACCCGTTCGGCGGCGGTGCGACGGCCGGGGCGCACGAGGAGGACGAGCTCGCAGTCGGGCACGATCCGCAGCAGGCGCTCGACCAGCGCCGTGCCCAGGAACCCGGTGGCTCCGGTGACCCCGATGCGCGCGCCTGCGAGCGCCTCCCGAATCACGCCTCCTGTCTACCATCTGGTAGATGACGGCGACGACCACGGCGGACCGGATCCTGGATGCCGCCCTGGAGTCGTTCGGCACGCGGGGCTACGAGGCGACCTCGCTCGACGCGCTCGCCGGCACGCTCGGGATCCGCAAGCAGACGATCCTCTACTGGTTTCCCAACAAGGAGGCGCTGCTCGAGGCGGTCATCGACCGCAGCGCCGCCGAGCTGGCCGCCACGCTCGAACGGACGCTGGCCCGGGCGGGCGAAGGGTGGGCGCGCGTCGAGGCGATCGTGAAGTCGGTGTTCCGCTTGGCCGCCCGTCGCCCCGAGCTGCTGGGCCTGCTGCGCGAGCTCAGCCGGCTGGGCCCGCCCGCGTCCACGCGGTTGAGCGAGGCACTCGACCCCTTGCTGGCCCGGGCGACCGGCTTCCTCGAGGCGGAGATGGCGGCCGGGCGGATGCGGCGCAACGACCCGCGCCTGGTGCTCCTGGCCGCGTACTCGGCGGTGGTCGGCGTGGCCACCGAGGTGGAGGTCTACCGGGCCTTGGGGGAGGAGCCCACCGCCCGCTCGCTGGTGCGCCGGCGCAACGACTTGCTCTCGTTGCTGCGCTCCGCCCTGCTGTTGCCCTCCCCCTGACTGCTACCTATACTCTCCACACCGCCGAGCTGGGCTCGGAAGGTCTCGGGAACGGCACGTTCCCCTCGGAAGGCACTGGCCCGAACAGGAGAACGACGTGAGCCTGACCGAGCAGACCCGTCTGCGACTGCACCGATACCTCGAGGAGCGCATGGGCCCAGAGCCGGCACGTGAGGTCATGGAGTGGCTCCCCCGAGGGGAGCTGGCCACCAAGGCCGACATCGA
>DATAAM010000203.1:0-3215 GCA_036260075.1 Acidimicrobiales bacterium
ATGGCGCGCTGCAGCGCGCCATTTCCATCCCAGAACGGGCCGGGCGGGCCGGGCGGGCCGGGCCGGTGAGCCTTCACCCGAGGTCCCGGAGGTCGTCGACGGCGACCCGCAGCACGCGGCGGCCGTGGTCGAGCAGGGCGCGGTGGTCGCCGATGGCCTGCGCGGCGATCAACGTGTTGAAGTCGTAGGGGCGGTCGGGGATCGGCAGCGACGGCGCCGCCGAACGGGGGACGACCTGCACGGCGACCACCGAGCTCGGCCCGCCCTTGTGCAGCTGCCCGGTGGAGTGCAGGAACCGCGGCCCGTATCCGGCCGTGACGGCCGCGCCGCCGAGGCCGTCGCGCAGGCCCCGCCGCACCTCCTCCAACGTCTTCTCGCTCCCGTACGGCAGGTAGGCCTGGACCGACACGTAGTCGCCGGGCTGCATCTGTGCCCGCAGCCAGTCGCCGACTGTTGTGGGGTCGTCGGCGGGCGGCGGCTCGAGCGGCAGACGGTCGAGCACCTCGGCGGTGTTGCGCTTCGACTCGCCCACGTTGGGCTCGTCGAAGGGGTCGATGCCGAGCACGTGGCCGGCGACGGCGGTGGCGATCTCCCAGCGCAGGAACTCCTCGCCGAGATCGAGCGGGTCGTCGAGCTCCAAGGCCACGACGTGGCGGTCGTCGCCCGTCTCCACCTCCGTGGTGGGCACCGGGACGCAGCCCCGGCCCTGCTTGCCCGTGGACTCGGCCACGAGCTGCTCCACCCACAGGCCGAAGGACGAGAAGCGCTCGGGAACCACCACGGTGACCTTGTCGCGGCCCACTGCGGCCGCCTGCCCCATGGCCAGGCCCAGCTCGACGGCGGCCATGCGGTCGACGGCGAGCGCCCGGTCGAGCAAACCGCCCACGTCGACCCCGGCCAACGCCGCGGGCACCAGCCCGAAGTACGACAGCACCGAGTAGCGCCCGCCGATGTCGGGCGGGTTGCGGAACACGCGGGCGAACCCGTGGTCGACGGCCAGCTCGTCGAGCGCCGTGCCCGGGTCGGTGATCGCCGCGTAGCGCGAGCCGACCGGCACCCGGTTCCAGAAGTAGGCGAGCAGGCACTGCACCTCGATCGTGGTGCCCGACTTCGACGACACCACGAAGAAGGCGTCGTTGGGGTCGACGGCGGCGATCGTCTCGGGGTCGGTGGTGTCGAGGACGAGGAGGCGCTCGTCGCCCACCGCGGCCCGCAGCACCTCGGGGCCGAGCGACGAGCCGCCCATGCCGAGCAACACCACCGTCGACGCGTCGACCGTGCGAGCCCACCCCGCCAGCTCGTCGGCCTCGCCCCGCATGCGCTCGGCCACGTCGAGCCAGCCGAGGCGGTCGGAAGCCACGTTGCCCTCGGGCCACAACGTGGTGTCCCGCGCCAGCAGCCGGTCGAGGATCGACGCCGTCAACGCAGCGCGTTGGCCTTGTCGTGCAGGGTCTGCATCAGCTCGTCGAACGACTTCACGAAGGCGGCCACGCCCTCGTCCTCCAGGGTGCGCGACACGTCGGCCGTGTCGACGCCGACCTCGGCCAGCCGGTGCAGTGTGGCCTCGGCCTCCTCCACCCGTGTGTCAACCGTGCGGGCGAGCGTGCCGTGATCGAGGAACGCCTCGATGGTGGCATCGGGCATGGTGTTGACGGTGTCGGGCCCGATGAGCGTGTCGACGTAGAGCAGGTCGGGATAGGCGGGGTTCTTCGTGGACGTCGAGGCCCACAGGGGCCGCTGCACGTGGGCGCCTCGCTCGGCCAGCGCCGCCCACCGCGGCCCCGAGAACCGCTCGCAGAACAGCCGGTAGGCCAGCTTGGCCTGGGCGACCGCGGCCTGCCCGCGGAGCGCCATGGCCTCGGGGGTGCCGATCGCCTCCAGGCGGCGGTCGATCTCGGTGTCGACCCTGCTGACGAAGAACGAGGCCACGCTGCGCACCTTCGAGACGTCGCCCTCGTAGGCCTCCAAGCCGGAGATGTAGGCCTCGATCACCTCGTCGTAGCGGTCGAGGCTGAAGATCAACGTGATGTTGATGTTGCGGCCCTCCGAGACCATCTCTCGAATGGCGGGCACGCCCTCGGCGGTGGCCGGGATCTTCACGTAGAGGTTGGGCTGGGCGATCCACTCGTGGAAGTGGCGGGCGGCGTTGATCGTGCCGTCGGTGTCGGCCGCCAACGAGGGGGCAACCTCGATCGACACGTAGCCGTCCTCGCCGTCGGAGGCGTCGTAGACGGGGCGCAGCACCGCCAGCGCGTCCTGGATGTCCTTGACCACCATGCCCCAGTAGGCGTCCTCCACCGGGTGCTGCTCCAGCAGCTCGCGGAACTGGGCGTCGTACTCGTCGGAGCCCGCGATGGCCTTCTGGAAGATCGTCGGGTTGGAGGTGACGCCGCGGATGCCGGCCTCCACTTGACGCTGCAGCTCGCCCGAGGTGAGGAAGGAGCGCTTGAGGTTGTCGAGCCACGGGCTCTGCCCGAAGCGGTCGTACAGGTCGTGCAACTTGGTCACTGCTCGTCCTCCTCCTCGAAGACGGCGAGGAGCGCGCGAGCCTCGGCGGCCACGTGCTCGGGGGTGTAGCCCATCTTCTCCAGGACCGTCGTACCCGGCGCCGACGCGCCGAACCGGTCGATCGACACCGAGTCGTCGGCCCAACGCGACCAGCCGAAGGACGAGGCCGCCTCCACCGCCAACGTGGGCACGTCGACCGGCAGCACCGACTCCTGGTACTCGTCGTCCTGCACCTCGAACAGGTCCCAGCACGGCATCGACACGACGCGCGCCACGATCCCCTCGCCGTCGAGCAGGCGGGCGGCCTCCACGCACACGCTCACCTCGGAGCCGGTGCCGATCAGCACCACGTCGGGGTCGTCGCTGCCGTGCTCCAGCACGTAGGCGCCGCGGGCCACGCCCTCGTAGGCCTCGGCCGTGCCCTCGAGCACGGGCACCTTCTGGCGGGTGAGCAGCAGGGCCACGGGACCGTTGCCGTCGACGGCGATGCGCCAGGCGTGGGCCGTCTCGTTGGCGTCGGCGGGCCGGATCACGCGGAGGCCCGGCATGGCCCGCATGGCGGGCAGCTGCTCGACGGGCTGGTGCGTGGGGCCGTCTTCGCCGAGGCCCACCGAGTCGTGCGACCACGAGTACACGACCTTGGCCTCGCTGATGGCGGCCAGCCGCACCGCACCTCGCATGTAGTCGCTGAAGACGAAGAAGGTGCC
>DATAAM010000204.1:0-3972 GCA_036260075.1 Acidimicrobiales bacterium
GCCGACGTGCGCGACACGGCCTCGCTCGGCGGCCTGCTGCCGGTGAAGGCCGCCTCGCTGGCGGTGGCCGCCGCCGTGCGCGCACTCGGCTATCGAGCCGCCCTCCAGCCGATCATCAGGGCCGCGCAGCGAGGCAGCAGCGCGAGCGCGGCGGCGGGCCGGGTGCGGCTGAGCATCGTCGTGCCCACCTTCCGGGAGGAGTCGCGCATCGCCTCGACCGTCGCCCGCTTGCGCGCCGCGGGGCCGACCGACGACCTCGAGATCGTGGTCGTCGACGACGGCTCGCCCGACGGCACCGCGGCGGCGGCCCGCGCCGCGGGTGCGGAGCAGGTCCTCGTCCTGCCGGAGAACCGCGGGAAGGGGGCGGCGGTGCGGGCGGGGATGCTGGCGGCCAACGGCCGCACGATCGTGTTCACCGACGCCGACCTCGCCTACCCGCCCGAGCAGATCGCCCGCGTGGTGGCTGTCGTCGAGGCAGGCGCCGATGTCGTGATCGGCAGCCGGCGCCACGTGGACACCACCACGCTGGTGCGGGCTCGTCGTCTGCGGGAGGTCACCGGCCGGCTGTTCAACCTGCTCACGTTCGTCGTGCTGTTGGGCCAGTACCGCGACACGCAGTGCGGGCTGAAGGGGTTCCGGCGGGACGCGGCGCGGCTGCTGTTCTCGCGCACCCGCATCGACGGCTTCGCCTTCGATGTCGAGGTGCTCCACCTGGCCGAGCGCTACCGGCTCACGTTGCGGGAGGTGCCGGTGGAGCTGGCCAACACCAGCGAGTCGAGTGTCCGCGTCGGGCGCGACTCGCTGCGGATGCTGTGGGACGTGTTCCGCATCCGCCGCTTGGCCGCCCGTGGCGCGTACGGCCCGGACGGGCTTGCCGACGAGGCGCCCAACTAGGCTTGCCCCCCGACATGCCCTCCCTCGACAGCGTCTTCAAGGCGTACGACATCCGCGGCACCGTCCCCGATCAGCTCGACGCCCCGACCTGTCGGGCGGTGGGAGCCGCGTTCGCCCGCTTCGCCGCCGCGCCCCGCATCCTGGTCGCCCGCGACATGCGCGAGTCGGGCGTCGAGCTGTCGGCCGCGTTCGCCGAGGGAGTGACCGCGCAAGGCGTCGACGTCGTCGACCTGGGCCTGGCCTCCACCGACCTCCTCTACTTCGCCGCGGGCCGCCTCGACGCCCCGGGCGCCATGTTCACCGCCTCCCACAACCCGTCGCAGTACAACGGCATCAAGCTGTGCCTGGCGGGCGCCAAGCCGGTGGGGCAGGACACGGGGCTGGCCGAGATCAAGCGGTTGGCCGCCGAGCAGCTCCCCGCCGCCCCCACGACGGGCACGCTCTCGCAGCGTGAGCTCCTCGGCGAGTACGCCGACCACGTGGTGGGCTTCGTCGACGAGCGGGTGCTGCGCCCCCTCAAGGTGGTGGCCGACACGGCCAACGGCATGGGCGGCCTCGTGGTGCCGACCGTGTTCGAGAAGCTCCCGTTCGAGCTGGAGGTGCTCTATCTCGAGCTCGACGGGTCGTTCCCCAACCACCCCGCCGACCCCATCCAGCCGGAGAACCTGAAGGACCTGCAAGCCCGCGTGCTCGAACGGGGCGCCGACATCGGGCTGGCCTTCGACGGCGACGCCGACCGCGTGTTCCTCGTCGACGAGAAGGCGCAGCCGGTGTCCGGCTCGCTGACCACGGCCATGGTGGCGGCGTCGATGCTGGAGAAGCACCCGGGTGAGACGATCATCCACAACCTCATCTGCTCGAAGGCGGTGCCCGAGATCGTGCGCGAGAAGGGCGGCACGCCGGTGCGCACGCGCGTGGGGCACTCTTTCATCAAGTCGGTGATGGCGGAGACGGGCGCCGTGTTCGGCGGCGAGCACTCGGGCCACTACTACTTCCGCGACAACTACCGCGCCGACTCGGGCCTGATCGCCGCCGCCGTCGTGCTCGAGCTGCTGTGCAAGGCGGGCAGGCCGCTGTCCGAGCTGCGGGTGCCGTTCGAGCGCTATGCCGCCTCGGGCGAGATCAACACCGAGGTGAGCGACCCGCTCGCCGTCGTCGAGCGAGTGGCGGAGGCCTACGCCGACGCCGACCAAGACCGCCTCGACGGCCTCACCGTCGACCTGGGCGACTGGTGGTTCAACCTGCGGCCTTCGAACACCGAGCCGCTCCTGCGCCTCAACCTCGAAGCCTGCACCCGCGAGGCCTGCGACGCCCGCACTCAGGAAGTTCTCTCGCTGATCAGGGGGCTGTGACCGTGACGCTCGACCCGCAGCTGCTCGAGATCCTCGCCTGCCCGGAGGACAAGGGGCCGCTCCTGTTCTTCGAGGACGAGCAGGCGCTGTACAACCCGCGCCTGCACCGCCGCTACGCCGTGCGCGAGGGCATCCCCGTGATGCTGATCGACGAGGCGGAAGCAGTCGACGACGACGAACACGCCCGGCTGCTGGCCAAGGCGGAGGCCGAAGGCGTCCGTCCCACCTTCGAGGAACGATGAGCGAGCGCCTCGACACCCAGGGGATGTTCGACGTCACCGCGGGCCTGCCCGAGCAGGTGGAGCAGGCGGCGCGCGAGGCGCGTGGCCTCGACGGCCTTCCCGATCGCGCCGCCATCGAGAACGTCGTCGTGCTCGGCATGGGTGGCAGCGGCATCGCGGGCGACGTCCTCATCGCCACGGCGGCTTCGTTCATGCCCGTGCCGGTCGTGGTGGTGAAGGGCTACACGGCACCCGCGTTCGTCGACGAGCACTCGCTCGTGTTCGCCATCTCCTTCTCCGGCAACACGGAGGAGACGGTGGAAGCGGCGGGCGAGGCGGCCGTGCAGGGTGCCCGCATGGTGGTGGTCACCAGCGGCGGCGAGCTGGGCAAGCTGGCCTCGTCGTGGGGGGCGCCGGTGGTCCCTGTCCCCGACACCATCCCCCAGCCGAGGGCGGCGCTGGGCGCGATGGCGGTCCCCCCGCTCGTCGTGCTGGAAGAGGTGGGCCTCTTCCCTGGCGCGGGCCAGTGGATCGACCAGGCCGTCACACAGCTCAAGCGCCGCCGAGACGCCTTGGTCGCCGACCGCAACGAGGCCGCCGACCTGGCCCGCCGCATCGGGCGCACGATCCCGCTGGTGCACTCGTCGGGCTCGCTGGGCGGGGCCGCCGCCCAACGGTGGAAGACGCAGGTGAACGAGAACGCCAACGCGCCCGCCTTCTGGGCCGTGCACCCCGAGCTGTGCCACAACGAGATCCAGGGCTGGGGCCAGCACGGCGACGTGACCCGCCAGGTGATCTCGCTCGTCAACCTGCGCCACGACGCCGAGCACCCGCAGGTCACCCGCCGGTTCGAGCTGGTGGCCGAGCTGCTCGACGAGGTCGTGGCGGGCATCCACGAGGTGCGGGCGGAGGGCGAGGGCGACCTGGCCCAGCTGCTCGACCTGATCCTCTTCGGCGACTTCGTGTCGCTGCACCTGGCGTACCAGGAGGGCATCGACCCCGGTCCGGTGCCCGCGCTCTCCGACCTCAAGCAACGACTCACGGAAGGTCCTGCATCGTGAACTTCGACATCGCCGACCCCTCGCTCGCCGACCTCGGCCGGCAGCGCATCGCCTGGGCCGACACCCGCATGCCGGTGCTGGCGTCGATCCGCGAGCGCTTCGCCAAGGAGCGCCCGTTCGAGGGCGTCACGATGGCCGCGTGCATGCACGTGACCACCGAGACGGCCAACCTCCTGCGGGCGCTCAAGGCGGGCGGCGCCAACGTGGCCATCTGCGCGTCCAACCCTCTCTCCACGCAGGACGACGTGGCCGCCTCGCTGGTGCGCGACGAGGGGATCGCGGTGTTCGCCGTCAAGGGCGAGGACACCGAGACCTACTTCCGCCACATGGACGCCGTGCTCGACGAGCGGCCGCAGCTCACCATGGACGACGGCTGCGACCTCGTGTCCCGGCTGCACTCGCAGCGCGCCGACCAGGTGGCCGACGTGATCGCGGGCACCGAGG
>DATAAM010000205.1:0-5233 GCA_036260075.1 Acidimicrobiales bacterium
CCCGGTCGCTATGAATCGCGGGCATGGACACGCCGTACGCCCGCCTCACCGCCCTCGCCGCTCGTCAGCACGGACATCTGACGCGGGCCCAGGCCGCCGGCCACGGGCTCCACAAGTCGGCGGTGCGCAACCTCGTCGCCCAGGGCCGACTGGTGCCGATCACGACCGAGGTCCTCCAAGTGGCGGGCGCGCCCGACGGGCCGCTCCCGCGGGTGGCCGCGGCCGTGCTCGACGGCGGGCCGGGCGCCGTGGTGTCGCACACCAGCGCCGCGTGGCTGCTCGGGTTGCCCGGGTTCGAAGCGATGCCGGTGCACGTCACGCGACCGATCGAGCGCAACCACCACCGGTCCCCCGTGGCGGTCATCCACCACAGCACGGCCCTCCCGCCGCACCACGTGCAACGAGTGTCCGACCTGCCCCTCACGTCGCCGGCCCGCACGCTTCTCGACCTCGGGGCGGTGGTGCACCCGAAACGGCAGGAGCGAGCCGTCGACACCGCCCTCTCCCGGGGCATGGTGACGCCGGCGCACCTTGTGCGCCTCCTCGACGAGATCGGCGGTCGGGGACGGCGCGGCACCAGAGCGCTGCGGGCGGCTTTGGACGGGCGCGCACCCGGAACGGAGAGCGAGCTCGAGGCCCGGTTCCGCGACCTGCTCCGCCGCCACGGGCTGCCGCAGCCGGAGCGCCAGGTGGTGCTCGGCAGCGCCGGCGAACGGGCGGGGCGGGTCGATTGCCTGTTCCGCGCTGCCCGTCTCGTCGTCGAGCTCGACGGGCGGCCGTACCACTCGTCGAAGCTCGACCGGCTGGAAGACGGCCGCCGCGACCTCGTCCTGCTCCGTGGCGGTCTGCGTGTGCTGCGGCTGACGTGGCACCACGTGGTCGAGCGGGAGGCCGAGGTGGCCGCCGCCCTTCAGGAGCTGCTGTCGTGCGCGGCCTGATCTGCCGGCTGCGGCCGGGCACCCGCTACCGGCTGCGACAGGAACCAGCCCGCGCCCACGAGCGCCCCGCCCACGAGGAGCATGGCCACCGCGTCCCCGCTGCCGGGGTCGTCGAACGCCTCGCCCACGAGGCCCAGGATGCCTCCGGCCAGCACGGCGGCGCCCGTCCAGCCGCTGAAGCGGCGACCGCCGCCCACGCCGACCGCCAGCAGCACGAGGCCGAAGGCCACTGCCGCCACCGACACGGCGACCGCCCCGTGCCGCGGCCCCACGAACACCACGCCCAACGCCAGCACGGGCAGGCCGACGGCGACGAACGCGCCTGCCAGGCGGGAGAGGCGGGCCCGGTCGAGCAGGGCGGCGAACGCCAGGTACAGGAGGCCGACGGCGATCGACACCACCGCCGGCGCGATCGGTGGCTCCCCCCGCTCGTTCACCGGTTGCCCGGTCGAGGCCAGGCGGGCCCCACCCAGCGAGGTCTGCTGCGGCGCCTCCTGCGGCTGCTCCCGCTGCTCCTGCTGCTCTTGCTCCTCCGGCTCCGGGAACGTGGGGAACGGGAACGTCGGCTCCACCGGCCGAGGCTCCGGCAAGGGCACGGGCGGCGGCCGGAGCTCGGACTCCGGAAAGGTCCGCTCGGGCATGAGCGGCACCGTGGGGATGGTGAAGGTGGGCGGCGACGGCGGGTCCGGGAACACGATCGACGGCGGAGGCGGCACCTCGAGCGGCTCCGTGGTCGCTGTGGCTCGGGCCGAGGTCGTGAGGGGGTTGAGCCAGAACAACGCGGTCTGCGGCGCCGTCTGGGAGACGGCGGCAAACCACGCGCCGAGGAGGGCCAGGCCGATGAACAGCCCGTGGCCGCGGGCCGGGCTCAGGGCGAACAGCACCAGCCACCCCACCACCGCCACGAGGCCGGTGAGGAGCGCGTCGGTGCGACTGTCGATCTCTGCGGGGTCGTTCACCAGGGTGAGTGCGAGCGGCACCACGGCGCCCGCCGCCAGCGCCACGCCGGCGGTGCGCAGCGCGCCCCGCCGTTCCACCAGCATGAGCACACAACCGACGAGCAGCGTGAAGGCCGCCAGGGCCAAGCCGAAGAGGCGCAGGTCGTCGGTGTCGACCTCCTCCAGCAGGAGGAACGTGCCGACGAGGACGACGAGCGCCCCGGCGGCGCCTGCCAGCGCGGGCAGGGTGGGGCGCGCCCGCTCTCCGCCGAGCCAGCCGGGCAGGTCGTCGGTCTGCTCGGGTGTCATGCCGCCAGGTGGTGCAAGAACGACCGGAACCGCTCGGTGGCCAGTGCGCGCGCCGTGGCCTCGTAGGCGGCCTTGGCGATGCGGTCGAGGCCGTCGGGTCGCATGAGGTTGAGGCCGTGCAGGCGCAGCTCGGCGTCGTCGGGACGCACGAGCAACACCTGCGCGCCCGCGCCGCGGGCGCCCGCCACCTCGGCCGACAGCGACCGGGCGGGCAGGCGGCGCACCAGCTGGAGCAAGCGGGTGGGCGCCCGCTCAGGGTCGAACGCCATGGGGGCCACGCCGATGATCATGCTGCACTCCGCCTTCACGGCCAGGTCGAGGTTGGTCGACGACCACGCGCCGCCGTCGACGAGCACGCGCCCGCCCACCCGCACGGGCCGGTAGATGCCGGGGATGGCGGCCGAGGCCAGCACGGCCTGGCGCAGCGTGGCTTCCGGCGCGCCCGAGCCGGGCCGGCCGAGCACGACCCGGCGGCCGCTGCCCAAGTCGAGCGCGCACAGCCACAGCGGTCGGTCGGGCCAGGCCTCGGGCAGCTCCTGGTCGAAGCGACGACGGCCCTCCACCATGTCGAACATCCCGCCGGGGAACGCCTTGGCCAGGATCGACGGGATGGGCAGGGGCGGCACCGGCCAGCGCACGAACGAGCGCCCGAGCACGAATGCCGAGCCGACGGCGCGGCGGTACAGGTCGATCGGGGTGCGCCACGACGCCACGAAGATCTCGGGCGCCGATCCGCTCGCGTCGTCGCGCCCGATACCCTTCATGCTGGGGTGGGTGCCGAGCGCCAACTGCCAGAAGTCGTCGGTGGTCCAGCCGGAGCGCAGGTAGGCGCCCACCACCGCGCCTGCGCTGGTGCCGACGATGAGGTCGGCGCTGTCGGGCCGGAACCCCGCCTCGACCTCGAGCGCCCGCAGCACGCCGGCGTGGTACGAGAGGCCCACCATCCCGCCGCCGCCCAGGACGAGGCCGACCTTCATCGTGACGACATCGGCCGAAGACCGATTCCTTTCCATGCGTAGCGAGCGGGTAGCAGGCGGGGACCGCCTGACAGGACCCGTGAGCGCTTCATGGCGCCAGTCTGACGTGACGGCGCCGAGCCACCGGGGACCCCGCTACTTGCCGAGCTTGCCGGCGGCGAGGTCCTCCGCCATCGCCCAGCCGAAGGCGATGAGGTAATCGCCCCGCTTGCGGTCGAGTGGCTTGAAGAACGCCGCCACCTGGCTGTCGACGGCATCGGGCTTCAGTGCCTCGTGGTCGAACACGCCGCAGGCGGCCCCGTCGCCGCCGACCACGAAGGTGCGGTCGTCGATGCGGCCCTCGGCTCCGAAGCGCTTGGCCAGTCGCCTGCCCCACGCCCGCTCCTCGCCGGACGCCTTGTGGCCGGGGCGGGGGACGATGTCCTCCAGGCCCTTGAACGCCACGAAGCTGCTGGGCTGGAGGAACTTGGTGCCGACCAGCACGTCCTCGTCGGGGAAGGCGAGCAGCGCCCGGCGGTACTGGTCGGCCATGACCGCCTTCAGCACCGTCTCGCGCTTGGCGTTGCGCTTGATCGAGACCAGACCCACCAGGAGGCACGGCGTGCCGCCGATGCGCTCGAGCGTGCAGAACGAGAAGCCGTGCAGCTTGCCGTTCTCCCGGGCCTGGGTGACGAGCACCCACTCCTCACGCTGCTTCGACAGCAGGCCGATGTCGTAGCCCGCAGGGCCGTCGGCGCAGATGTCGGCCATCTCGCCCAGCTCCGCGTCCGACAGCGCCGTGCAGTCCTTCGTCTCGACGGCGATCGCCATAGCCCATTGAGTTTACTGGTCGGCCTGCGACGGGTCGAAAGCTCAGGAGACCAGCGCGTTGGGCCCCAGCAGCACCCGGATCTCGCCCCGCAGCCCGTTGCGGTCGTCGACGTTGAACTCGTCGGGCAGCCGGAGCACCTTCTGCCCCACGTGCAGGAACACCGGCGAATCGCCCGCATGGGCGCTCAAGAGCTCCTTGAGCTCCTGCACGAGCGAGTCGCTGAGGCGGTTGAGCGGCAGGTCGATGTGCACCGGCGCGCCGCCGTCGAGCACCAGCTCGGGCTTCTTCACCTCGAGCACGGTGAGCTTGGGCTGGTCCTCCCGCAGATCGAGGCGAGCCTTCACGCACACGATGGCGTCGTCGGCCAGCAGCCATCCGTACTCCTGCATCACCCGCGGGAACACCCAGGCCTCGATGGACGACTGGAGGTCCTCGAGGTGGAACGTCCCCATGAGGTCGCCCTTCTTGGTGTAGCGCCTCGACAGGTTGGTGACCACGCCGCCCACCCAGCGGGTGTCGCCGTCGCGCAGGTCGCGCAGGTCGGCGATCGTGGTCTCCGCGTGCTTGCGCAGCGCCGCCTCGGCGCCCATCAGCGGATGGTCGGACACGTACAGCCCGAGCATCTCCTTCTCGAACGCCAGCTTCTGCGCCTTGTCGAACTCGTCGTCGGGGATCGGCACCTTGGCGTCGTCGAACTCGGGCGTGGCCAGCGTCCCGAAGAGGTCGTACTGGCCCTCCGACTCGCGACGCCGTCGCTCGAGCGTGCGGTCGACGATCTGATCGAACACCAGGCACAGGCCCTTGCGCGGGTGGCCGAGCGAGTCGAAGGCGCCCGCCTTGATCAGCGACTCGACGGTCCGCTTGTTCAGCACCACGGGGTCGACCCGCTCGCAGAAGTCGTAGAAGTCGCGGAACGGGCCGCCCCGCTCGCGCTCGCCCACGATGCGCTCGACCAGCGACTCGCCCACGTTGCGAATGGCCGACAGCCCGAACGGGATGGCCGAGCCTCGCACGGCGAAGTCGGACATCGACACGTTGACGTCGGGGACGAGCACCTCGATGCCCGACGACCGGCACTCGGCCAGGTACTTGGCGGTGGCGTCCTTGTCGTCCTTGACGGACGTGAGCAGGGCAGCCAGGTACTGCACCGGGTAGTTGGCCTTGAGCCACGCCGTCTGGTAGCTGACGAGCCCGTAGCCGTACGAGTGCGACTTGTTGAACGCGTAGTCGGCGAACGGCTCGATGACGTCGAACAGCTTG
>DATAAM010000206.1:0-10158 GCA_036260075.1 Acidimicrobiales bacterium
GGCCGTCGGCTCGAGGGGCGCTGTGCCCGAGGCGGGATTCGAACCCGCACGCCCGTGAGGACAAGGGATTTTGAGTCCCCCGCGTCTGCCATTCCGCCACTCGGGCCCCTGTGCTCCGGCCACTGTACAAGCGGCGTAGCCTGCGCTCCCATGGCGAAGCGGTTACTGCGCAAGTTGGTGGTCTTCGGAGGGCTGGCGGCCGCGCTGGCCTGGTGGCGGGAGAGGAAGCTGGCCGAGAACCAGGCTCGCTTCGGCTCGACGACCCGATAGCTCAGGCAGCGAGCGGTCCGGAGGCGCCCGGCGACGGGCGGCCCGCGTCGAGCGCGGGCTCGCGCCACATGGCCCAGCCCAGCCACATGTAGCCGAGGAGGCAGGCCAACACGCCCAGCGGCATGTACTGCGACGCGTCGACACCGACGGCGGTGAGCATGGCGGCCGTCGCCACCGTCGCAGGGGCGCTCAACGAGAACATCGCCACGGGGACCGGTGGCAGGACTCGGGCTCGGAGCATGCCCATGCCGAGCAAGGCCACCACCACGAGCTGGACGTACACGAGCGCGATGCCCGCGCCCCAGCCGAAGGGCAGCGCGAGCACGGGCGAGGCCACGAAGAGCCACAGGGCGGCCCGCCCCCACGCGCCGAGGCCGCCGTGGCGGGCGCGCAGGCCCCACAGGCCGAACGCGAACACGCCGACGGCCAGGAGCATGAGAGCGACGGCGACGCCGTGGCCGGCTCCTCGCTCGACGGTGACGTTGCCCGCTTGCCCGACGGCGAACAGCACCGGTGCCGCCATGGCGGCGACCCCGGCGCGGCGGCTGGTGTTCGTGGACACGGCGCCTCCCCTCTTCGATTCCTCGACGTGCTGTCGGGCCACGAGCGCGGCCGTCCCGAAGCGGGCGAGGGCGCGTGCCTCGGCATCCGCCCTGGTGCAGCCCGTCGACGCGACGAGCTCCTCCGCCACCGTGCACAGGTGGTCCTCCGTCTCCGCCACGATGTCGTCGGCGTCGGGCAGCCTGCTGACGGAGGCGCGTAGGTCGGCCAGGTAGGCGGCGATCAGGCCGGACTCGGCCATGCTGCGGTCCCCTTCCCCCCCAGCACGGCGTGCACGACGGCGGCAAACGACTGCCACTCGACGCGCTTCTCCTTCACCGCCCGACGGCCGCCGGACGTGAGCGAGTACACCCGGCGCCGCCGGCCGCCGTTGTCGCTCCAGCTCGACGAGAGGAGGCCCGCTCGCTCGAGACGGTGCAGCGCGGGGTACACGGTGCCCTCGGGCAGGTCGAGCGCCTCGCCGCTGCGCCTGCGCAGCTCCTCGATGACCGCATAGCCGTGACGGGGGCCGTCGTCGAGCACCGCCAGGAGGAGGAGGTCGAGGTGGCCCTTCAACGTCTCGGCGCGCATCACTTGGTGACGCTACGCCTCGCGTCGCTAGGTGTCAATGAAGGGACTTCAAGAGGTTCGTCGCGGTGTCCTTGGGCGACACCTTGTACCAGGCCTGCTCCACCCGGCCGCGCTCGTCGACGAGGAACGCCGAGCGCACGATGCCCATGTACTTCCGCCCGTACATCGACTTCTCGCCCCACACGTCGTAGGCCTCGGCCACCGCGTGGTCCTCGTCGGCCAGCAGCGGGAAGCCGAGCGAGTACTTGGCGTCGAACTTGGCCTGCCGCTGGGGCGGGTCGGGGCTGATGCCGACGATGGCGGTGTCGCCGACCTGGTCGGCCACGTCGCGCAGGCCACACGACTGCTGCGTGCACCCGGGCGTGTCGGCCTTCGGGTAGAAGTAGACGAGCAGCTTCCGGCCCTTGAAGTCGGCCAGCTTCACCTTGTTGCCCGCTTGGTCGAGCAGGGCGAACGACGGCGCCTTGTCACCTGGCTTGAGCGGCATGGGTCGAGACTAGGCGGGCGCTCACTACGCTTCGCCGATGACGGCCGCCGCCTCCACCGTCACCATCGCCGGCGAGCTGACGCTGTCGTACGCCGAACAGGGCCACGCCTCCGACCTTCCGGTCCTGCTGCTGCCCGGCCCCACCGACTCGTGGCGCTCCTACCGGGGGACGCTCGACCACCTGCCTTCGTCGGTCCGCGCCGTGGCGCTGTCCCAGCGCGGGCACGGCGACTCCGACAAGCCCGAGACGGGCTACCGGGTGGAGGACTTCGCCACCGACGTCCTCGCCTTCCTCGACGCCCTGGCGATCGAGCGAGTGGTGCTCGTCGCCCACTCGGGCTCGTGCTTGGTGGCCCGGCGGGTTGCCCTCGAGCGTCCCGACCGCGTGGCGGGCCTCGTGCTGGAAGCGTCGCCGAGCACGCTGCGCGACGACGCCGGGCTCCGCCGGTTCGTCGACTCCGTCGTGTCGACCCTGGCGGACCCGGTCGGTCGCGACGTTGCCCGCTCGTTCGCGGCGGGCACGTCGTCGGGCACCGTGGCCGACGACACGCTCGAAGGCATCGTCGACGAGGTCGTGAAGGTCCCCGTGCGCGTGTGGCGGGAGACGTTCGCGGACCTCCTTCAGTACGACGACCTCTCCGAGCTCGGGCGCATCGACGCGCCCACGTTGCTGGTCTGGGGCGACGCCGACGGCTTGGTCGGGCGCGACGCGCAGGAGCAGCTCCTCGACGGTCTCGGGGACGCCCGGCTGATGGTCTACGCGGGCGTCGGGCACACGCCGCGGTGGGAGGACCCACCGCGGTTTGCGTCCGATGTCGCCGACTTCGTGGAGTGGCTCCGACAGGGACGCCCCTGAGTCAGCCCGCGGCGGCCTTCTCCACTGCGGCAATGTCGATCTTCTTCATGCCGAGCACGGCCTGCATGGCGCGGTCCGACCGCCCGCGATCGGTGTCACGGAGCAGCTCGACCACCGGCTCGGGCACGATCTGCCACGACAGCCCGAACCGGTCCTTCAGCCAGCCGCATGTTGTCTGCTCGCCGCCGTCGGACAGCGCGGCCCAGAAGCGGTCGGTCTCCTCCTGGTCGCGGCAGTGCACCTGGAACGAGATCGCCTCGTCGAAGGTGAACTCGGGGCCGCCGTTGAGCGCGGTGAACTCCTGGCCGTCGAGCTCGAAGCGCACGAGCATCACGGTCCCTGCGGGCCGAGGCCCTGCCTCGCCGTAGTGGGCGACCTCGAGCACGCGGGACCGCTCGAAGACCGATGTGTAGAACTCGGCCGCCTCCTCTGCCTGCGTGTCGAACCACAGGCACGGCGTGATCCTGGGCATGGCTGCCACTCCTTTCGCGATCGGGTGTGCGCCCCGCAAACAGCGGGACGCGCCCCGAGCTCATCGTGCCGCGCCGCTCCGGTTGCGGGCGACCACCCACCCCGAGTCTGCCCGCACGACGACCCGGTGACCGGGCTCGGCGGGCAGGACCACGCCGAAGAGCTGCGGCGGGTCGTACCCCGCGCCTGTGAACCCGCCCACGCGCGCGCCGCTGTCGTCGAGGATGTCCACCCAGCCGATGACGGCGAAGACCTCGACGTCGAGCCATCCGGTGGCCGTGAACGTGCACCGCGACGCGCCGGGGTCGACGGCCCCGCACCCCACGCCGGCGGGCACGGGCGGGAGGCGCGGCACATCCGCCGCGCCGTCCGACGGCGGGACGCCGGGGACCTCGGGCGCGGGTGCCGTGGACGGCGTGGGCACCAGGCCTTCGAGGAGCTCCCCGCATTCGGGCGACGGCGCGGGCGCCGTCGGCACCGTGGCGGGCCACCTCGGGACCTCCGCAGGGACGGTGGGAGGCACGGCAGTAGGAACAGGGGTCGACGGCTCCGCCGCCGCCGTCACCCCCGGCGCCAGCAGGCAGTCCTCGACCGGTTGGCCGATCACGTGGTCGGCTCGCACGAACAACAGCACCACTGCCACGCCCGCCGCCGGCAACATCCGGAGCTTCGTCATGGCGACCCCCAACGGCGCCTCTCGCCTACGGTCATTCGACGCATGTTCCGCTTTGCCCTTCGTCCGCGCTGGCTGTTGGCCCACGTGGTCGTGCTGGCGATCGTGATCGTGCTGGTCAACCTCGGCTTCTGGCAGCTGCGACGGCTGGACGAACGGCGAGCGGCCAACGCCGAGGTGCTGCGGGGCACCAGGGAGACGCTCCCCTTGGAGCAGGTGCTGCACCCCGACGACGTGGCGGTCGGCTCCGCCCGCTACCAGCGGGTGCAGGTGCGCGGCACGTTCGACGAGTCGAGCGAGCTGCTCGTGCGGTTCCGGACTCACGAGGGCCTCCCCGGCTACGACGTGGTGACGCCGCTCGCGGTGGAGGACGGCGGGGCCGTCCTCGTCGCCCGCGGCTGGGTGCCGCTCGAGCTGGGCGACACGTGGCGCGAGCGCGGCACGCTGCCGCCGTCGGGCACGGTGACGGTGACGGGCCTGGTGCGGGAAGCGGAGGACCCGAGTCGGTTCCGTCCCGTCCGAGAGGACGGACGACTGGTGGTGGGCGCGGTCGCCACCGCACGCTTGGAGGCCGAGCTGGGGCGCGACCTCTATCCCGGCTGGGTGCAGCTCGTCGAGCCCGACGACCCCTCGTCGTTCCCCGAGCCCCTGCCCGAGCCCGA
This sequence comes from Acidimicrobiales bacterium, assembly GCA_036260075.1. Lineage (GTDB taxonomy): Bacteria > Actinomycetota > Acidimicrobiia > Acidimicrobiales > JAHWLA01 > DATAAM01. The sequence goes on from DATAAM010000206.1 coordinate 4,551, forward strand.
CTTCGGCGAAGGGCCGCACCTGTCGTATGCCGTGCAGTGGTTCAGCTTTGCTGCCATCGCCGTCATCGGGTGGGTGTTCCTGGTGCGGGCCGCAGGTCGAGGCGGCGCAAGAGCTGGGCGTTCAGCGCCACCACCACCGTCGACAGGCTCATGAGCACGGCCCCCACGGCGGGCGGCAACGTGATGCCCGCCCACGCCAGCGCGCCCGCGGCCAGCGGGATCGCCACCACGTTGTAGCCCGCGGCCCACCCCAGGTTCTGCAGCATCTTGCGGTAGCCCGCCCGCGAGAGCCGGATGACGCCGAGGACGGCCCGGGGGTCGGACGACGCCAGCACCACGCCCGCCGACTCGATGGCCACGTCGGTGCCCGCGCCGATGGCGATGCCGACATCGGCCCGGGCGAGCGCGGGCGCGTCGTTCACCCCGTCGCCCACCATCGCCACCAGCAGCCCGCGCTCCTGGAGCTCGGCGACGGCGCGGTCCTTGTCCTCGGGCAGCACCTCGGCGAACACCTCGTCGATGCCGAGCGCGTCGGCCACCGACTCCGCGACCTCGCGGGCGTCGCCGGTGATCATGACGACCCGCACGCCCAGGCGGTGCAGCTCGTCCACCGCCTCCTTCGACTCCGGCCTGATCTCGTCCTGCAGGCGGATGCCCCCGATGACGCGCCCGTCGCGCACCACGTGGAGGTCGGCGTCGATGGCTTCGAGGCCGCGCTCCCGCAACAGCGCCGGGCCGCCGACGGCGACGGTGCTGCCGCCGACCCGGGCCTCCACGCCTCGGCCCGCCGTCGACCGGAAGCCGTGGGCGGCGGGCACGTCGGGCGGCGCCGCCGCCACGATGGCCTTGGCCAGCGGGTGCTCGCTCTCCGCCTCCACCGCGGCGGCCAGGCGCAGGGTGTCCTCGTCGCCCAGCACCTTCGTCACGACGTGGCGGCCCTTGGTGAGCGTGCCCGTCTTGTCGAACAGCACGGCATCGACGTGGCGCATGCGCTCCAGGGCCAGGCGGTCCTTCACGAGGATGCCGGCGCGGGCGGACAGGGTCGTCGACAGCGACACCACGAGCGGGATGGCGAGGCCGAGCGCGTGCGGGCAGGCGATGACGAGGACGGTGACGGTGCGGGCGACGGCCTCGTCGGCCCGGCCGAGCAGCAGCCACGTGAGGAACGTGACGGCACCGGCCGCCAGCGCCACGTAGAAGAGCAGGGCGGCCGCCCGGTCGGCCAGCACCTGCGCCCGGGACCGGGAGGCCTGCGCCTCGGCCACCAGGCGTCGGATGCCCGCCAGCGCGGTGTCGTCGCCCACCGCCTCGACGCGCACGCGGAGCGAGGAGTCGGTGGCCACCGTGCCTGCCACGACCCGATCGCCGGTCGCCTTTGGGACGGGTCGCGACTCGCCGGTCACCATCGACTCGTCGAGCTCGGCCTCGCCGTCCACGACCACCCCGTCGGCGGGCACGCGGCCGCCGGGACGCACCAGCACCACGTCGCCCCGGTGCAGGTCGTGGAGCGCGACCGTCTCGATGCCGTGGTCGGTGATCCGCTCGGCGTCATCGGGCAGCAGCTCCGCCAGCGCGGCCAGGGCTCCCCGCGCCTGGCCGATGGCCTTCATCTCCTGCCAGTGCCCGAGCAGCATGATCGTGACGAGGGCCGAGACCTCCCACCAGAACTCCATCTCGAACCAGCCGACCGTGCCGGCAGCCGACGCCACGAAGGCCACGCCCACGGCCATGGCGACGAGGAGCATCATGCCGGGCTGCCGGTTGCGCACCTCGGCCACGGCGCCGGTGAAGAACGGCAGGCCGCCCCACAGCATGACGACCGTGCCGAGGACGGGCTCCAGCACGTCACCGGCCACCCCCGCCACCACGGGGACGGTGAGGACGAGGCTCAGCCAGAAGCGGCGGCGGAACGCCTCGGGGTCGTGGCCGGCGTGCTTGTCGTGGGCGGCGTGCTCGTGGTGGTGGGCGTGCTCCATGCCCACCACTATACCCCCAGGGGGTATCAGTTGTCGAGGGCCGCCCGCATCTCGGCCACGAGCTCGGCCACGTCGTCGGGGGCGGCGCCGTCGAGCACCCGCCGCATGAGGGCCGACGCCACCACCACGCCGTCGGCAGCGGCGGCCGCCTCCACCGCCTGCTCGGGCGTGGAGACGCCGAAGCCGAGCAGGACCGGCTTGTCGGTGACCGCCTTCAGCCGCTTGGCCAGCACGCCCGCCGACTCAGCCAGCGTCTGGCGCTCGCCCGTGATGCCCATGACGCTCACGCCGTAGACGAAGCCCTTCGACCGACGGGCGATCTCGGCCAGCCGGTCGTCGGGGGTGACGGGCGCGGCGAGAAGGACGGTCTCGACGCCCGCGTCGTCGGCGGCCCGGTCCCACTCCCCCAGCTCCTCCAAGGGGACGTCGGGCACGATGGCCCCGCACACGCCGTTGTCGGCCAGCGACCGGGCGAAGCGGCGGTGGCCGGTGCGGAACACGACGTTGTAGTAGGTCATCGCCACCAGCGGCACGCCCACCTCGACGCCCTTGAGCGCAGCGAGGACGCCCGCGGGCGTGGCGCCTTGGTCGAGCGCCCGCTGACTGGCCTCCTGGATGGTGGGGCCGTCCATCACGGGGTCGGAGAAGGGGATGCCGATCTCGACGGCGTCGGCGCCCGCGGCGACGAAGGCCCGCAGCACGTCGAGCCACCGGTCGGTGAGCCCGCCGGTGACGTAGGGGACGAGCAGCTTGCGGCCGCCGTCGCGTCGCTCGCGCAGGCGCGCTTCGAGGGGACCCGGTGTCATGACAGCAGCTTCATGACCTGTTCGGCGTCCTTGTCGCCGCGACCCGACATGGTGAGGAGCACGGTGGAGCCGGTGGGCAGCTCGTCGGTACCCGCCGCCCGCAGCACCCAGGCCACCGCGTGCGCGGGCTCCAAGGCCGGGATGATGCCCTCGGTGCGGGCCAGCACTTGAAGGGCGTGCAGCACCTCGGCGTCGTCGGCCTCCACGTAGCGGGCGCGCCCCACGGCGGCCAGGTGGGCGTGCTCGGGGCCCACGCCGGGGTAGTCGAGGCCCGCCGAGATCGAGTGGGCTTCGAGCACCTGGCCGTGCTCGTCCTGGAGGAGAAACGACTTGGACCCGTGGACCACGCCGGGCACGCCGTGCCCGATGGCGGCGCCGCCGCTGGGCTCCACGCCGACGAGGCGGGCCTCGGTGTCGACGAAGCCGGCGAACGTGCCCGCCGCGTTGGAGCCGCCGCCCACGCAGGCCACCACGTAGTCGGGGTCGCCGCCGTCGAGCAGGGCGCGGCACTGCTCGCGGGCCTCCTCCCCCACTGTGCGCTGGAACTCCCGCACCATCCACGGGTACGGGTGCGGCCCCATCACCGACCCGATGCAGTAGTGGGTTGTCTCGACGGTGGCCACCCAGTCGCGCAGCGCCTCGTTGATGGCGTCCTTGAGCGTGCGGCTGCCGGAGGAGACGGGGTGCACCTCGGCGCCGAGCAGGCGCATGCGGAACACGTTGAGCGCCTGGCGCTCCACGTCGACGTCGCCCATGTACACGACGCAGTCGAGGCCGAACATGGCGCAGGCGGTGGCGGTGGCGACGCCGTGTTGGCCCGCCCCCGTCTCGGCGATCACCCGCTGCTTGCCCATGCGGCGGGTGAGCAGGGCCTGGCCCACCACGTTGTTGATCTTGTGCGAGCCGGTGTGGGTGAGGTCCTCGCGCTTGAGCAGGACGCGCACGCCGAGCCGCTCGGACAGACGGGTGCACTCCGTCACCGGCGTGGGGCGGCCGCCGTAGTCGCGCAGGACGCGGTGGTACTCGGAGCGGAAGGCGTCGTCCGCCCACGCGTCGCGGAAGGCGGCGTCGAGCTCCTGGCAGGCAGGCACGAGCGACTCCGGCATGTACTGCCCGCCGAACTCGCCGAAGCGGCCGGTGGCGGAGGGCGCACCCATGAGGCTCATGACGACAGCACCGGCCGCAGGTCGGTTCCTTTCTGCGCTCGGCGAGTGGTGCCTGGTCTCGCCTCCGCTGCGCTCCGACTCGCTCGGCACTCCGTGGCACGCACGAGGGCACCCGGGCCGTAGCGGAGCGGGGCCGGGGACAGCGTGCCTGCCGGAACCACGAGGCCGTTCACGACGTGAGGTCCTCCTGCCAGTCGTAGGGCGCGGAGGCGTTGTCGCTTTCGTAGGGGACGGGCGCCGCGGCCTTGGCGCCCGCCACGAAGGCGCGCAACTTGCGGGCGTCCTTGCGGCCGGGCTCGGCCTCGATGCCGCTCACGGCGTCGACGCCCCAGGGGCGGGCCTGGGCGATGGCATCGGCCACGTTGTCGGGGCCCAGGCCGCCCGCCAGCATGAGGCGGCACCCGTCGGGCACGTCCTCGGCCAGTCGCCAGTCGAACACCTGCCCGGAGCCGGGCTGGGCGGCGTCGAGGAGGATCACGTCGGCCCCGTAGTCGAGGGCTGTGCGCACGGCCGGGTCGCCCGCCGAGAAGGCCTTGATCACCATGGGCACGCGGCGGCGCACCCACTGCACCTGCTTGGGCGACTCCCGGCCGTGGAGCTGGGCGCCCTTCAGGCCGAGGCCGTTGACGATCTCGACCACCCGTTCGGGGGCCTCGTCGCGGAAGACCCCGATCGTGACGATCTCGGGGGGGAGCCGCTTCACGATGTCGCCCGCCACGCGGGGCGCGATCCGGCGGGACGAGGGGGCGAAGACGAAGCCGACGGCGTCGGCCCCCATGGCCACGGCGAGCAGGGCGTCTTCCTCGCTGGTGGTGCCGCACACCTTCACGAACATGCGGCCACCAGCTCCCTGACGGCGGCAGTGGGGTCGCCGCTGGTGACGAGGTGCTCGCCGACGAGGATGCCGGTGTAGCCCGACTCAACCAGACGGCGGGCCTGGTCGGGGCCGGTGATGCCCGACTCGGCCACCGCGGTCACGTCGGCCGGGATGGCGGACGCCACCCGCCGGGCCCGCTCGGTGTCGACCTCGAAGGTGACGAGGTCGCGCTGGTTCACGCCGAGGAGCGTGGCGCCCAGGTCGAGGGCGCGGTCGGCCTCCCGTTCGTCGTGGACCTCCACCAAGGCGTCGAGCCCCAGCTCGTAGGCCAGCGAGGAGAACGCCCGCAGCTCGCCGGGATCGATGGCGGCGACGATGAGGAGGACGGCGTCGGCCCCCATGAGGCGGGCGTCGCAGACGTCGCGCTCGTCGACGGTGAAGTCCTTGCGCAGGGTGGGCAGGTCGGTGGCCTCGCGGGCGGCGGCCAGGTCGGCCGCCGAGCCGCCGAAGTGTGCGGCGTCGGTGAGGACAGACAGGCAGGCGGCCCCGCCCGCCTGGTACTGCTTGGCCAGCACGGCGGGGTCGAGGTCGGGAGCGAGGTCGCCTTTCGACGGCGACCGCCGCTTGACCTCGGCGACGACGGCGGGTCGGGTGGGGCAGGTGCGGAGTGCGGCGGAGAAGCCGCGGGGCGCAGGCGCCTCCCGGGCCTCCTCGAGCAGGCGCTCGACCGGGCGGGCGTCGGCGCGGGCGCGCTCCCGGTGCGCGGCCACGATCCGGTCGAGGTAGGTCGCCATGGCGACGGCCAGCCTACCGGCCGTCCCCGGGCCGTTCTGGTGGGGGATC
>DATAAM010000207.1:0-2876 GCA_036260075.1 Acidimicrobiales bacterium
CTATCAGTCCTCCAGAACGGTGGGGGGAGCAGCCGATAGAGCCGCATGGACACCTGCGGGTCCTGCGGGGCTGCGCTCTACAACGCCACGTACTGCGGGCAGTGCTTCGCGCCGGTCGAGCACGCGACCAGGCCCAGGCCGGAGCGGTTCGCGCCCCGGTTCGCAGGAAGCGAGGCGTCCCCGCCCGTTGCCGCCTTCCCCGCCGCAGTCCTGGTCGAGGCCCCGCCTGCGCCGCCCCCGCCGCCTGCCCCGGCGCCGCCGCCTCCCGAGCCTCTGGTGGCCTCGCTGTCGCTGCCCACGGCTCCCACCCCCGTCAAGGCCGAGGGCCGGGTGCTGGGCACGCTCGGCATCGTGCTCGCCCTGGGGCTCCTCTTCCAGCTGGCCACCGCCGCCTACGGCCAGCTGACCGACGCCGAGCCCCACTCGGTGATCCGCACGGGCCTGTACCTCACGCTCGCCTTCTATGCCGTCGTGCTGGTGGTCGTGGTGACCATGGGCCGCTCCATCTCGTACCTGCCCCTGTGGCGGGGCGGGTCGACGGCCGAGGACGTCGGGATCGGCGTCTTCGCCGGCGTGGGCACGGCCGGTGCCCTCCTGTACGGCGTGAAGCTGTTGACGGGGCGCATCACCGTCTCGCCCGACGTGAAGTTCATCGCCGGCGACGTCACCGTGGCCGGCGTGCTGGTGGCGGCGGCCGTGCTGGTCGTCGCCGCGCCGGTGGTGGAGGAGCTGCTCTTCCGGGGCTTCGCCGCCGAGGCCCTGCGCCGACACGGCCGCGTCGTGGCCCTGTCGGTCAGCGGCGTGGCCTTCGCCCTGTGGCACATGCGCCTGGGCGCCGTCGTGCTCGTGTACTACACCGCGATGGGGGCGATCCTCGGGCTCGTCTACTGGCGACGGGGCCTGGTGGGGTCGATGGCGGCGCACGCCGCCTTCAACGGCACGCTCCTGCTGGTGGCCATCACCTTCATCCTGGGGCCGGGCGAGACGCTCACAGCCGAGCGCGTGCAGGTGCGGGTTCCCGGCGGCTGGCAGGCCGTGGAGGACGGGTCGGTGCAGGGGGCCACGCTGGCCGCCCACGGGCCGTCGGCCGCGGTGTTCTACGTCGTGCACGAGACGCTGCCGGTGGCCGACGTGCCGCTGGAGATGCTCCTCCAGAGCATGCAGGCGACCGGCTCGGTGGGCCTCGCCGGTGTCAGCGTGCGGCCCGGCACCGCCCGCATCGTGGAGTACCCGGAGGGCCGGGCCATCCGCATGGAGCTGGAGGCCGGCGGCAAGGCAGGCGAGTTCGCCCTGTTCGTGGAGGGCACCGACGGCTGGACGGTCGCTTTGGAGCACGGCACCGACCGCACCCGGGCCGACTTCGAGGAGATGCTCCGCTCGCTGCGGCTGGGCTGACCCCGAGGGGCAGGTGGCCCGATCGTGGCGCCGGAAGCCGGTGGGCGCGGAAACCCTTGACCTGAGCGGCGGTCGGCTTTACCCTGCCTCCCAACCTCCTGGGGATTTGGGGGTTGTGTTCTGCTGCGCTCGCGCGTACACTGCTCGGTTGCCGTGCACGCCCGCCCAGCGCCTTCCGCACCTCCGGCCTTGACGACGCGCGCCCCGGCATCCCCGGTCGACCTTTCTGAGGAGTAGGCCTTGCCGACTCGTCCCTCTTCGCGGGAACGCTTCTCGTTCGCCAACCTCGGCGAAGTGCTGCCGCTGCCCGACCTGATCGCCATCCAGCGCGACTCGTTCAACTGGTTCCTGGAGACAGGGCTGGCCGAGACCTTCCGCGACATCAGCCCCATCGAGGACTTCACCGGCCAGCTGCGGCTGGAGCTGGAGTTCGACCCCACCGACCCCGACCTCCGCCCGCCGCCCAAGTTCTCGGTCGAGGAGTGCAAGGAGAAGGACATGACCTTCTCCGCGCCGATCTTCGTGCGGGCCCGCTTCATGAACGCCACCACCGGCGAGATCAAGGAGCAGACCGTCTTCATGGGGGACTTCCCGATGATGACGGACAAGGGCACGTTCATCATCAACGGCACCGAGCGGGTCGTCGTGTCCCAGCTCGTCCGCAGCCCCGGCGTCATCTTCCAGCCCGGGCGCGACGCCAAGACGATCGTGACCGGCACCATCCACCCGTACCGGGGCGAGTGGATCGAGTTCGACGTCGAGGCCAAGCCGGGCAAGGACATCACCGCGGGCACCCGGGTGGCGCGCAAGCGCCGCCTCTCCCTGTTCGTCCTCCTGCGGGCGTTGGGCTACGACGAGGAGGGCTTCCTCCAGCGCTTCGTGCGCCACTTCGACTTCCTCGAAGGGCAGTGGGAGAAGGAGCGCGAGCTGGCGCCCACCCGCGAGGACGCCCTGCTCGAGATCTACAAGCGGGCCCGCCCGGGCGAGCCGCCGTCGGTGGAGTCGGCCAAGGCCTACTTCGAGAACGCCTTCTTCAACAACAAGCGCTACGACCTCACCCGGGTCGGCCGCTACAAGCTCAACCGCAAGCTCGGCCCCGAGATCGAGAAGCTCAGCGGCCTCCTCGGCGTCGACCTCGAGCGCCCGGAGCCCGGCCAGTCGACCCTCAGCGCAAGCGAGATCCTGGCCGCCGCCACCTACATGCTCCACCTGGCCAACGGCGAGCCCGGCTACCGCCTCGACGATCAGGACCACTTCGCCAACCGCCGCATCCGCTCGGTGGGCGAGCTGATCCAGAACCAGGTGCGCGTGGGCCTCTCCCGCATGGAGCGGGTCGTCCGCGAGCGCATGACCACCCAGGACGTCGAGGCCATCACCCCCCAGACCCTGATCAACATCCGCCCCGTGGTGGCGGCGATCAAGGAGTTCTTCGGCACCTCGCAGCTGTCGCAGTTCATGGACCAGACCAACCCGCTGTCGGG
>DATAAM010000208.1:0-7441 GCA_036260075.1 Acidimicrobiales bacterium
CAGCTCCTCCACCCGCCGGTCGACCGGGTCGGAGCACTCGCGCACCGGCGGCGCCTCGGTGTTGTTCGACGGGAAGAACGACAGGTACTGCTTGACCACCCGCAGGCACTCGGCGTCGTCGGCCACCTCCAGGTCGGCCACACCGCTCACCCTTGTGTGGACCGCCGAGCCGCCCATCTCCTCCTCGGTGACCTCTTCCCGCGTCGCCGCCTTCACCAAGTGGCGACCGGCCAGCGCCATCGAGGACGTGCCCTTCACCATCGGGATGAAGTCGGCCAGCGCCGGGATGTAGGCGGTGCCCGCCGCGCAGTGGCCGAGCATGGCGGCCACCTGCGGGACCACGCCGCTCAACGTGACCTGCTCGCGGAACAGCGCGCCGGCGGCGGCGAACGTGGAGCCGGTTGTCTGGCTCACGCGCGCCCCCGCCGAGTCGAGCAGCCACACGATCGGGATGCGCTGGCGCAGCGCCAGCTCGCGCATGCGAGCGGTCTTGTGCTCGCCCACCGATCCCATCGATCCCGCCAGCACGGTGAAGTCGTAGGCGCACACCGCCACCCGGCGGCCGTCGATCTCGCCGACGCCCGCCACCATGCCGTCGGCGGCCAGGTAGCCCTTCTGCTCGCGCAGCACCTTGTCCATGGAGTCGGCCAGCAAGCCGTACTCCACGAACGTGCCCGGATCGAGCAACGCGTCGATGCGCTCGCGCACGGGCCACTTGCCCAGCTCGCGCTGACGGGCCACCTGCTCGGGGCCGCCCATCGCATACGCCTTCTCCCGGCGTGTGCGCAGGTCGTCGACGAGCGGCTTCCAGTCGTGCAGCTCGGGCGGGTCGCTCATCGAACTATCTCCCCCTCCACTCCGGTTGCCGCTTCTCGGCGAAGGCCTTGATGCCCTCGCGCGAGTCCTCGGTCTGTGTGGTGATCGTGAGCATCGGGTGCAGGTAGCGCAGCGCCTCGTCGGCCGCCTGGTCCCACACGGCGTAGAACGAGTCGCGCCCCAGCTTCACCACCGCGGGCGACTTGGCCGCCAGCACCGACGCCAGTGAGTCGACCGCCTCGTCGAGCTCGTCGACCGGCACCACGCGGTTCACGAACCCGATGCGCTCGGCCTCTTCTGCCGCCACCCGTCTGCCGGTCAGCATCAGCTCGAGCACCTTCTTGGGCGGCATCGAGCGCACCAACGGCACGGTGATCATGTACGGCCACAGGCCCACGTCGATCTCGGGCGTGCCGAAGCGGGCGTCGTCGGCCGCGATCACGAAGTCGCACGCCAGGGCCAGGCCGAACCCGCCCGCCAGCGCGTAGCCCCGCACGCGGGCGATCGTGGGCTTGCCCAGCGCCCACAGCTCGCGGAAGAGGTCGGCGAGCCCGCCGCGCCCCTCGTGCAGCTCCAGATGGCCGGCGCCGGCCCCCATGCCCCCCAGGTCGGCACCGGCGCAGAACGCCTTCTCACCCGCCCCGGTGAGCACGACGACGCGGACGTCGGCGTCGGCCTTCGCCTCGGCCAACCGTTCGCGGATGCCCCCGATGACCGCCCACGACATGGCGTTGCGGCGTTCGGGCCGGTTGATGGTGATGCGGGCCACGCCATCGGCCACCGCGTAGAGGACCTCTTCCTCCTCCGATGCCATGGGGGCGGACGGTAGCGTGAACGGGCCATGCTCTTCACGGCCGTCGCCGTCGCCCTCGGCATCGCGATCGGCCTGCTCATGGGCGGAAGGATCCAGCACATCGGCGAGCGGGCCTTCCAGGCCGTGCCGCTGTTGGTCGTCGGCGTGGGCCTGCAACTGGTCAGCGGGCTGCTCACCGACGTGAGCGTCGCGCTCGTCCTCCTGTCCTACGTCCCCCTGCTGGCGTTCGCCGTGCTCAACCTGCGCATCGTGGGCATGGGCGTGGTCCTCGTCGGCCTGGCCATGAACTCGCTCGTGATCGCGGTGAACGGCGGCATGCCGGTCCGACGGTCGGCCGTGGTGGCCGCGGGGATCGCGGGCTACGACGACCTCCCCGAGATCCGACTGAAGGGGAAGCGGCACTTCGAGGACGAAGACGACCGCCTGATGTTCCTGGCCGACATCGTGCCGGTGCCACCGCTGCGCGAGGTCCTCTCGTTCGGCGACATCGTGATGAGCGTCGGCGTGGCCGACGTGCTCGTGCACCTGCTGCGGCCCGCTAGGCGGGCAGGAAGGCCTTCTCCCTCGACAGGTAGCGGTTGAGCGCATGGAGGGTGGCGCGCGCCGCCGCCTCCTCCATCGACGGGGCCCGGGCCACGCCGTAGAGCTTGTGCTCGCCCTCGCCGGGCTCGAGCACGACGACCACCGCGTGATCCGGCCCGTTGCGCAGCGTGGCAGTGGCGGCGTCGATGCGGAACGGCAGGTTGGCGCCCAGGCGGTCGAGCGCCTCCAGGGTGGCGGCCGCCGCCTCGCGGGGCGAGCCCGCCTCCGCCCGTCCCACGGCTCGCCGGCTGCCCAGCACGAGGTGCACGTCGAGGGACTGGCTGAACCGGTCGACGCGCACGGCCTCCAGGCGCACCCGCCCGCGCTGGGGCGACACCGCAGGCGGCTCCACGTCCTCCACCTCGATGACCACCGGGCGGTCGAGGTTCGCCCGCGTCCACAGCGAGATCTGGCGCCGCAGCTCGGCCGACGCGCCGGGGGCCACGTCGGAGAGCACGTGCACCACCAACGACTCGCCTTCGTCGGTGAAGCCCACGGCCAGCACGCCGCGGATCCGCCGGAGCTCGAGCTCCAGGGCGTCGAGCGTGGTGTCGACCTCGGTCACCGGCGCTTCGCTTCGTACAGGCGGCGATCGGCGAGCCGGTACAGCTCCGTGGGGTCGGTCGCCTCCAAGGGGGCCATGGCCAGCCCGGCGGAGAACGATGTCGTCTCGCCCTCCAGCGCGTCGCGCACGGCCGACTCCAACCGGAGCAACAGCGCGGTGACCAGCTCGGCGTCGCCCTTGGCCAGGATGAGGGCGAACTCGTCGCCGCCCATCCGCGCCGCCACGTCGCCCGCCCGCAGCGAACGGCGCAGCTCGGCGCCCACCGCCCGGAGCAGGCGGTCGCCGCCTTCGTGGCCGATCCGGTCGTTGAGCGCCTTGAACCGGTCGACGTCGATGAGCACGAGCGCGAACGGCCAGCCGTAGCGCACGCTGCGCGAGGTCGACTGCACGAGCAGCTCCTCGAACGAGCGACGGTTGAGCAGGCCGGTCAGCGAGTCGTGGGAGGCGTCGTGCCGGAACAGGTCGATGCGCAGGGCCACGCTGCACAGGTCGGTGAGCGTCTCGGTGATGCCGTGGCGCACCGGTGTGCCGTCGGCATAGAGCCCAGGGAGCAGGTCACGGGCCAGCCGGACGTCGGCCTCCCACGGGGCACCGCGCCCCGATCGGAAGACCTGCCGGCCGATGGTGGGCTCGTCGAGGACGAGCACCACGTCGTGCCACCCCTGCTCCTCCGCCATCCGCTCGAGCGCCCGGTACACGAAGCTGATCCCGTTGGGGCAGTCGGCCAAGTCGGCCGCGAGGGAGACGAGCAGCGGCGATGCCGCTTCCTGCGGACCCCCTTCGGCCCCTGGGTCCCCTTCCAGTCGCCACTGGCGCCCGGACGGGCTGGCGCTCGCGCTCACGTCCACCTCGATACGGGTTGTCGGCACCACGTTGGGCGCGATGCTGGCAACATGCGGTTTTCGCCACTCTGCGCGTTTTTTCCTGCCGCGTCAAACTCGGGAGGGGCGGTTCTGCACGAATCCGACCAGCGCCTCCGCCGCTCGGCGCTCCTCCCCCCTCGGGTGCTCCACGAGCGTGGCGAACAGCGCCCCCGACGCCGGGACCCGCTCCAGGTGGGCCTCGAAGGTGGCCGCCACCCGCACCGCCGCCGCCGCAGGCCCGGCCCGTCCGGGCGGGGCCGCCTGCACCTCCTCGAGGAGGCGCACGACCTCGACGTCGGTGGCCGCCGCCTCCACCACGGCCGGGGCCAGCGGAGCCAGGCGGGCGACGGTGGCCAGCCGCTCGCGCTCCCGTCGCTCGAGCCGCTCGCCCAGCACGTGGGCCAAGGCGGCCACCCGGGCCGAACGCCCGGCCGGCACCACGCCGGCCAGCTCGGGGAGGACGGCCAGCGCGTCGAGCAGCTGGCGCCGGGTGCGAGCCGCCCGCAGCCGGCGGTCGACGGCGTAGACGCCCGCAGCCAGCAGCGGCGCCGCGAACAGCGGCAGCGTCAGTGTGCGCACTCGGTCACCCCCATCACCGGCGGCTCGACGCTGTAGACGACGTTCGAGCGCTCGAAGCCCAGCCCGTGCCGTTCGCCCCGCCGCTCGACGGCACGGATCAGCGCGTCGACGCAGGCGGGATCGAACTGGCTGCCGGAGCGGGCGCGCAGCTCGGCGAAGGCCGCCTCCTGGCGGAGAGCGCGGCGGTAGGCACGGGTGGACGTCATGGCGTCATAGGCGTCGGCCACCGCCACCACGGCGGCGTGCCGAGACTGCGTGCGACTGCCGTAGCCCGCGCCGTCGAAGCGGCGGTGGTGGCCCTCGGCCGCGCCGGCCGACGGTCGGAGCACATCGACCAGGCCGAGGATGTCGGTGCACACCGACGCATGGCACTGCACGCGCTCGAACTCCTCGTCGGTCAGGCGACCGGGCTTGTTCAGCAGCTCGGCGGGGACGGCCAGCTTGCCCACGTCGTGCAGCAGCGCTGCCCGCCGAAGGGCGGCGAGGCCACGGCGCGACAACCCGAGCTCCTCGCCGATGTACACGCTGTAGCGGGCGACCCGTTCGGTGTGCTCGCCGGTGTACTGGTCCTTCCACGCGATCGCCCGCACCAGCGCGTCGACAGCCGCTTCGCGGGCGGCGAGGTGCTCGGCGCGGCAGGCGACGGCCGTGACCACGGTGCACGCCAACGCCACGGCCCAGGCGCCGACGGCCGCGTGCGGGTGGCCCGTGACGACGAGCAACAGCGCGAGCACGGCCATGCCGCCGCCGCATGCGGCGAGCAGGTCGACGTGTCGTCGCCCCCAGCCCCCGGCCATATGTCCCTCCTGCGGAGTCGAAGCCCCGCCCGCGGCGCGCACCCTAGAGCACCTTTGCGTCCGTGACAATGGAGGGATGCGCGCCGCCGTCCTGTCGTTCCGCCTGGGCGGGCCCGACGGCGTGTCGGTCGAGGCGGCCAAGTGGCAGTGGGCGCTCGGACGGCTCGGCTTCGACGTCACGACCGTGGCCGGCGAAGGGACGGCCGACGTGCTCCTGCCCGGCCTGGCCATCGACGCGGGCGCGTCCCCGAGGCGCGAGGAGGTGGCTGCCGCGCTGGAGGACGTCGACGTGGTCGTGGTGGAGAACCTCTGCTCCCTGCCGCTCAACCCCGAGGCTGCCCGCGTGGTGGCCTCGGTGCTGCGGGGCAGGCGAGCGGTCCTCCACCATCACGACCTGCCGTGGCAGCGTGAGCGCTTCGCCCACCTGCCGCCGCCGCCCGACGACCCGGCGTGGGTGCACGTCACCGTCAACGACCTCAGTCGCAGGCAGCTGGCAGCGCACGGGATCGGCGCGGTGACGATCCGCAATGCGTTCGACCCCGACCCGTTCCCCGGAGAGCGCGGCACCACGCGAAAGACGCTGGAGGTGGCCGACGATGACGTGCTGGTGGTGCAGCCCACCCGCGCCATCGCCCGCAAGGGCGTGCCGACGGCGTTGGCGCTGGCCGAGGCGCTCGACGCCGCGTACTGGCTCGTGGGCCCCGTCGAGGAGGGCTACGGCGACGAGCTGGCCGCGCTGCTGCGGCGCACGAAGGTGCGGGTGCTGCGAGGGCTGCCCACCGGCCAGGTGGCGGACGCCTACGCAGCGGCCGACGTGGTGGCGTTCCCCTCCACGTGGGAGGGCTTCGGCAACCCGGTGATCGAATCGGCGCTGCACCGTCGGCCGTTGGCCGTCCGTCGCTACCCCGTGGCCGAGGAGCTGGCCGCCTTCGGCTTCCGGTGGTTCGATGCGGGCGAGCCCACGGCTGTGCGCGCCTGGCTCGATGCGCCCGATGAATCCCTCCTCGACCACAATCGGGCCGTGGCCCGCACGCACTTCTCGCTGCACGACCTCCCCGGCCGGATCGCCGCCGTCCTGTGAGCGACCCCGTCCGGGCCAAGCGCGAGCAGGCGGCCCGCTGGGCGGAGGTGGGCCAACGGCTCGGCTACGGCCTCTTGGCCTTGGCCGTGGTGGCGTTCGCAGTGGGCGCCGTGCGCGGCTTCAGCGGCGCCACCACGACGGTCGTGACCGTCGCCTTGGCCGCGACGACGCTGGTGCTCGCGCCCGCCATCGTGCTGGGCTACGCCGTGAAGGCAGCCGAACGGGAAGACCGCGAGCAGGGTCGGTAGAGTCGGGCAACGGGTTCGACGCGCAGGGGGAGCAGTCATGACGAAGGCCGCAGTTCTGTCGGGGATCGGCCAGCCGTTGGAGATCCGCGACGACGTCGAGGTCGAGGCGCCTCACGCCGGTGAGGTCAAGCTGCGCATGGGCGCGTCCGGCGTCTGCCACTCGGACCTCTCGATGGTGAACGGCACGATGATGGCGGTGCCGCCGATCGTCCTCGGACACGAGGGCGCCGGCGTCATCGAGGAGGTCGGCGAGGGGGTCAGCGACCTCAAGCCGGGCGACCATGTGGTCATCTCGTGGGTCCCGCAGTGCGGCGACTGCTTCTTCTGCTCTCGCGACCAGGGGTACCTCTGCGAGGGCGCCAACGCCGCGCTCGCGTCCGGGGGTCTCCTCGACGGGACGACGCGAATGACGTCGCATGGCGCGCCGCTCTCCCAGATGGCGGCGTCAGGCACGTTCGGCGAGGTGACGATCGTCCCCGCCAGCGGGGTCGTGAAGATCCCGGACGACCTCGACATGAAGGTGGCGGCGCTGATCGGGTGTGGCGTGCTCACGGGCACCGGCGCCGCGCTCAACACGGCCAACATCCGCAAGGGCGACACCGTCGCCGTCGTGGGTTGCGGCGGCGTGGGCCTCAACGTCATCCAGGGCGCGCGGATCGCTGGCGCGGGCGAGATCATCGCCGTGGACATGAACGAGACCAAGCTGCAGATGGCGAAGGAATTCGGCGCCACCGCGACCGTCAACGCCTCCCAGGGCGACCCCGTCTCGCAGGTGATGGGCATGACCGAGCAGCGGGGTGCGGACGTGGCCTTCGAGGTCATCGGCCTACCCCAGACCATCGACCAGACCATCACCATGGCGCGCCGCGGCGGACAGGCGATCCTCGTCGGCGTCCCCAAGCTCGACGTGATGGTGACCCTGCCCGCCTTCTTCGGCATTGTGCTCGCCGAGAAGACGATCAAGGGCTGCTGGTACGGCTCGTCCAACGTCCAGAAGGACGTCCCCAAGCTGGTCGAGCTCTACAAGTCGGGCCAGTTGAAGCTGGACGAGCTGATCTCCCGCACCATCAAGCTGGACGAGGTGAACGAGGCCTTC
>DATAAM010000209.1:0-1698 GCA_036260075.1 Acidimicrobiales bacterium
TGCGCACGCTGCTCGCCGACGGCGACCTGCCCGAGTCGTGGATCCCGCCCGAGTGCGTGCTCGAGTGGCGGGAACGGGTCCGGCTCTACAAGTCGCTGGTCGATCAGCGCACGCAGTGGGTCCAGCGCATCCACGCCGAGCTGTTCCAGCACGGGCTGCCGGTTCCCGACGGGGAGATCGCGAAGTCGGCGACCAGGGCCCGGCTGTGCGACCCGGACCTGGCGATGAGCGACGCGGCACGACAGCGGATCCGCACCAGCTACGCCATGATCGAGGCCACCAACGCCGAGGCGTTGCCCCTGCGGGCGCAGTTGGCCCGCTTCGCCGCCCGCCAGCCGGCGTGCCGGGCTCTGGTGCGCCAACACTTCGGCATCGGCGGGCTGACCGCGGTGGCGATCTGGTCCGAGCTCGGCGACTGCCGTCGGTTCTCCCGATCGATGCAGGTCGTCCGCCACGCCGGGATCGACGTGACCGTGGACTCCTCCGACGCCCACCGGGCCAGCGGCCACCTGTCCCACCAAGGCCCGGGCATCCTGCGGTGGGCGTTCTACGAGGCGGCCAAGTGCTCGGCCCGCCCGGCTGCACCCGACTACGCCTACTACAGCTCAGTCAAGGAGCGGCACGACGGCAAGCTCGCCGCGCTGGCGGTGGCCCGCAAGCTCGCCCGCCGCTGCTACCACACGCTGCGCAGCGTCGACCCCGAGGAGGTGTACGCCACCGTGTGAACGCCCCCCGGGCGGTCGACGATCGGGAACGTTCACCAACAACACCAGGATCTCGCGGTTGTCAGCTCCTGCAACGTCCGTGCATCCCCGCGCCGGGCGCGGGGCGCCTTCTAACACTGAGCCGACCGCGCTCCCAACCGACGGGGGTCGTCCAATCAAGGCTGTTGTCGCCGGTGAAGCCATAGGTCTCGCCGAGCACCGAGTTAACGCTGAGCGCCCCCAGGCCGTCGAGGAACACACCCCACAACCCCCCCATTCCCGCGTGTCACCAAAGCGACAGGACGAGCACCGGAGACGCGCGCGCCACACAAACCCCCTTGACACGCCAGCTCACACAGTTAACGGACCGCCCGCGGGCCGACCTCGGGGACGACGACAGAGGGCAGTCCGACGCCGCGGAAGAGGCCGGACGCTGGGCCGCGGCCGCCAATGGCGTCGGCGGCCAGGACCACGGCCGCCCCGCCATAGGTGGCCCGCTCGCCGCCCGGGAAGTGCACCCGCTCGGGATGGACCATCCCCGTGAAGTAGCTCCCGTCGGGGTGGCGGAGATGCCTCGTCCAAGAGAGAAGCTGGCGGGCCGCGTCGTCGAGACCGGCCACGGCGTGGGCCAGGGCGCACTCGGCCGTCTCTGCGGCGGTCACCCAGGGGCGGTCGGCGACACAGCGCGTGCCGAGGGCCTCCATCACGAACCGCGGCCGTCCGTCGGCCAGGTGGGTACCGGCCTCTTCGCCGGCCGTCAGACCGACTAGCACCGGGTAGTACCAGTCCATCGCCCAGCGGTCCTTGGGCAGGAAGGCGCCGGGGCGCGGAGAGGCGAGGGCGCCGGCGAGCGCGGCCGCCGCCTGCTCCCAGTCGGGGCGCTCCCGCCCCAAGCGGGCGGCCGCTGCCAAAGCGCAGCGCAGACTGAAGAGCGTGCTGCACGAGGCCGTCTTCAGAGCGAACGGCCACGGCGTGCCGTCGGCGTGACGGGCCC
>DATAAM010000210.1:0-1687 GCA_036260075.1 Acidimicrobiales bacterium
GCGAACCACCCGTGCACCTCCGTGGGCGTCCGTTGGCGTTTCATTGATTACATGATTACACAGTAGGAGGGTTGGAGGCAAGGGCTGACGGGCAGGACGGCGGCGTCCTTGCGGCAGCGGCAGCCGCCCGACGATCGACACGAGGTGATCGCCTGTGCAGCGACTGGCCGCCGCGCTTGCCTCCACCGCGCTCACCGGTGCGGTGGCGGCCTGCGGCGCTCCCGACCACGGTGCCCCGCGCCACATCGTGGCGCCCGCGGCATCCCCCCTCGGATTCCACCGGACCATGGCCAGCCTCGAAGAGGTGCGCGGCGCGGTGGCGCCGCGTCCGGGCACGGCCCTCCCCGCCCGGGCGTCCCGGAGCCGGGCCCGGGCCCGGCCGCCTGTCGCCGCCCCGCCCTCGGGCGACGTGTGGGCGGCGCTCGCCCGCTGCGAGTCGGGCATGCGCAACGACACCGGCGCGCCGTACTACGGCTTCTTCCAGTTCTCGGTGGGCACGTGGCGCAGCCTCGGCTTCGCCGGCCTCCCCAGCGACCACGACTACGGCACGCAGCTGAGCGCCGCCCAACGGCTCGTGGCCCGCTCGGGCTGGGGACAGTTCCCCGGCTGCGCTCGCCGCCTCGGCCTCCGCTGACGCTCCTTCCGGCCCCCCACCAGAACGCCCGAAGCAAACGGGTCAGCTGCGGGGGACTTGGCTCCAGGGCAGCTCTAAGTCGACGCGGACGTCGCCGGGCAGGCCCAGCACGCGCTCGCCCAGGATGTTGCGCATGATCTCGGACGTGCCGCCCTCGATGGAGTTGGCCCGCGAGCGCAGGAACGCCTGCTGCACGGTGGGCGAGCCCATGGCCACCTCGGGCCGGGTCATCTCGTAGCTGCCGTACAGCATCCCCTCGGCACCCAACAGCTCCATGCACAGCTCGTAGACGCGCTTGTTGAGCTCCGCGAACGCGAGCTTGGCGGTCGAGCCCTCGGGCCCGGGCGTGCCCCGGCGCCGGTTGGCCGCCGCCCGGAGGTTGGTGAGGCGCGTCACCTCG
Organism: Acidimicrobiales bacterium; assembly: GCA_036260075.1. GTDB lineage: Bacteria > Actinomycetota > Acidimicrobiia > Acidimicrobiales > JAHWLA01 > DATAAM01. Next base: position 1,035 of record DATAAM010000210.1, read on the forward strand.
ACCGCCACCCACAGCGACATGAGCCGGTCGCGCACGGCGGGGTCGGTCCAGCCCCGCTCCTTCCAGAGGCGAACCGCCTCGCCGATGGGACCGGACCCCCGCGGCACCACCGTGCCGCCGATCGACACGCGCTCGTTCATCAACGTGGTGAGCGCCACCCGCCAGCCCTCGCCCACGTCGCCCAGCCGGTTGGCGTCGGGCACTCGCACGTCGGTGAAGAAGACCTCGTTGAACTCGGCGTCGCCGGTGATCTGCCGCAGCGGCTTCACCTCCACGCCCGGCGCGTGCATGTCGACGACGAAGTAGGTCATGCCCTTGTGCTTGGGCTGGTCGGGGTCGGTGCGGGCCACGAGCATCCCCCACCGGGACACGTGGGCCAGCGTGGTCCACACCTTCTGGCCGTTCACCACCCACTCGTCGCCGTCGCGCACGGCTCGCGTGGCCAGGGCGGCGACGTCGGATCCGGCGCCCGGCTCGCTGAAGAGCTGGCACCAGATCTCCTCGCCGGTGAACAGCGGCCGCAGGTACCGACGCTTCTGCTTCTCGCTGCCGTGGGTGACGACGGTGGGCGCGCCCATGCCGTAGCCGATCGGGTTGCGGTAGTAGGGGTTGGGCCCCCCGGCCGCTGACACCTCCTCGTTGATGATCTTCTG
>DATAAM010000211.1:0-23232 GCA_036260075.1 Acidimicrobiales bacterium
CCTTGATCGCCACTTCCTTCGGCCCCGGCTCCAGCCACCACGAACGTTCGAAATCGAGGATCGCCCGATCGCGGTCGGAAAGTGCCATCCCCGACACCCTGCCAGCCTGCCCCATGCAGTTCAAGCACCCTCGGCCGGCGGCCGAGCGAGTGGTTCAGACGGCGACGGCCTCGTCGAGCGCCCGCTCCGAGAGGTGGACGTCGAGCTTGCGCTTGATGCGCTGGAGGGCGTTGTCGATCGACTTCACATGGCGGCCCAGCTGCTCGCCGATCTCCTGGTACGACTTGCCCTCGACGTAGAGCCGCAGCACGTCGACCTCGAGGCCCGACAGCATCTCGGTCATCGATTGGCGCATCTCCGCCATCCGCTCGTTGGAGACCACCTCGTCGGCCGGGTCGGCCAGCTGGTGGTTCTCGCCCAGCAGGTCCTCCACCGAGCGCTCGGTGGGGTCGTCGCTGCCGCGGACGCCGGAGATCGACACGTACTGGTTGAGCGGCTGGTGCTTCTGGCGGGTGGCCGTCTTGATGGCGGTGATCACCTGCCGGGTGATGCACAGCTCGGCGAAGGCCCGGAAGCTGGCCTGGCGCTCGGGGTTGTAGTCGCGCGCCGCCTTGTACAGGCCGATCATGCCCTCCTGCTCGATGTCGTCGGAGTCGGCGCCGACGAGGAAGTAGCCGCGCGCCTTCGCTCGGGCGAAGCGGCGGTACCGCTGGAGGAGGATCTGGAGCGCCTCGGCGTCTCCGTGGTGGAAGCGGGCCACCAGGTCCACATCGGACAGATCGTTCAAGGAGACGAGATCGAGGCGAAGGGCCATGTGGTGTGCTCCTGAATGCTGTGACGGTGGTCCAACCACCCCGTTCTCGGTATCTATCCGAGGGGGCCTAGTCATTTGTAACCACCCATGTACCTGGGTGTCAATGGTCACAGGCTAGTCGGGAGCGCGGAAGTTGCACACCAAATGCCAACAAGGCCGCCCAAATGCCGCCAAAGAATTCGGGCGCTCGTCAGGAAGCGCGCAGGCGGGCCACCTGGAAGCAGGCCACGGCCCCGGCGGCGGAGACGTTGAGCGAGGCGATGTGCCCGTGCTGTGGCACGGAAACCAGCAGGTCACAGCGTTGGCGGGCCAGCCGTGAGAGCCCCGTCCCCTCGGCCCCGAGCACGAGAGCGACCGGGCCGCGGGCCAGATCGGGGTCGAGGTCGAAGAGGCTGCGGTCGGCGGCGGCGTCCAAGCCCACGGTCCACACGCCGAGGCCTTGGAGGCGGCGCAGCGCCGTCGGGATTCCGGGGACGACGGCCATGGGCACATGCTCGATTGCGCCCGCAGCCGCTTTGGCCGCCGTGGGCGTCACGTGGGCGGCTCGGTGGCGGGGGACCACGGCGCCCGTCACCCCCGCGCAGTCGGCCGTGCGCAGGAGCGCGCCGAGGTTGTGCGGGTCGGTGACGCCGTCGAGGCACAGGAGGAAGGCGTCGGGGCGGGCCAGGTCGTCCAGGTCGACCTCCGGCAGGGGGTCGGCATAGGCGAGGACGCCCTGGGGCGCCTCCGTTCGGGCGGCGCCGTCGAGCCGGCCTCGGCCCACCCGCTTCACGGTCACCCGCTTGGCCTGAGCCAGGTCGGCGATCTCGGCCAGGAGGGGCGAGTCCTCGGTCCCTTCGGCCAGCCACAGCTCCCGCACGCGGCGGCGGCCCGCCGCCAGCAGCTCCCGCACCGCCCGGCGGCCCTCGACCTGCTCGCCCCCGAGGCCCCGGGGCGGCGGGCGGCGGGGCCGCTCCTCGGCCTTCAGGGGCGGTCGTCGGCGGGGAGGACCAGGGCGACGGCCAGGCATGCCACCCCCTCTCCCCGGCCCAGGGCCCCCAGGTGCTCGGGGCGGGTGGCCTTGACGGACACGGGGCCGCCCGCGGCAGCCGACAGGCGGGCCTCCATGGCGGCCCGGTGGGGCGCCAGCCGGGGCGCCTCCAGCACCACGGAGCAGTCGACGTTGCCGGTACGCCAGCCCGCCTCGGCCAGCCGGCGGGCGACTTCGGCCAGCAGGGCGATGCTGTCGGCCCCGCGCCACTGCGGATCGGTGTCGGGGAAGTGGGCCCCGAGGTCGCCCAGGCCTGCGGCACCCAGGAGCGCTTCGGCGGAGGCGTGGGCCACCACGTCGGCGTCGCTGTGGCCCGCCAGGCCGCGCTCGCCCTCGAACGGCACGCCGCCCAGCACCAGGCGTCGTCCGTCGGCGAAGGGGTGCACGTCGACGGCGATGCCGACCCTCATACGTCGCCCGCGTGGGTGATCTTGCGGTTGCCGGGCTCGCCCGGGACCACCACCACGACGCCTCCGAGCTGCTCCACCAAGGCGGCGTCGTCGGTGGCCTCCGCACCGGAGGCGTGGGCCTTGCGCAGCACGTCGGCCCGGAAGGCCTGCGGCGTCTGCACCGCTACCAGCGTGGCGCGGTCGAGCGTCTCCACCACGCGGTCGCCCTCCACCCGCTTCACCGTGTCCGACAGCCGGAGGGCGGGCACGGCGCCGTCGTGCACGGCGTCGACGACCGCCCGGAACAGCGCGGGCGACGCCCAGGGACGGGCGGCGTCGTGCACCACGATCACCTCGGCGTCGTCGGGCACGGCGGCCAGGCCCGACCGCACCGAGTCGGCCCGGGTGGCCCCGCCCGCCACCACGGCGTCGGCGGGCTCGGGATCGCCCACCCGCTCGGGCGGCACCACGAGGACGACGCCGTCGCAGGTGGCCCGGCAGGCGTCGAGGGACCAGTCGAGCACCCGGCGGCCGTCGAGCGGGGCGTACTGCTTGGGGCCGCCGAAGCGATCGCCCCGGCCCGCCGCCACCACGATCGCCCACACCCGCATCGCGGGCAGACGCTACCGCTTCGCCGTTCTGGCACCGGAACCGTCAGGCGACGAGGGAGGCGAACAGCATCCGTCCCACGGAGGTCTGGACGTTGCCGGTGATGCGGACGTCGACCTCCTGGCCGACCAGCGAGGTGGCGTCGGCCACCACGACCATGGTGCCGTCGTCCAGGTAGCCCACCCCCTGGCCGGGCTCGCGGCCCTCCTTGGCGATGGGCAGGCGGATGATCTCGCCCGCCTTGTACACAGGGCGCAGACCGTCGCTCAGGCGGTGGAGGCTGAGGCACTGCACGCCTTGGACCTCGGCCACCCTCTGGAGGGCGCTGTCGACGGTGAGGAGGCGCACGCCCAGGCGCTTGGCCAGCGCCACCAGCTTGGCGTCGACCTCGTCGTACTCGGGCACCTCGGCGTCGAGCACGTGGACCTCCGTGCCCGGGAAGTGCCGCAGAGCCTCGAGCAGCTCGAGTCCCGCCCGGCCGCGGCGGCGGCGCACGGGATCCTGGGCGTCGGCGATGGTCTGGAGCTCGTCCAGCACGAACTGCGGGAGGAGCAGGGCGTCGCGCAGGAAGCCCGCCCGGGCCAGGGAGAGCAGCCGCCCGTCGATCACCGCGCTGGTGTCGACGAGGACGGCGTCGGGCTCCGGCTGGGGGCCGAGGGGCGTGGCCCGCACGAGGGGACGACTGGACAGGCCCGCCATGGCCAGCAGCTCCTCGCTCTTGCGGGCGCCGAGCAGGTAGCCCTGGTAGGCGCCGAGCCAGACGACGAGGCCGAGCACGGCCCAACCCGCCTGGGTGGGCAGCAGGGCGACGGCCGGCACGCCGACGACGGCGGCCAAGCCGCCGAAGGCGATGCCGCCCAGTGCGCCTGCGAAGAGGCGGGCGGCGGGGGCCTGCTCGATCCGCGACTCCGCCGTGTGCATGGCCTGGCGTAGCAGCCGGCCCAGCAGGCCGCCTGCTACGTAGCCGATGCAGGCACCGAGGGTGGCGCCGACGATGGGCCCGTTGCCGTCGGGCGCGCCCGCCGCCTCCCCGAGGGCGAAGCCGCCGGCGGTGGCGAGGAAGACGACGAAGAGGCGGACGATCTCGACGAACATGCCGTCTGTACCATCGGCGCCCGGGTGACGCTGCTGTAACTACGGCAGCGCGTCGTTCAGCTTCTTCTCCGCCTCTTCCTCGGAGACGCCGATGGCGAAGGTCAGCTCGGAGACGAGGATCTGGCGGGCCCGGGTGAGCATGCGCTTCTCGCCCGCCGACAGGCCCTTGTCCTTGTCGCGGATCGAGAGGTTCCGCACGACCTCGGCCACCTGGTAGATGTCGCCCGACTTCAGCTTCTCGACGTGGTTCTTGTACCGACGCGACCAGTTGGTGGGCATGCGCGCCTCCTTCTTGCGAAGGACGGCGAACACTTCCTCGACCTCCTCGTCGTTGATGACCTCGCGCAGCCCCACCTCGTCGGTGTTGTCGCACGGCACCATCAGCGTGAGGTCGCCGTAGGCCAGCTTGAGCACGAGGTACTCCCGCGTCTCCCCGAAGACCTCCTTCTTCTCCCGGCGCTCGATGGTGGCGGCACCGTGATGGGGGTAGACAACTTTGTCACCGACGTCGAACGGCATACCTCTCCCAAGGACGAGACGCAGCAGGGATGCCCCAAGGGTACGGAGGTCGCCGCACATCCACAACTCGACGTAGGCTCGCCGCCGCATGCACGCCGCTCTGTTGGCCCGGTCGGAGCTCTTCAGTGCGTTCGACGCCGCCGTGGTGGAGCAAGTCGCCCGTTCCGCCCGAGTGCACGACCTGCGACGCAACGACGTGGTGTTCCACGAGGGCGACGAGGCCGACGAGCTGTACGTGGTGCGCAACGGACGCATCGCCATCGCCAAGCGGTCGCCCGACGGCCGCGAGTCGGTCGTGGCGCTCATGGAGGAGGGCGACCTCTTCGGCGAGATGAGCCTGTTCGACGGGGAGGGGCGCTCGGCCGAGGCCCGGGCGCTGGAGCCGAGCGAGCTGCTGGGCGTGCCCTACGAGGCCGTGCGACTCGTCTTCGAGGAGCAGCCGCGGTTGCTGTGGCACGTGGTCCGGCTGTTCGCCCGCCGCCTGCGGGTGACCGACGAGGCCTTGGCCGACACCGTGTTCCTCGACGTGACCGGGCGCACCGCCAAACGGCTGCTGGAGATCGCGGGCGACCACGACGAGTTCACGCTGCCGGTGACCCAGGAGGAGCTGGCGAGCATGGTGGGCGCCTCCCGAGAGCGCGTGAACAAGGCCATCGCCGCCTTCGTGCGCCTGGGCTGGCTGGTGCAGACCGACCGGCGATACCAGATCACCGACCGGCTCCAGCTCACGCGGCGAGCCACGTAGCCGCCGCTCTGCGCCCGGAGGGCTCAGGCCAGGAAGTGGGCCACCCGGCGCCAGGCGTCGGCGGCGTCGTCGGCCCGGTGGGTGGGCCGGGCCGGGTCGTGGACGAAGCCGTGGTCGGCCTCGGGGTAGAAGGCGATCTCGACGTTGGCCAGTGTGCGCAGTGCCTCGATGTCGTCGGCCGGCGTGTACGAGTCGCGCCCGCCCAGGACGGCGAGCGTGGGGCAGGCCTCCGGACGGGCCAGCTCCTCCAAGGGCTCGCGCCGACCGGGGCGCCACTCCTCGGGCACGCGGATCATCCCGTAGAACGCCACGGCCCGGTCGAACCGGCCGGTGCCCGCCGCCTGGAAGGCGTGCATCCCGCCCCGGCAGAAGCCGAGCACGGCGACGCGCTCAGCCCTGGTCTCGTCGGCCGCCGCCACCAGGTCGGCCAGCACCCGCTCGGGATCGAGCGGCGTCTGCAACCGCACCTCGACCGGCAGGTCCTCGCGGCCGGGGAACGGCTCCACCGCGCACACCGTCCAGTCGTGCTCGGCGGCCAAGCGGGCGCACAGGTCGTCAAACAGCGGGCGCAGGCCCATGATGTCGGGCGCCACCACGACGCCACGTCGCGGCGAGCCCGACGGCGCCTCGACCAGCTCGCCGGGCGTGCCCGAGGGCAGCGCGACCCGGCTCACGAGTAGCGGTCGAGGATGCTCGTCTCGGCCAGCCGGGACAGCCCTTCCTTGATGGCCCGGGCCCGCACGTCGCCCACGCCCTCCACGTCGTCGAGCTCGTCGATGCCGGCCCGCATGAGCTTCTGGAGGTTGCCGAAGCGGGCCACGATCTTGTCGACGATCCCGTCGGGCAGGCGGGGGATCTTCGACAGCAGGCGGTACCCGCGTGGCTGCAGGCTGGTGTCGAGCTCGCCCGCCCCGTCGGGCAGGTGCAGCACCTCGACCACGGTCTTGAGGTCGAGCAGGTCTTCGGTGCCCAGCTCCGACAGCGCTTCCATGGCCTGGTCGAGCCGCCAGCTCGCCGTCTCCAGGAAGTAGTCCTTGATGACGAGGCGGCGGTCGTCCTCCACCCCGCCCATCAGCTCCTCGAGCTGGAGGAGCACGAGGCGCCCGTCGGTACCCAGCTCGACGATGTAGCCGTCGACCTCCTCGGCGATGCGCCGCACCATCTCGGCCCGCTGGAGCACGGTGACGACGTCGCGCACCGTGACGAGGTCCTCGACCTCCAGGGCGGAGAGGGCGCTGCTCACCGCGTCGAGGCGGTTCTTGTAGCGCTCCAGCGTCTGGAGCGCCTGGTTGGCCCGGCTGAGGAGGCGAGGGATCGGCTCCAAGGGGTGCTTCATGTCGCCGCGGTAGACGGCGATGACGGACATGTCCTCCGACACCGAGATGACCGGCACGTCGATCGACCGGGCCACCCGCTCGGCCGTGCGGTGCCGGGTGCCGGTCTCGGTGGTGGGCACGTTGGGGTTGGGCACGAGGTGCACGTTGGCGCGCGCGATCCGGCTGGCGTCGGGCGCCAGGACGATGGCGCCGTCCATCTTCGCCAGCTCGGAGAGGCGCTGGGGCGTGAACTCTGCGTCGAGGAGGAACCCGCCCGAGCAGATGGAGAGGACGTCGGGGCCGTCGCCGACGACGATGAGGGCGCCCATGCTGGCCTGCAGGATGCGATCGAGGCCTTCCCGCAGGGGACGACCGGGGGCAACGGCAGCCAGGGCCTCGATCATGGCCGCGCTGCGCCGGGCCAGCATGGGGCAAGCCTACTTCGAGGGGAGCAAGCCGAGCCGGGTGACCGCCTGGGCGAGCGTGCTCACCCGCACCGGCTCGAGTGCGGGCGGGCAGGCGGAATCGGGCGTGGACACAGGCACCACCGCACGCCCGAAGCCGAGGCGGGCGGCTTCCGCCAGCCGCCGAGGCGTGTGGGCCGACTGGCGCACCTCACCCGCCAAGCCGACCTCCCCGCAGGCCACCACTCCAGGCGGCACCGGCACGTCGGCCAGCGCGCTCGCCAGCGCCAGCCCCAACGCCAGGTCGGCGGCGGGCTCGACCACCCGCACGCCGCCGACCGCCGACGCGTAGACGTCGGCACCGACCAAGGAGAGGCCGACCCGACGTTCGAGGACGGCCACGAGGAGCGCCAACCGGCCGGCGTCGAGGCCCTGGGCCGACCGGCGTGGCTGGGGCAGCGACGTGCGGGCGACGAGCGCCTGGAGCTCGACGAGGAGCGGTCGGTTGCCCTCCATGGCGGGCACCACGACCGATCCGGGCGCCGCCGAGCCGTCGAGGCCGACGCAGCGGTCGCCGAGGAGGAGGCCGCTGGGGTCGGGCACCCCGACCAACCCCGTCTCGGCCATCTCGAAGAGGCCCAGCTCCCCGGTGGGCCCGAACCGGTGCTTCACCGCCCGCAACAGCCGGAGGGCGTGGTGGCGATCGCCCTCGAAGGAGAGCACGGTGTCGACGACGTGCTCGAGCGCCCGCGGGCCGGCCAGCGCCCCGTCTTTGGTGACGTGGCCCACGAGCACGGTGGCGGTGCCGCGCTCTTTGGCCACGCGCACGAGCTGCTGGGCGCACTCGCGCACCTGCACGACCGACCCCGGCGTCGAGCCCAGCTCCGGGTCGTGGATCGTCTGCACGGAGTCGACCACGAGGACATCGGGGACGACCTCGCCCACGGCCGCCACGATGTGGGGCAAGGACGTCTCCGAGGCGAGCCAGACGGTCGGCTCCCGCACGCCGAGCCGGTCGGCCCGCACCCGCACCTGCTGCTTCGACTCCTCGGCCGACACCACGAGGCACCGGGCGCCACGTTGCGCGAGCGAGGACACGGCTTGCAGCAGGAGCGTGGACTTGCCGATGCCCGGCTCGCCCCCGAGCAACGTGACCGACCCCGGGACCAGCCCGCCGCCCAGCACCCGGTCGAGCTCGTGGATGCCGGTGGGCCGGAGTGACCACTGCTGGAGATCGACCTCGTGGAGGGGCACAGGACGGTCGGCCGGCCCCGACCTCGACGCGACCCCGGCCGGTCGCGCCTCCTCCACCTCTTCCACGAGGCTGTTCCAAGCTCCGCACGACCCGCACCGCCCCGACCAGCGGGGCGAAGCGCCGCCGCACTCCGTGCAGCGGTGGACGGTGCGCAACTTGGGCATGGGGCGCAGTATGACGAGGGGGTGTGACAGTTATCGGGATGGTTCCGACCGGCGCCGCACCAGCACCACCCCGAGCCCCACGGCAGCGGCCACCGAGACGGTGGCTGCCGCGATGTTGCGCACGTTCCAGCGCTCGGCCTTGGCCGTGAGCACCACCCGCTCACCCAAGAGCGGGCGCCACACAGCGTCGCCGTCGGCGGTAGACGGCGCGTTGGAGGACACGTCTCCCGGCAGCCGCGCCACCACCCGGAAGGCGAAGACGCGGGACAGCGGCGTGCCCAGCTGGCCTTCGAGCTCGGCGGGGTCGAACCCGAGGAGCGAGCCCCCGAGCTGCTCCCGCAGGGCCTCGTCTCCGAAGGCCTCCAGGCCGCCCCGCAGGTCGACGGTGCCGCTGATCGCCGTCGTCGTGCGCAGGAACGAGCGGTCCCGGCGCAGTCGGAAGTCGCGGAACGGGCCGTTCGAGCCGCTCAGCTCCTCGATCGCCTCGACCGCCTCGGCCGGCGTGCGGTACGGCTTGGCCAACCGGACGGTGAGGCCGCCGCCGTCGGCCCGCTGCGGTCGCTCGACCTCCCAGCCCGCAGCACGAAGGTCGTCCACCCGCAGCTGGCCGGCCAGGTCGGGCACCCGTCGGGCAGCCTCCCGGTCGAGCGCGACCTCCACCTGCACCCGACCGGAGCCGTCGGCGTCGGCGTCGACGGCCACCGTCGTCTCCACGCGACAGGCGGCGAGGAGCAGCAGCGCCGCGGCGGCGCGGGCGAGCCGGCGCACGCTACGCAGTGCCGAGGACGTTCGCCGCCGCACCCAATCCGTCAGGCCCCCTGGGCATCCGCTCGTGCACGGCGGCGGAGACTAGCCCGGCCTTGCGCCGGCGACCCGAGGCCGAGTCGCCCCGAATATGGGACAATTCGGACAACCGCGCCCAACCGGGCCGGGGTCGACCGTGGCCGATCGGCCACGCGACGAAGGGGGGAAGCAATGGGGGGAATCCGGCACCGCTGGGTGCTGCTCGTCTTGGTCACGCTCTTCGCCACCGTGCTCGCCACCGGCGCCGCGCCTTCACCGGCATCGGCCCACATCTGCACAGGGGTCACACCGGCGACGACGTGCGGCGACTGCACAACAGGCACTCACGACCACACCGACCAGGACGGCAAGCTGTACTGCAAGTCCGTCAGTGTCGGCAGCACCACGGTCTGCGTCGCGGGCCTTGGCGTCGACCCATCGGTCTGCCCACAGCCCAAGCTGTGCGGAGGCGTGCAGATTGCGTGGCTCTCCGTGCCGCTCTTCAATCCGGCGACCGCCACACCGCTGCCTCCGCAGGCGCGGGTCCGCCAGCCAACGCTTGCGTCGTTCGTGCTGTCGCACGTGGTGGGTGGCTGCCCGAACATGTCGGGGCTCGTGATGGGCTACTGCGGGCATGCGGCCGGTACGGGCACCAGCGCCTTCGGCCACCGGTTCGCCTTCGTGATCGCCGGAAGCCTGCTGGTGTCGACAGGCGGCGTGAGCGGCGTCGCACTCGCCACGCCCGACGCGCTGGGGGGCCAGAGCTGCAACGCGGGGGCCACGCAGTTCATCGTGGCCGGCGGAGCCGTGTTCACAAGCTGCTCCGTCGTGAAGTCGAAGCTCTCCACATTCAGCTCGGTGCCCAGCACATTAACAAGCACAGGGCTCGGGCCGGTGACGGCGGGCGTGCACTCGGGCCCGATCCAGTACCACCTGAAGGTCTGCGTGGGCACCTGAGCCGAGGACAAAGACAGCGGGCAGGCCCGGGCCGCGTCGATGCCGGGGCCTGCCCGCGTGACTAGCCCAGACGGAATGTCCGAAATGACCCGGACGGGCGATCGAAACTGTCGCACCTCGTCCGTACAGTGGCCCCATGGCTTCCAAGCGACTGGGGACGGCAGCGGCACTCGCACTGGTGGCGGCGGTGGTGCCGCTGGCATCGACCGGCGCCGGCGCCGCCCCGCCCGACGACGTGGTGCCCGGGGCGTGGATCGTCACGGTGGCGGCAGGCGTGGCGCCCCACGAGGTGGCGGCCGACCACGGCCGACGGCTCGGGGCCGAGGTCTCGCACGTGTACGGCCATGCGGCGCGCGGCTACGCCGCCCGCATGTCCTCGGCGGCAGCCGCCAAGGCGGCCGGCGATCCGCGGGTGGCCGCCGTGGTGCCCGACCGCTACGTGCACACCGCCGCCAAGCCGGCGGGCAACACGACGCAGCCTCCGCAGCTGCCCCCCACCGGCATCGACCGGGTGTACGTCGACGCGGAGCCCGGCCTCGACCTGACCGGCCCTGCGGTCGCCGTCATCGACACGGGGATCGAGAGGCACCCCGACCTCAACGTGGTCGGCGGCTACAACTGCTCCACCGGCTCGTCCTGGAACGACGGCAACGGCCACGGCACGCACGTGGCGGGGACCATCGGGGCGAAGAACAACACCAGCGGCGTGGTGGGCGTGGCCCCCGGCGTCCCGCTGTACGCGGTGCGCGTGCTGAACAACGCCGGTTCCGGCACCTGGTCCTCGATCATCTGTGGCATCAACTGGGTGAAGGCCAACGCCGTGGCCAAGAACATCAAGGTCGCCAACATGAGCCTCGGCGGCGGCGGCAGCGACACGGGGTGCGACGACGGAGGCCTGCACCGGGCGATCTGCGACGCCGACGACGCGGTGACGTTCGTCGTGGCTGCGGGCAACGAGAGCGACGACGCCGCCCGACACGTGCCCACCGCCTACGACGAGGTGATCACGGTCTCGGCCCTGGCCGACTTCGACGGCAAAGGCGGTGAGCTCGCCTCCTCGACCTGCCGCACCGACCGAGACGACACCTTTGCCGACTTCTCCAACCACGGCACCGACGTCGACATCATCGCTCCGGGCGTGTGCATCCGCTCCACCTGGAAGGGGGGCGGCTACAACACGATCAGCGGCACGTCCATGGCGGCACCGCACGTGGCAGGCGCCGCCGCGCTCTACCTGGCCCACAACTCCGCGGCCTCGGTGATCGACGTGCGGGACGCCCTGACGAGAACGGCCACGTCGGACTGGAACAACTACGACGACCGCGACGCAGTCAAGGAGTCGCTGCTCAAGGTCGACACCCTGTAGCGCAGAAGCGAGGCGCGCACGAGGCCCCTGCCCTCCCGGGCAGGGGCCTTCGTCGTTCGCCTCGATCACTTTGCGGCGGAATCCTGCATCGTGGTGCGGCATTCGCCGCAAGGAACGGGCGGTCGCTACGACGACGCAAACCGCTCGACATTCTTGACCACGCAGCGAGTGAACTCACCGCTCGCCGATGCAAGCAGGTCGGACTCAGCGGTCTGCCCGGCGTCCACGTTGTTCGACGCCCCGTTCGCCTCTCCCACCTTGTCGCCGTTCGCGTTCTCGAGATTCGCAGAGATGAGATAGTTCGAGCGCTTCGAAGAATGGTTTGTGATGCGCACCTTCACCGTCGGCCCGAACTGGCCCGGCTCGCACACGGTTACCGTGACGTCCTGGACGGGCGGATTCTCGGTATTCCGCGACGAAGAGTCGGCCTCGGATGCCGCGTCGCCTGACCGATCGTCATCGCCCCCTCCGCCGCCCGCGAGCGCTACGACGACGACCACCCCGAGGATGCCCAGCACCCACGTCCGCTTTTTCTTGTACCAAGGGCGCATTGCCTTGCGGCGCGCCTTCTCCGCTGCAGCCTCCGCACGTGCCTCACGAGCTTCGCCCACGGCTTCCCCCACCTGTCGCTCTTGAGGCCCACAGCATAACGACAGAAGCGGCCGTTCTACGTAAATGGAGCACACCGATAAACCGCCACCCCGCCGCACGCTTTTCGACGGAATCTTGCATCCCTGGTGCGACATTCCGCCGAAAGCGGGGAGGGAGTCCTTGGACTACTCCGAGGCGGGGCCGGTGCCGGCGAGCTCGACCGGCGGGGGCTCGAAGCCCTCCACCGACCGGAACACCACCTCGCCGTTCTCGGCGTCGACGATGATCGTCTCCCCCGCCCGGAACTCCTTCCACAGGATGCGCTCCGACAGCGGGTCTTCGACCACCTGCTGGATGGCCCGACGAAGCGGGCGGGCCCCCAGGGTGGGGTCGTAGCCCTTGTCCGCCAGCAGCAGCTTGGCTGCGGGCGTGAGCTCGAAGCCCAGCCCCTGCCCCTCGAGCTGCTCTTGGACCCGGCGGATCATCAGGTCGACGATCTGGGTGACCTCGTCCTTGGTCAGTTCGTGGAACACGATCGTCTCGTCGATGCGGTTGAGGAACTCGGGCCGGAAGTGCTGCTTGAGCGCCTCGTTCACCTTCTCCTTCATCCGCTCGTAGGTGACCGCCTCCGTGGTCTTGGCGAAGCCCACCGACGCCTTGCGCAGGTCGGCCGTGCCCAGGTTGGAGGTCATGATCAGCACCGTGTTCTTGAAGTCGACCGTGCGGCCCTGCGAGTCGGTCAGGCGGCCGTCCTCCAGGATCTGCAGCAGCGTGTTGAACACGTCGGGGTGGGCCTTCTCGATCTCGTCGAACAGCACCACCGAGAACGGCTTGCGGCGCACGGCCTCGGTGAGCTGGCCGCCCTCCTCGTAGCCGACGTAGCCGGGGGGCGAGCCCACCAGCCGCGAGACCGTGTGCTTCTCCATGTACTCCGACATGTCGAGCTGGATGAGCGCCGACTCGTCGCCGAACAGGAACTCGGCCAGCGCCTTGGCCAGCTCGGTCTTCCCCACGCCGGTCGGCCCCAGGAAGATGAACGAGCCCGACGGCCGCTTGGGGTCTTTGAGCCCGGCCCGGGTGCGGCGGATGGCCCGGGACAGCGCCCTGATGGCGTCCTCCTGGCCGATGACCCGCTTGTGCAGCTCCTCCTCCATGCGCAGGAGCTTGGCCGTCTCCTCCTCGGTGAGCTGGGTGACGGGGATGCCGGTCCAGTTGGCCAGCACCTCGGCGATCACTTCCTCGTCGACGACGTCGAAGAGGTTGTCGCCACCTGCTCGAAGCTCGGCCTCCTTCTCGGCCTTGCGCTCGGCCAGCTCCTTCTCCTTCTCGTTGAGGAGCTTGGCCTCGTCGAAGCGCTGGGCCTCGATGGCGGCCTCCTTCTGCCGACGCACCGAGCCGATCTCGTCCTCCAGCGACTTGAAGTCGGAGGGCGTGGACATGCGGCGGATGCGCAGCCGCGACCCGGCCTCGTCGATGAGGTCGATGGCCTTGTCGGGCAGGTAGCGGTCGGAGATGTAGCGGTCGGCCAGGTTGGCCGCCGCCACCAGCGCCTGGTCGGTGATCGTGACCTGGTGGTGGGCCTCGTAGCGGTCGCGCAGGCCCTTCAGGATCTCGATGGTGTGGCTGAGCGTGGGCTCCTCCACCTTGATGGGCTGGAACCGCCGCTCCAGGGCGGCGTCCTTCTCCAGGTGCTTGCGGTACTCGTCGAGCGTGGTGGCCCCGATGGTCTGGAGCTCGCCCCGGGCCAGCATGGGCTTGAGGATCGAGGCGGCGTCGATGGCGCCCTCGGCGGCGCCTGCTCCCACGAGCGTGTGCAGCTCGTCGATGAACAGGATGATGTCGCCTCGGGTGCGGATCTCCTTCAGGACCTTCTTCAGCCGCTCCTCGAAGTCGCCCCGGTAGCGGGACCCCGCCACCAACGCACCCAGGTCGAGGGTGTAGAGCTGCTTGCCCTTGAGCGTCTCGGGCACGTCGTTGTTGACGATGCGCTGCGAGAGCCCCTCGACGATGGCGGTCTTGCCCACGCCGGGCTCACCGATGAGGACCGGGTTGTTCTTGGTGCGGCGGGACAGCACCTGCATGACCCGCTCGATCTCACGGTCTCGCCCGATGACCGGATCGAGCTTCTTCTCCCTGGCCAGCTGGGTGAGGTTGCGGCCGAACTGGTCGAGGACGGGCGAGCCCGACGGCGTCTCGCCGCTCCCCGCGGTGCCCGCCCCGGCACCCGCGGTGGCGCCCTCCTTGCCGCCCGCGTAGCCGGAGAGCAGCTGGATGACCTGCTGGCGCACCCGGCTGAGGTCGGCGCCCAGATTGACGAGGACCTGAGCGGCCACGCCTTCGCCCTCGCGCACCAGCCCGAGCAGCATGTGCTCGGTGCCGATGTAGTTGTGGCCCAGCTGGAGCGCCTCGCGCAGCGAGAGCTCCAGGACCTTCTTGGCCCGGGGCGTGAACGGCGGCGACCCCGTGGTGGACGACCCGGCGGGCCCGATCGTCTCCTCGACCTTCTCCCGAACGGCCTCCAGCGAGATGCCCAACGACTCGAGCGCCTTCGCCGCGACCCCCTCCCCCTCGTGGATCAGGCCGAGCAGGATGTGCTCGGTCCCGATGAAATTGTGGTTGAGGAGCCGCGCTTCCTCCTGCGCAAGCACGAGGACCCGTCGAGCCCGGTCGGTGAAGCGTTCGAACAAAGAGACCGCCTCCTTAGCGGCGAGGCCTTGGGATCAGTCTATCCGTGGGTCGTTCGTTGCAGTCATGCCCCCTTCTGTCTCACCTGTCGCTTGATCGGCGGGCCGGCCTACTGTCTGAACCGATGGCTCTTCGCCTGACGATTCGTCGCGTTGTCGGCTGGGGACCCGGCCCGGCCGGCCCCGTCCCTGCTGTCCTGTCGCTCCGCAGGTCCTGAGCCAGTGGTCAACATCGCCACGCTCGTGAACCTTCCCTCGCTGGAGGACGACCTGCGGCGCCTGGAGCAGGGGCTGCGGGATGCGGTGGCCTCCGACGATCCCTTCCTGGCCGAGGTGGCGGGCCACCTCATCGGGGCGGGCGGCAAGCGCCTGCGCCCGGCGCTCGCCTTGGCCGCCGCCGCCACGGGCGGGCAGCAACCAGGAGAGGCGGTGCTGCAGGGCGGCATCGCGGTCGAGCTCGTGCACCTGGGCTCTCTCTACCACGACGACGTGATGGACGAAGCATCGAGTCGCCGGGGCGTGCAGAGCGTCAACGCCCGTTGGGGCAACCTCGTGGCCATCCTGGCCGGCGACTTCCTGCTGGCGCGGGCCTCCGAGATCGCTGCCTCGCTGGGCACGGAGGTGGCTGCCCTCCTCGCTGCCACCATCGGCCGGCTGTGCGAGGGGCAGGTGGGCGAGCTGCAGACGGCGTTCTCCGTCGAGCGCACCGAGGAGGCCTACCTGCGCTCGATCCGGGGCAAGACCGCCTCCCTCCTGGCCACCGCCTGCCGCATCGGGGCGCTCACCGGCGGCCTGGAGCGAACGGCCGTCGAGGCGCTCACCCGGTACGGCGAGGCGCTCGGCATGGTCTTCCAGATCCGCGACGACATCCTCGACGTGGTGGGCACCGACGCCGAGCTGGGCAAGCCCGCGGGCAACGACCTGGTGGAAGGCGTCTACACCCTGCCCGTCATCCGGGCGCTGGCCGATCCGGTCCTCGGGCCCGAGCTGCGCACGTTGCTGGGCAAGCCGCTCGACCAGCCCGAGCGCGACAAGGCCCGCGGCATCGTGCGCGCGTCGACGGGGGTGGCCGACTCGGTGGCGGCGGCCCGGCGCTACGCCGACGAGGCGGCGGCGGCGCTCGAGCCGCTCGGCCCGACCTCGCTCGCCTCGCTGGGCCACTCCCTGCTCGACGACCTGTAGGGCTCGAAGAACTCCTCGATCAGAGCGGTCAGCTCGTCGGGCCGCTCGAAGCCCACGCCGTGGCCCACGCCCGGGAACGTCGTCAGCTCCACGCCCAGGCGCTGCGCGAGCCGCACGCCGTTCTCGTAGGGGATGAGCGGGTCCGTGTCGCCGTGGACGACGGCGATCGGCACGTCGACCCGGAGGAGGGCGTCGCCCGGGTCCCACTGTCGGATGGCGTCGAGCTGCCGCAGGACGCTGTCGAGCGTGATCTCGTGCTCGGCGTTGATGAGCGCCTGCTCGTGGATCACCTCCGGGTGCGCTTCGGCGAACCCCGGCCCGGCCAAGCGGGACCACAGGTTCCAGCCGATCTCGTAGCGGGTTGTGCCGACCGGGAAGACCACCGTCGGGTCGGGTGCCATCACGGCGTCCTTGCTGCTGCCCCACGTCGAGACGAGGACGGCGGCGACCACCCGCTCGGGCGCCCGTGTGATCAGCTCCTGCGAGACCATGCCGCCCATCGACACGCCAACCACGAAGAACCGCTGGTGCCCGAGCCGGGTCATCAACGCCAGCAGGTCGTCGGCCAGGTCGGTGAGCGTGAACGGCTCGGGGCTCGGGCCGGTGGCGCCGCACTCGCGGTTGTCGGGCATGACGCACGTGTAGCGGTCGGCGAAGCGCTCGGCGAGGCCCCGCCACCGCTTCCCCGGCTGCGACCACCCCTGCACCCAGAGGACGGGCGGGCCGCTGCCGATCGACTCGTAGGCGACGTCCATGGCTTGTCAGTGTATACGCACGAGTTTACAGTTGCGGCATGCAGTTCGGGATCTTCTACGAGCACCAGCTTCCCCGCCCGTGGGACGACGACGCCGAGCGCCGCCTCGTCCAGGAGGCTCTGGAACAGGTGGAGCTCGCCGATCGCCTCGGGTTCGACGTCGTCTGGGAGGTCGAGCACCACTTCCTCGAGGAGTACTCGCACTCCAGCGCTCCCGAGGTGTTCCTGGCCGCCTGCTCGCAGCGGACCACCGACATCCGCCTGGGCCACGGCATCGTGCAGACGCCGCCGCCGTTCAACCACCCGGCCCGGGTGGCAGAGCGCATCGCCATGCTCGACCTGGTGTCCAATGGGCGGGTGGAGTTCGGCACGGGGGAGTCGTCCTCGGAGGCCGAGCTGGGCGGGTTCCAGATCGACCCCACACTGAAGCGGGAGATGTGGCTGGAGGGCCTCCAGGTCGCCACACGCTGCATGACCGAGGTGCCGTTCACCGGCGTCGACGGGAAGTTCGTGCAGATGCCGCCCCGCAACGTGGTGCCCAAGCCGGTGCAGAAGCCGCACCCCCCGGTGTGGGTGGCCTGCTCGCGGCGCGACACGATCCTGCTGGCCGCCGAGAAGGGGATCGGGGCACTCACGTTCGCCTTCATCGATCCGGAGGAGGCCCGCACCTGGGTCGACGACTACTACCGCTCGCTGGAGGAGAAGGCGGTGCCGGTGGGCAAGGCCGTCAACGCCAACGTGGCCTGCGTGACGCCGTTCATGTGCGCGCCCACCGAGGACGAGGCGCTGGCCCGGGGCATCGAGGGCGCCAACTTCTTCGGCTACTCGCTGGGCCACTACTACATCTTCGGGCGGCACGAGCCGGGCGTCACCGACGTGTGGCAGGAGTACCAGGAGCGCCGGGCCGAGATGGGCTTCTCGCCCGACGTGGCGGCCGCCGTGGAGCAGGAGCGGCTGGGCGCCAAGCTCGCCACCGAGGACGGCGCCAAGGGTCTGCGGGGCGCGGTGGGCACGCCCGGGCAGGTTCGCGACTACGTCCGCCGGTACGAGGAGGCGGGCGTCGACCAGATCATCTTCGTGTCGCAGGCGGGTCGGAACCGCCACGAGGACATCATGGAGTCCCTCGAGCTGTTCGGCCGGGAGGTGCTGCCGGAGTTCAAGGACCGGGAGCCGGCCCGGGCCAAGGAGAAGGCGGCCCGGCTGGAACCGGTGCTGGCGGCGGCGATGGCCCGACGGGTCGACGACGCCCCCCGTCTGCCCGAGGGCTACTCGCTGCCCGCCATCCCCCGCGCCTGGGCCGACCGGACGGGCAGCCCCGAGCTCACGGAGATGCTGGAGCAGTTCGCTCGCGACCGGGCCGCGGGCAACCGGGACGTGAACCTCGGCATCCTCGGCTGAACCGTTGCAGCACGGAAGGCAACGAGGTATGCTCAGAGGACATCGCCCGGCGACCTCGGGCCGCTTCGGAGGCAGGCAGCACTGCCTCCCTCACCTCGGAGGTTTGCATGAGAGGAGCGGCAGCGTGGCTGTCACCGAGGCTGCAAAGCACGACCTGTACACGGGCCTGCAGGAGACGATGGGCGAAGAACGGGCGGCGACCCTGATGGAGCTGCTGCCTCCGAGCGGGACCGACCTGGCCACCAAGCAGGACGTCGATCGTGCGATCGCGCTGCTGCGCAGCGACGTGACAGCCGAGTTCACGTCGGTGCGTGCCGAGATGGCAGCCGGGTTCAAGTCCGTGCGCACCGAGATGGCAGCCGAGTTCAAGTCCGTACGCACCGAGATGGCAGCCGAGTTCACGTCGGTGCGCTCCGAGATGGCAGCCGAGTTCACGTCGGTGCGCTCCGAGCTCAAGGCGGTGCGCACCGAGATGGACGGGCTCCGCCACGAGCTGAAGGGCTACATCGACCGAACCCTGCGCGTGCACACCATGGGGATCTTCGGGTTCTTCGGCATCTTCACGAGCCTCGCCGTCACAGCGGTCCGCTGATCCGGTCTACCCACGCTCCTGCTCGGGCCGGAGCGTGGGGAACAGCAGCACGTCGCGGATGTGGTGCACGTCGGCGAACAGCATCACCAGCCGGTCGACGCCGATGCCCAGCCCGCCCGTGGGCGGGAGGCCGTACTCCAGCGCCCGCAGGTAGTCCTCGTCGACGACCATCGCCTCTTCGTCTCCTGCCGCCTTGGCCGCCGCCTGGGCCTCGAAGGCGGCCCGCTGCACGTCGGGGTCGGTCAGCTCGGAGAAGGCGTTGGCCAGCTCGCGCCCGGCCACGATCGCCTCGAAGCGCTCCACGTACCCGGGCTTGGAGCGGTGCGGCCGGGCCAGCGGCGACACCTCCTGCGGGTAGTCGAGCACGAACACCGGCCCCCACAGTTGGTGCTCCGTCGTCTTCTCGTAGATCTCCAGCACCAGCTTGCCCGGGCCCCACCCCTCCTGGACGTGGGGCACCTCGACCTCGGAGGCGAGGCGGCGCAGGTCCTCCACCGCCATGTCGATGTCGACGGCGAGGCCCGCGTGCTCGTGCACCAGCTCGGTGAGCGTGGCCCGCCTCCACGGCGGGGCCAGGTCCAGCGCCCGCCCTTCGTAGGAGACCGACGCGGTGCCACACAGCTCGACGGCGAGGTGAGCCACCAGCTCCTCGGTGAGCCGCATCATGTCGCCGTAGTCGGCGTAGGCCTCGTACAGCTCGATCATCGTGAACTCGGGGTTGTGCCGCGGCGACAGCCCCTCGTTGCGGAAGGTGCGCCCGATCTCGAAGACCTTCTCGAAGCCGCCCACCACCAGGCGCTTGAGGTACAGCTCGGTGGCGATGCGCAGGTAGAGGTCCATGTCGAGGGCGTTGTGGTGGGTCACGAACGGCTTGGCGATGGCCCCGCCCGGGATGGGGTGGAACATCGGCGTCTCCACCTCAACGAAGCCCCGGTCCTCCAGCCACCGCCGCATCAGGGAGACCAGCCTGCTGCGCATCGTGAAGACCTCACGGGAGCGCTCGTTGGCCCACAGGTCGACGTAGCGCTGGCGGTAGCGGGTGTCCACGTCGGTCACGCCGTGCCACTTGTCGCCGAAGCCCCGCCGGGTCTCGGCCAGCAGCACCCACTCCCGCACCTTCACCGACAGCTCGCCCCGCTTGGTGCGCACCACCTCGCCGGTGGCGCCGACCCAATCGCCCAGCGACAGGTCGGCGAACGCGTCGAAGCCCTCCGTCCACTGCGCGCCTGCGAACAGTTGGATCGAGCCGCTGGAGTCGCGCAGGTCGCCGAAGGCCAACTTGCCCTGGGAGCGCAGGAGCATCACCCGACCGGCCACCGACGCGTCGACGCCCGCCTCCGCACCGGGTTCGAGGGCGTCGAACTCGGCATGCAAGGACGCGGCGTCGCGCGTGCGGTCGAAGCGGTACGGGATCAACGGTTGCGCTCGAAGACGACACGGAGGCCGTGGAGGGTGATCCACGGCTCGTAGTGCTGGATGCTGTCCGTCAGCGGCGCGATGAGTCCACTCCAACCGCCGGTGGCGATCACCGTGCACTCCCCCAGCTCCCCCTCGATTCGGCGCACGATGGCCTCCACCGAGCCCGTGAAGCCGTACACCGCACCCGACTGGATCGACTCGACGGTGTTCTTGCCGATCACGTTGCGCGGTTCGATGAGCTCCACCCGGCGCAGTGCCGCGGCCCGGCCGAACAGGGCGTCCATGCTGATGCCGATGCCGGGGAGGATGGCCCCGCCCAGGTACTCGCCCTGGGCGGACACGCAGTCGAACGTGGTGGCCGTGCCGAAGTCGACGCAGATCGTGGGCCCGCCGTAGAGCTCGTAGGCACCGATCGAGTTGGCGACGCGGTCGGGGCCGAGCTCCTTGGGGTTGTCGATGAGGATGGGCATGCCGGTGCGCACGCCCGTCTCCAGCACCACCGTGGGCACGTCGAACCACCGACTCGTCATCTCCCGCAAGGTGGCGGTGAGCGAGGGCACGGTGGACGAGATCGAGATGCCGGTCACGGTCTCCTCGAAGGCATAGCCCTCCAAGCCGAGCAGGTCGGAGACGAGCAGGGCGTGCTCGTCGGACGTTCGCTCGGCGTTGGTCGACACCCGCCAGTGCGAGACGAGGTCGGCGCCGTCGAACAGGCCGAGGACGGTCTCCGTGTTGCCGGTGTCGATGGTCAGCAACATCAGAGGTCGAGGCCGATGTCGAGGACGGGGGCCGAGTGGGTGATCGCCCCCACGGCGATGTAGTCGACGTCGCGGTGCTCGGCCACGTTGTCGAGGGTGATGCCGCCCGACACCTCGACCGGCACCCGGCCGCCGATCAGCGCCAGCGCCTCTACCTTCTGATCCGTAGTCAGATGCTCCAGGAGGATCATGTCGGCGCCCGCTTCGAGCGCCTCCCCGACCTGCTCGAGCGTCTCGCACTCCACCTCGACCGTGCGGCCCGGCCAGCGCTCGTGCGCCTGCTTCACGGCGGCGGCGATGCCGACCCCGGCCAGGTGGTTGTCCTTGACGAGGATGCCGTCGCTGAGGTTGGCCCGGTGGTTGACGCCGCCGCCCGCCCGCACGGCGGCCTTCTCCAGGGCGCGCAGGCCAGCGGTGGTCTTGCGGGTGTCGCGGATGCGGGCGGGGGCCGCGGCGTCGGCGAAGCGGCGGGTGAGCGTGGCGATGCCGGACAGCCGGCACAGCAGGTTGAGGGCCGTGCGCTCGGCTGTGAGGATGCCGCGCAGCGGGCCGTCGACGCGGCCGATCACGGCGCCGGCCTCCACCGTGTCACCGTCGTCGAGCAGCCACTCGGCACGAATGAGTTTGTCGACCTGGCGCAGCGCTTCGACGGCGCAGAGGCGGCCGGCGAGCACCCCTGCCTCGCGGGCCACGAAGGCGGCCCGGACGGTGGCGTCGGGCGGCACGAGGGAGGCGGTGAGGTCGCCCAAGGGGAGCACGTCCTCGGCCAGGGCGCGGGCCACCACGTCGCGGACCGCTTCGATCGGCGGGTGCACGTCGTCGTTCACGAGAGCACCAGCCTGACGCAGAACTCGTCCGCCGTGTGGGGAAAGTCGGTGCGGGTGTGAGCGCCGCGCGACTCCTCCCGGGCCCGGGCGGCGGTGACCAGTCCCATCGCCACGGTGACGAGGTTGCACACCTCGGGGTCGGCGCACGTGGATGCCACCTTCTCGATCGCTCGCACGGTGGCGTCGAGCGAGGACGCGCTGCGCACCACGCCCGCACCCTCGGTCATCGCCCGTTGCAACGTGGCGCGGGCGGCGTCGGCGTTGCCGTCGCCGGTGGCGGCAGGAGGCCGGCCGGCTGCCACAACCCGGCCGGGGACGCACTCGCCCGAGCCGTCGAGCACGGCCCGCATGGCGCCGGTGGCCTCGGCCCGCTCCTTGCCCCGCAGGACCGCCTCGACCACCCGTGGGGCGAACACCATGCCTTCGAGCAGCGAGTTGGACGCCAGTCGGTTGGCCCCGTGCACGCCCGTGCAGGCCACCTCGCCGCACGCCCACAGGCCGGGCAGCGCGGTGGCCCCGTCGAGGTCGGTGAGGATGCCCCCCGACAGGTAGTGGGCCGCGGGGGCGATCGGGAGCCAGTCGGCGGCGGGGTCGAGCCCGATGGCGCGGACCGTGGCAGCGATCGTGGGGAAGCGCTCGTCGAAGTGGTCGAGGCCGGTGGCATCGAGCCACAGGTGGTCGACGTCCTGTTCCAGCATGCGGGCGGTCATCGCCCGACTCACGACGTCGCGGGGCAGCAGCTCGTCCACGAAGCGTTCGCCGTGGGCGTCGCGCAGGAGCGCGCCGTGGCCGCGCAGCGCCTCCGACAGCAGCGGCCGGGGCATGGCCGGATGGTGCAGCGCCGTGGGGTGGAACTGCATGAACTCGATGTCGGCCACCGGCACCCCCGCCCGCAGCGCCATGGCCACGCCGTCGCCCGTGGCCTCCGTCGGATTGGTGGTGACGGCGAAGAGCTGTCCTGCGCCTCCGGTGGCCACGAGCACGTTGGTCGCCCGGACCTCGGTGCGGGCGCCTCCGGGGTCGCACGCCACCACGCCGTGGCAGCGACCGTCGGCCACGAGCAGGTCGAGGGCGAACCAGCCTTCGAGCACGGCGTCGACGTTGGCCCGCACAGCGTCCACGAGCGCCCGCTCGATCTCGGCGCCGGTGGCGGCCCCGCCCGCGTGGACGATGCGGGGCATGGAGTGGCCGCCCTCGCGGGCTTTGAGCAGGCGGCCCTCGGTGTCGCGGTCGAAGACGGCGCCGAGGGCGATGAGCTCGTTGACCCGCTGCGGCCCCTCGTCGACGAGGACGCGCACGGCGTCGACGTCGCAGAGGCCCGCGCCGGCCTGAAGCGTGTCGGCCAGGTGGAGGTCGGTGGAGTCCTCGTCGCCGCCCAGTACGGCGGCCACCCCGCCCTGCGCCCAACGGGTGGCCGACTGAGCGAGCTCGCCCTTGGTGAGGACGCCGACGCGCAGGCCGGGCTCGTCGACTGCGGCTCGCACGGCTGCCGACAGTCCCCCGACCCCGCTGCCGAGCACGAGGAGGTCGAGGTCCATACCGGCAGCGTTCTGGTGGGGGATCAGGGCGCCACAGCGCCCT
>DATAAM010000212.1:0-4930 GCA_036260075.1 Acidimicrobiales bacterium
ACGATCCCGCCCAGCGAGATGACGGCCGTCTCGGTGGTGCCGCCGCCCACGTCGACCACCATGTTGCCCAGCGGCTCGTGGATCGGCAGCCCCGCGCCGATGGCCGCCGCCATGGGCTGTTCGATGAGGTAGGCGCCGGCCGCTCCCGCCCGTCGGGCGGCCTCCTCGACAGCGCGGCGCTCCACCTCGGTGATGGCCGAGGGGACGCAGATGAGGACGCGCGGCCGGTTGAAGCGGTTCACCCCCGCCCGCTTCAGCAGCAGGCGGATCATGCGCTGGGTGATGTCGAAGTCGGTGATCGCCCCCTTCCGCAGGGGGCGCACGGCCTGGATGTAGCCGGGCGTGCGGCCGATCATCTGCCAGGCCTCGTGGCCCATGGCCAGCACGTCCTGCGTCTGGATGTTCAGCGCGATGACGGTGGGCTCGTTGAGGACGATCCCCTGGGCGCGCGCGTAGACCAGCGTGTTGGCCGTGCCGAGGTCGATGGCCAGGTCGCGCGCCAGGTCACGACTCCTTGCGGGAGCCGTCGGGGGCGAGGGCCCTGAGGCCGCGGTCGAACTCGTCGATGCCCGCCTCCAGCGACTTCGGCTTGCTGTGGCGGTACCACAGCACGATCGACCCGACCACGCTCAGCCCGATGGCGATCAGCAGATAGACGAGGTTGCTCACTGTGTGACCTCCTCGATGGCGCGCGCTCCTGTCGCCCAGTCGGCTCCGTCGGCCCACGTCTCCCGCTTCCAGACGGGCAGCGTCGACTTGAGCGTGTCGATGCACCAGCGGGCCACCTCGAAGGCCTCGGCCCGGTGCGGCGTGCTCACGGCCACCACCACCGACACGTCGCCGACGGCGAGGGCGCCCACCCGGTGCAGCAAGGCCAGTCGGCCGATGTCGGGACAGCGGCGACGAGCCTCGTCTGCCAGCGCGCGCAGCCGAGCCTCTGCCTGCTCCACGTAGGCCTCGTACGACAGCGACACCACCCCGGGGCGCCCCTCGGCGTGGTCGCGCACCGTGCCCGCGAAGACGACGAACGCGCCGCAGTGCGGCCGCACGACCCACTCGCCGGCCAGGGCGACCGGGAGCTCGTCGTCGGTGATCGCGGTCCAGTCGTCGCCGGGGGGAGGCGTGCGCACACCGTCAATGCTACGGCCGGGGCGACCCCTTGGGTCGGAGGTGCGTCGGTATCCTCGCCGCCATGGAGCTGGACGACGGGCACGACGACGACGAGCCCATCCCGCCGCTCCTGCCTCCCGACGACCGGCTCTGGCGCCACCCCTCCGAGCTGGCGCAGGCGGTGCCCCGTCGCCGTGGCGACGGTCGCGTGCTGCTCATCGCCACGCTTTCGGGTGTCATCGGCGCGCTGCTGGCGACCGGCGTGCTCACCGTCACCGGCACGATGCGCGCCCGCACCGACACGATCCGCACAGTCGTGCAGCGGGAGGCCTCGCCGCTCGCCGTGCCGGTGGCCGCGGGCGCGGGCATCGTGGAGGTGGCCGAGAAGGCCAAGCCCGCCGTCGTCGAGGTGCACGTCGACGACAACGAACGCCAGGACGGCTCGGGCGTGGTGTTCCGCAGCGACGGCCACGTCCTCACCTCGGCCCACGTGCTGGGCGAGGCGAAGTCCGTGCGGGTGGTGCTGGCCGACGGCGAGTGGCTCGAAGCCGCCGTCGTGGGCCGCGACCACGACACCGACCTCGCGGTGCTGAAGGTCGACCGCACCGGCATGGAGGCGGCCGCGCTGGGGTCGGTGGCGGGCCTCAAGGTGGGGCACGTCGCCATCGTGGTCGGGTCCTCGCTGGCCCTCGGGGTGGTGAGCGCGCTCGGCCGCGAGGTGGCCATGCCCGACGGGCCGCTGCTCCTCGACATGATCCAGACCGACGCGCCGGTGGCGCCCACGTCCTCGGGGGGGGCGCTCGTCGACGCCGCGGGCGGCGTGATCGGCATCACCACCGCGGTCGACGGGGTCGGCTACGCCACGCCCATCGACCTCGCCCGCGACGTGGCCGACCAGCTCGTCGCCACGGGCTCGGTGGCGCACGCGTGGCTCGGGGTGGAAGGCGACGACCTGGAGGCCGACGACGCCCGCAGGCTCGGCGTCGACGGTGGTGCGGTGGTGCGCCGCGTCCGCGAAGGGAGCCCGGCCGCCGCCGCCGGGTTGGCAGCCCGCGACGTCGTCGTGGCCGTCGACGGCGCCACCGTGCAGTCGATGTCGGCCCTGAAGGTGGCCATCCGCGGCCGGCGGCCGGGACAGGCCGTCGACCTCCGCTTCCTGCGCGACGGCAAGGAGCAGCGGGTGGTCGCCACGCTGGCCCCCCGCCCGGCAGTGTGAGCGGTCAGCGGCGGCGGCGGCGCACCAGCGCCACCACCCCGGCGACGGCTCCGGCCAGCAGGGCCACGCCCGCGCCCAGCGCCACCTCTTGGCGCCGCCGCGGGCTGATCTCGAGCTTCGAGCCCTCGCCGGACAGCACGTAGGCCTCCTCGTTGGTGTGCGACGGCCGCCAGCCCGCGGCGTGGAGGCGGTCGGCGGCCACCACCCATGGGTGGCGCTGGTAGGGCGCCACCCCCGGCCACGACCGGTCGACGCCCAGCAGCCGGCCGGCGGCGAGCAACGGCCGGGCCAGCCGCTCGGGCAGCGCCAGCCGAGCGGTGCCGCCCGCCAGCGCCCGGGCCGTCTCGTCCGACACCCAGCCCTCGGGCGCCACGTTGTACGGCCCGTCGAGCCGGTGGCGGAGGGCGACGAGGATCGCCTGCACCAGGTCGTCCTCGTGCACGTACTGGATAGGGCGGGCCGCCTCCGCGGGCCGCAAGCCGGTGGTGCCCGCCAGCGCCCGGGCCAGCTCGCGATCGGCGCCGGCGCCGACGACGACCGCGGGGCGGAGCACGGCGGCGGTGGCCCCGGGGTGGGCGTCCTTCCACTCGGCCACCAGCCGCTCGGCCTCGGCGTGGGAGGCGGCCACGTCGAAGCCGGGGTTGGGGCGCACCGGCGCGTCCTCGGTCAGCGGCACCGGGTTGTCGGGCCAGGCGCCGTACACGGTGGCCGACGAGAGGTGCACGAGGTGGCGAACGCCCGCGTCGCCCGCAGCATCGAGCACGCGGCGCACCACCTCCACGGGCTCCGAGCCCATGGTGACGACGGCCTCCATGCCCTCGAGCGCGGGCTTGAGGTCGACCGACTCGTCGGCGTCGACGAGCACGGCGTCGGGCGCGGCCGCCGCCACCCGTCGGCCCAACCCGCTGCCCGCCCCCGTGACCGCAATCGTGCGCATGCGCCTACCATGCCCATGTGAGCAGCCCGGGTCCACTCGGCGGCAATCCCTTCGAGGGCATGCCGATCTTCGGCGACCTGGCCAAGCTCTTCACCAGTCAGGGGCCGGTCAACTGGGAGATCGCCCGGCAGATGGCCCAGTTCATCGCCGTGGGCGCCACGCCCGAGGGCAACGTCGATCCGCTGGAACGCATCCGCCTGGAGGAGCTGGTGCGGGTGGCCGAGCTGCACGTCGGCACCGAGACGGGGCTGCCCACGTCGGTGGCGGGCACCGCGCTGGTGGCGGAGTCGCTGGGCCGCGGCGAGTGGGCGGCCCGCACGTTGCAGGACTACCGCGACCTGTTCGAGCGGCTGGCCACCAGCCTGGGCGCCCCCGTCGCCACGGAGCCACCCCACGACGCCCCGCCCGAGGCCGCCGACTTCCTCGGCAGCCTGGGCCAGGTGCTGGCGCCGGTGATGATGGGGTTCCAGTCGGGCTCGATGGTGGGGCACCTGGCCCAGCGGGCCTTCGGGCAGTACGACCTGCCGATCCCCCGTCCGCCTGCCGACCGCATCGTGCTGGTCCCCGCCAACATCGACGCCTTCGCCGCCGACTGGAGCCTGCCCGTCGACGACCTCCGGCTGTGGGTGTGCCTGAACGAGGTCGCCCACCACGCAGCCATCGGGCGGCCCCACGTGCGGGGCCGGTTGGAGTCGTTGCTGGCGGAGTACGTGTCGGGGTTCCGGCCCGACGCCGGCGCCCTCGAAGCCCGCTTCGGCGAGCTCGACCCCACCGACCCGACCTCCATCCAGGTGGCGCTCAGCGACCCCGAGTCGTTGCTCGGCGCCCTCCAGACGCCCGAGCAGCAGGCGCTGCTCCCGCGCATCGAAGCCGTCGTGTGCGCAGTCGAAGGGTGGGTCGACCACGTGATGGACCACGTGGGGCGACGCCTGATCGGCTCGTACCCGGCGCTGAGCGAGGCGCTCAAGCGGCGACGGGTCGAGCGAGGCGAAGGCGACCGGTTCGTGGAGCGGATGCTCGGCTTGGAGCTGGGCCAGGCCCAGTACGACCGGGGCGCCGCCTTCGTGCGGGGCGTGGTGGACCGGGCGGGTGACGACGCCCTCGCCCGGCTGTGGCAGTCGGAGCGGGAGCTTCCCACCCCCGCCGAGGTCGACGCCCCCGGCCTGTGGCTGGAGCGCATCGACCTGCCCGACTGACCCGCCCCGCCGCCGCCCCCATTCTTTTCCCCGATGGCGCACTGGAGTGCGCCATCGGGGAAAAGAACGAGGCTGGGTCAGGCGGGGTCAGGCGGGGTCAGTGCAGCGGCACCACGTCGGCCGCCACCACCCGGCCGTCGAGGAGGTCGAGCACGCCGTAGGTGCAGGCCGGCTGGGACCGTCGCTCCGTGGGCGAGCCGGGGTTGAACAGCAGCTGCCCGTCGAGTCCCGGCGCGTTCCACGGGATGTGGCTGTGGCCGAACACCACCACGTCGGCCTGCGGGAACTGCCGCCGCATGCGGCCCTCCCGCCCCTGGCGCGGCCCGCTGTCGTGCACCATCCCGACCCGCACGCCCGCCAGCTCCACCACCTGGTGCTCCGGCAGGTGGGCCAGCGCCGGGTCGAGGTCGTTGTTGCCGAGCACGGCGTGGACCGGGGCGAACCCCGCCAGCTCGTGCAGGAGGTCGGCGG
>DATAAM010000213.1:0-9834 GCA_036260075.1 Acidimicrobiales bacterium
GGCGTAACCTCGTAGTCGAGATGCAAGGCCCCAACCAGGCGGCGGCGCCCCGGCGCAAGACCCGCCAGATCCGCGTCGGCTCCGTGCTCGTCGGCGGCGACGCGCCGATCTCGGTGCAGTCGATGACGATCACCAAGACGGCCGACGTGGAGGCCACCCTCCAGCAGGTCTACGCCTTGGCGGGCGCCGGGTGCGACATCGTGCGCTGCACGTGCAACGAGCAGGAGGCCGCCGAGGGACTGGCCCAGATCGTGCCGCGCTCGCCGGCGCCGATCGTGGCCGACATCCACCACCAGTACCGCATGGCCCTCGCCGCGCTGGAGGCGGGCGTGCACGGGCTGCGTCTCAACCCGGGCAACATCCGTCGGCCCGAGCACATCAAGGCCGTGGCGCGGGAGGCCAAGGACCGGGGCGTGCCCATCCGCATCGGCGTCAACGCGGGCTCGCTCGATCCCCGTCTCTACGAGAAGCACGACGGGGCCACGCCCGAGGCGTTGGTGGAGTCGGCGCAAACAGAGCTGGCGTACTTCGAGGAGGTCGGGTTCGAGGACGTGAAGATCAGCGTCAAGGCGTCCAACGTGCCGCTGATGATCGAGGCCTACCGCCTCCTGGCCGACGTCACCGACCACCCGCTGCACCTCGGCGTCACCGAGGCGGGCCCGCCGCCCCAAGGCCTCGTCAAGGCCACGGCCGGCATCGCCACGCTGCTGGCCGAGGGCATCGGTGACACCATCCGCTACTCGCTCACGGCCGACCCCGTGGAGGAGGCCCGCGCCGGCCGCACACTGCTGGAGTCGATGGGGCTGCGGGAGCGCAAGAACGTCGACCTCATCGCCTGCCCGTCGTGCGGTCGGGCCGAGATCGACGTGATCAAGGTGGCCAACGAGGCCATGGCCGCCTTCGGCGACCGGGAGATCCCGCTGCAGGTCGCCGTGATGGGTTGCGTGGTGAACGGCCCCGGCGAAGCCCGCGACGCCGACCTCGGCATCGCCGCGGGCCGTCGCAAGGGCCACCTGTTCATCAAGGGGCAGAACGTGGCCGTCGTCCCCGAGGACGAGATGGTCTCCACGCTGGTCGAGTACGCCGAGCGGATCATGCAGGAGGGCGCCGACGCCGTCCTGGCCGCCGCCGACCTCGACAAGGCGGCCCGTGAAGCCGACCGCGACCGCGCTGCCCTCCTCGAAGAGAAGGGGGCCGACGCCAACGCCACCGGCGAACGGGTCGAGCTGATCCGCAAGACGATCGGCTGATGGACCTTCGCCCGATCACCGAGGACGAGCTGCCCGCGTTCGTGCGGGTCGACTTCACCGGCTTCGGCCTCGACCCCACCGAGGACAACGACGAGGGCGAGACACTCGAGCTCGACCGTGCGCTCGGCGCCTTCGACGGCGACGAGCTGGTGGGCACGACGGCCGCCTACTCCTTCGAGCTGACGTTGCCCGGGCTGACGTACGTCCCGGCCGCAGGCGTCACGTGGGTGGCGGTCCTCCCGACGCACCGGCGCCGCGGCGTGCTGCGGGCGATGATGGCGCGCCAGCTCGACGACATCCCCGAGCCGGTGGCCGTCCTCGGGGCCAGCGAGGCGCCGATCTACGGGCGCTTCGGCTACGGGCTGGCCAGCGTCGGCCACATGGTGCACGTCGACCCCCGCCGGTCGGAGTTCCGCGAGCCCGTGGCCGACGACGGGCGCGTCGTCCTCCTCGATCCCGAGACGGCGGCCAAGGCCCTCCCCGACGTGTTCGACCGGTCCCGCAAGGTCACGCCCGGCGACCACCAGCGCTCGCAGGCCTGGTGGGACCACTGGTTCAAGGACAAGGAGCACTGGCGGGAGGGCGCCACGTCGCGCTTCTACGTGGTCCACGAGACGTCGGCCGGGGAGGCCGACGGCTTTGCCGCCTACCGCATCAAGGCCGGGTGGGACGACCACGGCGTGCCCAGCGGGGAGCTGCGCGTCGAGTCGCTCGTGACCGTCACGGCCGCGGCCCGAGCCGCCCTCTGGCGCTACCTGCTCGACGTCGACCTGATCGCCACGGTGAAGGCGCAGTGGGTGGCGCCCGACGACCCGCTGCGCCTGCTGCTGGTCGACCCGCGGGCGGCCCGGGTCACAGGCGTGGTGGACGACCTGTGGGTGCGGCTGCTCGACGTGCCCACCGCCCTCTCGGCCCGCCGGTACGACGCCGACGGCCGGCTGGTGCTCGAGGTGGTCGACTCCCTGCGCCCGCAGACAGGCGGCCGTTTCGTGCTCGACGGCGGCGAGTGCACCCGCACGGACGCCGCGCCCGACCTCTCCCTCGACGTGGCCGACCTCGGCTCGCTCTACCTCGGCGGCGTCGGCGCAGGCGTGCTGCACCGGGCGGGCCGCATCGAGGAGCACCGCCCCGGCGCCGTGGCCCTGGCCGACCAGATGTTCCGCAGCGACCCCCTGCCCTTCAACCAGACCGAGTTCTGACCCTCCGTTTTGGGCACGCTTTCCCGCGCATACAGCGGGAAAGCGTGCCCAAAACAGGGCTACTCGCGGATCTGCTGGGCCAGGTAGTGGGGCTCGCCGACCTGGCGGACGAGCTCGAGCTGCGTCTCCAGCCAGTCGGCGTGCTCCTCCTCGCCCTCGAGGATGTCGTCGAGCAGCTCGCGGCTGCCGTGGTCGCCTCGTTCGGTGCACAAGGCGATGCCCCGGTTGAGCCGTTCGACGGCCTCGCGCTCGAGGTCGAGCGCCAGCCGCAGCTTCTCCACCACGGTCTCGCCCACGCGCACGTTGCCCAGTCGTTGCAGGTTGGGCATCCCTTCGAGGTAGAGGATCCGCTCGATGAGCTCGTCGGCGTCCTTCATCTCGTCGATGGAGTCTTCGCGGAACCGGGCGGCGAGGCGCTCGTACCCCCAGTTCCCGAGCATCTTGGCGTCGACGAAGTACTGGTTGATCGCCGTCAGCTCGGCGGTGAGCACTTCGTTGAGCAGTTGGACGACGTCGGCGTCACCTGTCACGAGGCGAGCATACGGGGACGCGCACCGTCGTCAAGGGTCGCCAGCAGCTCTTGCAGCAACGGAAGGCAGCCGCCGCACTCGCTGCCTGCCCCGCAGCGCCGGGTGACGTCCTCCACCGAGTGGGCGCCCGCCGCCAGGGCGGCACGCACGGTGCGGTCGGTGACGGCCTTGCAGGCGCAGACGTACACCTACGCCCCCGTGAGGCAGGCAGAAGCCCGGGTGTTAGGCCGTCCTGACATCGGTGCCATGGTACCCGTGGTCCCGGCCTGCCATGCAAGGCTGCCCCGGTGCCCCCGCTCGCCGTCCGCCTCCGCCGGTGCTGGTTGCTGGTCGACGGCGACCGAGAGCTGCGCCTGCCGCTGCCGCCGCACGCCACGGCCAAGTCGGTGCCCATCAGCACCTCGCCGCACGTGGCCGCCCGCATCCGGGCGGTGGAGGAGGCCTTTGCGGGCCACACGCAGTACGTGGTGCTCGGCGCCGGCCTCGACACGTCCGGCTACGACCGCCCGGACCTGCGCGTGTACGAGGTCGACCGGGCCGACGCCCAGCAGTGGAAGCGGGCGCAGCTCGCCTGCGAGCCCGCCCACGTCGCCTACGTGGCGTGCGACTTCGAGCGCGACGACCTCGCGGTCGCCCTCGCCGGCGCCGGCTACCGCCCCGACGAGCCTGCCCTCTTCTCCTGGCTGGGCGTCACCGGCTACCTCACCCGGCCCGCCGTCGAGCGCATCCTCCGCTTCGTGGGCACCACGGCGCCCGGCACGGAGATCGTCTTCGACTACACCGACCCCGACGCCGAGGACGACTTCAGCCGGGCCATGCGCGACCTCGTCGAGCTGGTGGGCGAGCCCATCCTGTCGGTCTTCCGAGCGGCCGAGGTCGACGCCCTCCTGGCCGCCTGCGGCCTCCACGTCGTGCGCAACCAGGGGTGCATCGCGCGAGCCCGGGTGCCCGATCGGCTACCCTGAACCTGTCGAGCACCGCACAGGGCGGGCTCGCGGCCCACCTCATCGCCGTTCCTCGCTTGTCGTAGGAGTTGCCTGGAGGCAGGCCACCACGACACAGGAAACGAGTAGATGACGTCTTTCACCGACCTGGGCCTCCGCGGCCCGCTGGGTGCCGTCCTCGATGCCCAGGGCATCGCGCAGCCGTTCCCCATCCAGGCCCTCGCCCTGCCCGACGCCCTTGCCGGCCGCGACGTGTGCGGCAAGGCGAAGACGGGCTCGGGCAAGACCCTGGCCTTCGGGCTTCCCCTCCTCGACCGCACGCAGCCCGGCGCCAAGCCCCGACGCCCCCGTGCGCTCGTGCTCGCCCCCACCCGTGAGCTGGCGGGCCAGATCGTCGACGTGCTGCGGCCCCTGGCCGCCGCCGTCGACCTGCAGGTGGCCGCCGTCTACGGCGGCACCTCCCTCGACAAGGACATCTCGACCATGAAGAAGGGCGTCGAGGTGGTCGTCGCCACCCCGGGTCGCCTCATCGACCTGGTCGAGCGCAACGCCGTCTCCCTGGGCGAGATCCGCACGCTCGTCGTCGACGAGGCCGACCGCATGGCCGACATGGGCTTCATGCCGCAGGTCGAGTGGCTCATGCGCCAGATGCCGAAGCAGGGCCGCCAGACCCTGTTGTTCTCCGCCACCCTCGACGGCCAGGTCAACGCGCTGGTGCGCCACTACATGCACGATCCCGTGCGCCACGAGGTCGAGTCCGACGCCCCCACGGTCGACGACATGACGCACCGGTTCTTCGCCGTCCACCAGATGGACCGTGTGAAGGTGGCGGCCGCCATCGCCCGCGGCGCCTTCCGCACCATCGCCTTCGTGCGCACCAAGCGAGGGGCCGACCGCCTGGCCGATCAGCTCTCCCGCGAGGGCGTGAAGGCCGAGGCCATCCACGGCGACCTTCGGCAGAGCGCCCGGGAGCGGGCCCTGCGGCGCTTCGTCAAGGGCGACCTGCAGGTGCTGGTGGCCACCGATGTGGCCGCCCGTGGCATCCACGTCGACGACATCGACGTGGTGCTCCACTTCGACCCGCCGGAGGACCACAAGGGCTACCTGCACCGTTCCGGCCGCACGGCCCGCGCCGGTCGCACCGGCGTGGTGGCCACGTTGGTGCTGTGGGACCAGCGGCTCGACGTGGAGCGGCTGAAGAAGCGCCTGGGCCTCCACGACGAGCCCATCGTCGAGGTCTTCTCCAACGATCCCCGCCTCGCCCGCCTCGACGACCCGGGCTCCAATCACAAGGCCGCGGTGTAGCGGCCTCGCTACGCTCCCGGGACATGCGGATGTCCCGGCTCCTCTTGCGTACGCTGCGCGACGCGCCTGCCGACGCCGAGGCGGTCAGCCACCGACTGCTCGTCCGCGCCGGCTACATCCGCCGACTGGCGTCCGGCGTGTACAGCTACCTCCCGCTGGGGCGGAAGCTGCTGCAGCGGGTGGAGCGCATCGTGCGGGAGGAGATGGACGCGGCCGGCGCGCAGGAGGTCCTCATGCCCATCCTCCACCCCGAGGAGGTGTGGGAGGAGACCGGTCGCCTGCACACGATGGACGACATCCTCTTCCGGCTCGAGGCCAAGGGCGGCAAGTTCGTGCTGGGCCCGACCCACGAAGAGGTCGTGACCGCCCTCGTGTCGGGGGAGGCGGGGTCCTATCGCGACCTGCCGCTGAACGTGTACCAGATCCAGTTCAAGTACCGCGACGAGGCTCGGCCCCGGTTCGGCCTGCTGCGCTGTCGTGAGTTCATCATGAAGGACGCCTACTCCTTCGACGTCTCGCAGGACGCCATGCGGGCGTCGTACCAGGTGATGTACGACGCCTACTGCCGGATCTTCGACCGCATGGGACTGACCTACACGCCGGTGGAGGCCGACGCAGGCGCCATCGGCGGCGACGTCAACCACGAGTTCATGGTGCCGAGCGCCATCGGCGAGGACGTGTTCGCCCGCTGCCCCTCGTGCGGCTACGCCGCCAACATCGAGGCGGCCGAGGCGGGCGAGCCCCACGTGCCCGACGCCGCGCCGGAGGAGCCGCTGGTCGAGCACCACACGCCCGATCGTCCCGGCATCGACCTCGTGGTCGAGTTCTTCGCCGGACGCGGCCTCACTGCCGCGGGGATGCTGAAGTGCATCGCCCTGCGCGACGACGAGGGCGGGGCCACGGTGGCGCTCGTGCCCGGCGACCGGGAGGTGCGCGTGCCCCGGGGGCTGCATCCGTTCGCCGACGCCGACTTCGAAGCCCACCCCGAGCTGGTGAAGGGCTACATCGGCCCCATGGGGTTGCAGGCGCTCGGCGTGCGCGTGGTGGCCGACCACAGCGTGCGGACGGGCGGCCCCTGGATCACCGGTGCGAACAAGGCCGACCACCACGTCAGCGGGGCCACGCTGGGCCGCGACTTCACGGTGGACGAGTGGGCTTCGATCGCCTCGCTGGCCGAAGGCGACCCCTGCCCCCGCTGCCGCGGCTCCCTCGAGCTGGTGCGGGCGGTGGAGGCGGGCCACACGTTCCAGCTCGGCCTCACGTACTCGTCCAAGATGAGCGGCGCGGGCTTCCTCGACGAGGACGGCAAGGAGCAGCCCTATTGGATGGGGTGCTACGGCATCGGCATCAGCCGGGCGCCCGCGGTCATCGCCGAGGAGCACCACGACGAGGCGGGCCTGTGCTGGCCGGAGGAAGTGGCTCCCTACCGGGTGCACCTCCTCGCCCTCGGCGCGGGCCGCAGCCCCGAGGTGGGGGAGGCGGCCGACCGGCTGTACCTCGAGCTCCAGGCCGCGGGCGTGACCGTGCTGTACGACGACCGCGACCTGTCGCCCGGCGTGAAGTTCGCCGACGCCGACCTCCTGGGCATGCCCACGCAGCTCGTGGTGGGGGCCAAGGGCCTGGCCCGGGGCGTCGTGGAGCGGAAGCACCGCCGCACCGGCGAGCGCGACGAGCTGCCGCTCGACGGCGTCCTCGCCGCCCTGGCCCGCCCGTAGCTCCGTTCTGGGCACGTTTTCCCGTCAACAGCGCGGAAAACCGTGCCCAAAAACGACGGGGTGACGGCCCTGGCCGCTTCCGGGCCGCCCGCTATACTGAACAGGCTGCGTGGGCGGTTGCCCACGCGTTTTGTTTGGACGGCCCTTGAAAGGAGGTGGGTGACGTTGGACCCGGCAGCGCGCGTGGCCGAGCTCGTCGCCCCCGTCCTCGAGGCCGACGGCCTGGAGCTGTTCGACGTCGAGCTGCGCGGCGGCACCCTCCGCGTGAGCGTCGACCGTCCCGGCGGGGTCGACATGGAGACGTTGAGCGCGGCGTCCGAGCGCGTCTCCGTCCTGCTCGACGCCCACGACCCCGTCCCCGGCGACCGCTACACCCTCGAGGTGTCGAGCCCCGGCGTGGAGCGGCCGCTGCGCACGCCCTCTCACTTCCGCCGCTTCGTCGGCACCACCGTCGCCGTTCGCACGCACCCCGGCGTCGAGGGCGAGCGCCGGGTCGAGGGCGTGCTCGAAGACGTCGACGACCACGGCATCACCGTGGCAGGCCGCTCCCTCACCTACGAGCAGATCGAACGGGCCCGCACCGTGTTCACATGGGGCCCCACCCCCCGAAAGAAGGCCACCCGGACATGAAGGGAAACTTCGAGTTCCTCGAGGCGCTGCAGCTCGTCGCCCGTGAGAAGGGCATCTCGGTCGACGTCCTGCTCGACGCGCTGGCCAACGCCTTGGTCGCCGCCTACAAGCGCATGCCCGAGGCCGCCGAGGAGGCGGTCGTCACCATCGACCCCGACACCATGGAGATCCGTGTCTACGCGCAGGAGCTCGACGAGGACGGCAACGTCGTCCGCGAGTGGGACGACACCCCGGAGAACTTCGGGCGCATCGCCGCGCAGACGGCCAAGCAGGTGATCCTCCAGCGCATCCGCGAGGTCGAGCGCGACCAGAAGTACGAGGAGTACGCGGGCCGCGAGGGTGACATCGTCACCGGCATCATCCAGCAGAGCGACAACCGCTACACGCTGCTCGACCTGGGCAAGGTGGAGGCGCTGCTGCCGCAGGCCGAGCAGGTGCCGTACGAGAAGTACGACCACGGCGCCCGCCTGAAGGCCTACATCGTCGAGGTGCGCAAGACCACCAAGGGCCCGCAGATCGTCGTATCCCGCACCCACCCCGGCCTGATCAGGCGCCTCTTCGAGCTCGAGGTGCCCGAGATCGCCAGCGGCGTGGTGGAGATCAAGGCGTGTGCCCGCGAGCCCGGTCACCGCACGAAGATCGCCGTGTGGTCCAACGACCCCAACGTCGACCCGGTGGGCGCCTGCGTGGGCGCCCGGGGCGCCCGCGTGCGCATGGTCACCAACGAGCTGCGGGGCGAGAAGGTCGACATCGTGCCCTACTCGGAGGACCCCGCCGAGTTCGTGATGCGCGCCCTCCAGCCCGCCAAGGTGTTAGAGGTGCGCCTCGACGACGAGACGGGCACCGCCACCGTCATCGTGCACGACTACCAGCTCTCGCTCGCCATCGGGAAGGAGGGGCAGAACGCCCGCCTGGCCGCCCGCCTCACCGGCTGGCGCATCGACATCAAGAGCGAGACGCAGCTCGCCGAGGAGGAAGCGGGCTACACCGGCGAGGAGTGGGCCGAGGGCGAGTGGGTGACGGACGCCGCCACCGGCGAGCTGGTGTGGCAGCCCGCCGAGGGTGGCGAGGCCGTCACCGCCGAGGAGTGGTCGCACGGAGGCGGCGAGGAGGCCGAGGGCGGAGCCGCCGCCGCGCCGGCCGCCGACACCCAGGACGGGGCGGCCGCCGAACCGGCCACCGAGGCCGAGCCCGAACCCGCCGCCGGGGCCGAGGCAGAGGCCGCCGCCGAACCCGCCATCGAGGCCGAGCCCGAGCCCGACGCCGACGGCGAGCCCGCCGCTGACGGCGAGGCGCCCCCTGCTGCCGCCGCGGTCGAGGTGGAGGCCGCCGTGCAGCGGGAGGCCGAAGCCGACGAGCCCGCGGAGACCGAGCGCGCCGAGGCCGACCCGGCCGGAACAGGGGCTCCCGCATAGCGCCGCTGCGCACCTGCATCGGCTGTCGTCGGGTGGCCCCGGCCGACGAGCTCCTGCGGGTGGTGCGCACTCCCGACGGCGCCTTGGTGGTGGGCCGCACGCTCCCCGGGCGAGGGGCCTGGCTGTGCGAGGGATCGCCCGCCTGCGTGCGCACGGCCGAGAAGCGTCGGGCGTTCGGGCGGGCGCTGCGGGGGCACGTGCGGCCCGACGCGATCGAGGCACTTCGTACGCACGTCGCAGAACGTGCGAGGATGGTAGGTCGTCACCACGACGGGTGAGAGAGGAACAAGCACCACTTGCCGAAGAAGATCCGGGTGTACGAGCTCGCACGAGAGCTCGGGTTGACCAACAAGGAGGCGCTCGACCTCTGCCTCGACCTCGGGATCGGGGTCAAGTCCCACTCGTCCAGCATCGAGGACGCGCAGGCCGACCGGGTGCGGCGCAAGGCCGACCAGCTCGGCCTGCGACGCGACGTCTCGCCGCCGGAACCCGAGCCGGTGAAGAAGG
Organism: Acidimicrobiales bacterium; assembly: GCA_036260075.1. Taxonomy (GTDB): domain Bacteria; phylum Actinomycetota; class Acidimicrobiia; order Acidimicrobiales; family JAHWLA01; genus DATAAM01. The sequence continues at coordinate 9,496 of DATAAM010000213.1, forward strand.
CGGCCAAGAAGGCCGCTGCGCCCAAGGACGCCGCGCCTGCCGAGCCGCAGCCCGCGCCCGAGCCTGCGCTCACGCCCACGCCGCCCGCCGAGGTGCCCGCTGCGCCCGCTGCCCCCCCTGCTCCCGCACCTGCTCCCGCACCTGCGCCCGTCCCCGCTCCGGCCCCCGCCCCCGCCCCGGCGGAGCCCGCAGCCACCTCCGAGCCCGCCCCACTGCCCTCGGGGCGTGACCCGCGGCTCATCACCAGCAGGCCCACGCCACCCGCCGAGCCCGCTCCGGCGCCCGCCCCGGCGGCACCCCGGCCCGCACCGGCGCCGCGCCCGGCTGCGCCTGCGGCAC
>DATAAM010000214.1:0-6288 GCA_036260075.1 Acidimicrobiales bacterium
CCCCCCCCCCCCCCCCCCCCCGACGGTGGAGGCGGGCGAGGGCGTGGCCGAGCCGGTCGTGGAACAGGCGGCGATTGGGCAGGCGCGTGAGGGCGTCCTTCAGCCCCTGCTCCTCGTTGAGTTTCCAGGCCACCACGCTGGCCACGCTGGCGGCCAGGACGAAGACGCCGTGCACGAGCGCCCACCGCAACGGCTGGGCCACCGCCGCGGGGTGGTTGTAGACCGCCTCGGGGACCACCGAGCCCACGACGCCGTGGTGGACGACCACGAACCCAATGGCCAGGAGGAAGGGCAGCCAATCCTGGTACAGGGTGAGGATGCCTACCATCACGAAGAAGTGGAAGTGCATCTCGATGGTCCCGCCCGAGAAGTGCACGAGGACGGCCGAGGACACCACGAGCCCGAGGGCCGTCACCGCCGAGGAGAGGTGCCGTCGTCCGGCGAAGACCCAGCCGAGGCAGGCGAAGACGCCCACGATCGCCGCTTCCAGCGCGCTGTGCAGCGGCCCCTCGCCGAGTGCGAGCCCGAAGACGAAGATGCCGACCACGTGCGCCCGCAGGAGGTAGGAGAGGGTCCTGTGCCGCACCCGCCAGGCGTCCTCGGGCAGCGAGTGGCCCCGAGGCAGGGAGTCGAGCGCCATCCGCGCCCATCGTCGCGCCGTCCGTACCACTGTCACCCCTCCCCTTGCCGACCGTCCGTCGCGTCCGGCTCCCTAGAGAATCGGCGCCCACCCGCGCCGGTTTAGGCCAATCGTGCCGATCTTCGCGGATTGAGCGGGTTGGCGCTGACAAGTGGCCCGCCGCAGGTCAGCGACCGGGCCGAGGGCCGTTGCGTGCCCGCCGCGTGCGTCGCACCAATCCCCGCTCGGGGGTGTGGCAGCGGAAGGAGGCCGGGGGTGCGAGACGAGATCGACCGCCGGCATCGAGGCGTTCGTGGAGCTGTTCTGCTCGCACCGCACGTCCGCCGGGCACCTCGCCGCGTTGGCGAGCAGGTACCCCGAAGTGGTCGGCGCCTTCACCGTGTCGGGTCACGCCGACGGCCTGCTCCACCTTCGCACGGCCGACATCGCGGCGCTCGAGCCGGTGCTCGAGCACCTCCGGTCGGAACCGGTCGTGGAGCGGACGCGCTCGTCGATCGTGCTGTTGAACGTCCTTGGCGCCACCTGAGCTCCCTCTCGTCGGGGCCCTTGCGGACCGTTCGACGACGCGGTATATCCTTAGGATCGGTAAGGAAATCCCTCTGTTGGTCGATCGTCCTCCTCCCCCAAGCGACGTCATTGCACCGATGACGCCCCGCGAGCCCGGCGGGCCCGGGCGCTCCGACGTCGACGCCGGCTGCTGAAAGCCGACATATGAGCCCCCACACTCGCAGCCTTGCTCGTCCACTCGGGGCACTGCTCGCCTGCGCGCCGTTCGCTCTCGTCCCGCTGTTCCTCGTCGTCGGGTCGCTCCGCCGACCCGGTTTGCCTCCCTCCGACGGGTTCGACTGGCTGCCGGGGACGCCGTACTGGTCGAACTTCGGGCTCGTCGAGCATTTCGCCCCGGCGTGGGCCCGGGCGACGGTCAACTCGCTCGTCGTCGTGGCGGTGGCCGTCCCCGTCACCGTGGTGGTCGCCTCGTGGGCCGCAGTGGCGATCACGCTGGCCGATGCGACCAGGCGGCGGTTGCTCGTGGCGGTAACCGTCGTAGGGCTGACGGTGCCGGCGACTGCCCTGTGGGTGCCGAGGTTCGTGCTCTTCCGCGTCCTCGGGCTGATCGACAGCCCTTTGGCACTGATGGCCCCTGCGCTGATGGCGACCACCCCGTTCTACGTGCTCCTCCTGGCGGTGGCCTATCGGCGGGTGCCCAAGTCGCTGTTCGAGGCCGCTGTGCTGGAAGGGTTGTCACCGCTGCAGGTGTGGCGCCGGGTGGCGCTGCCCCTCGCACGGCCGGCCACCGTGGCGGTGGCCATGCTCGCCTTCGCCTTCCACTGGTCGAACTTCGTCGACCCGCTCCTGTACCTCAACTCGGACGGCAAGGCGACGCTGCCCCTCGCCCTCTCGCAACTGCGGGCGGTCGAGCCCGCCATGTACCCGGTGGTGATGGCGGGCGCGGTGGTGTTGGCGGTGCCCCCCGTGCTCGCCTTCGCCCTGTCCCAGCGGGCGCTGTTCGCCGCGACGGCGAAGGACCTCGGGTGAGCCGGCGGGCGTTGGCGTGGGCGGCCGTGGTCGCAGTTGCGACTGCATCCGCCGCCTGCGGAGGGGGGAGCGGCGGCGACGGCCCGACGACGATCCGGGTGCAGGTCTCCGGGGAGCCGGAGGAGACCGCGGTCCACACCCTGATGGCCGAGGCGTTCGAGAAGCAGAACCCCGACATCCGGGTGCGGGTGGACCGAGTGGCGACGAAGTCGGACCACCTCGCCAAGCTAGCCACCGCGTTCGCCGGGGGCGAGCCCCCCGACGTCTTCCTCGTGAACTACCGGGAGTACAGCCAGTTCGTCACGCGAGGCGCCGTCCTGCCGATCGGGCCACACCTTGCTTCGACCGGCATCGACTTCGACCAGTACTACCCGACACCGATGGACGCGTTCTCCGTCGACGGCACGCTCCAGTGCGCTCCGTCGAACGCCTCTTCGGCAGTCGTCTTCTACAACAAGCTGCTGCTGGCCCGCGCCGGGCTTCAGCCCCCTGCCGCCGGGTGGACTTGGAGCACATTGGCCGCCTACGCCAAGGCAACGACCGGTGGAGGCCTCCACGGCCTCGGCATCGAGCCGTCGATCGTCCGTGTCGCTCCCTTCGTGTGGAGCGCAGGGGGCGACATCGTCGACGACTCCGATCGTCCCACTCGGCTGACCCTCGGCACGCCGGCGGCGCGCCGGGCGCTCGACTACCTGACCGGGCTCGTGCACGATGCCGTGGTCCCCAGCGAACAGGACGTGGCGGCGCAGTCGCTGGAGGAGCGCTTCGCTGCAGGCAAGCTCGCCATGCTCATCACCTCTCGACGCGACGTCCCCGGCTTCCGGGAGGTCGCCACGCTCGACTTCGACGTGGCGCCCCTGCCGGTGGCCGAACGGCCGGCCGGCATCCTGCACTCCGACGGCTTCTGTGTCTCCCGGCGCAGCGAGCACCGCGACGAGGCCCTGCGGTTCGTGCGCTTCGCCATCGGGCCCGAGGGCCAGACGCTCGGCGCGCTCTCGGGGCGCATCGTGCCCGTCCTGCGCTCCGTGGCCGCCGGCCCGTTCCTCGACCCCACCCGCCGACCTGAGCACGGACAGGTGTTCCTCGACCAGCTCGCCGTCGCCCGGGCCACCCCCGTGGTGCCGACGTGGCCCGAGATCGAGACGGTCGTGGAAGAGCTGCTGACCCGCCTCTTCTACGAGCCCGGTTACTCACTCGACCACTTCCTGGACGAGGCCGACCGCCAGACGAGGCCCCTGCTCGAAGAGGCCGCGGCGGAGCGCGCCCCGTCGGGACGATGACGCTTGCCGTCGAGCACGCCGTCAAGACGTTCCGGGCCAGGCAGGGCACGCCCGTGCGCGCCCTCGACGGACTCGACCTGGTGGTCGCCGCGGGCGAACTGGTCGTGGTCGTCGGTCCTTCCGGCTCGGGCAAGAGCACGCTCCTGCGTGTGGTGGCCGGCCTCGAGGGCCTCGACGCCGGGCGAATCCGCCTCGACGGCCGTGACGTCACCGAATTGCCCGCAGGCGACCGCCATGTGGCGATGGTCTTCCAGGACTTCGCCTTGTACCCGCACCTCTCGGTTGCCGACAACATCGGCTTCGGCCTTCGCGCCCGACGGACGCCCGCCGACGTGCGCGTGGAGGCGGTGGCCCGCGCGGCCGGTGTCCTCGGCATCGCCGAGCTGCTCGACCGGCGACCTCATGAGCTGTCCGGTGGCGAGCGCCAGCGCGTCGCGCTGGCACGCGCCATCGTGCGCAGGCCGGTGCTGTTCCTGCTCGACGAGCCGTTGTCCAACCTCGACGCCGAGCTGCGCGCCCAAGCGCGCGCCGAGATCAAGGCAGTCCAACGCAACCTCGGGACCGCCATGGTGTACGTGACGCACGACCAACTCGAAGCGATGACGCTGGCGGACCGAGTCGTCGTGATGCGGGGGGGCAAGGTGGAACAGGTCGGCACGCCCACCGCGGTGTACGACCACCCGGCGTCCCCCTTCGTCGGCAGGCTGTTCGGCACGCCCCCGATGAACGTCGTGCCCGCCGACGTGCTCGTGGGCCGCTTCGGCTCGCCGTTCGTCGGCGTGCGCGCCGAGCACGTCCGCCTCACGACGCCCGAGCAGGGGCGGGTGGTTGCCACGGTCGTCGCCGTCGAGCCCATCGGCGCCGACTCGGTGGCGCGAGTGGTCGTGGCGGGCCACTCGATGGCCGTTCGCGTCGGTCGGCGCTGCGAGCCGTGCGTGGGCGTCGAGGTCGGCTTGTGCTTCGACGACGCAGATCTGCACGGCTTCGCCGAGGAGCGATGATGCGCGGCCTCCGCGCTCGTTCACCGCTGGCGCTCGCCTCGCCGTTCCTCGTCGGGCTGGCGGTTCTCGTCTTGGTCCCCATGGTCGCCACGGGCGTGCTCGCGTTCACCAGGTTCACCGGAACGCAGCCGCCGGTGGCGAACGGCGTCGACAACTTCGCACGCATGGCGACGGACGCCCCCCTGCGGCAATCGCTGGCGAACACGGGCGTCCACATCCTCCTCGCAGTGCCGCTTCGCCTTGCCGCCGCCTTCGTCCTCGCTGTCGTCCTCCACCGCCGGGGCCGCGGGTACAACGCAGGACGGGCGGTGGCCTTCCTGCCCAGCGTGGTGCCCGACGTGGCCTTGGCCTTGCTGTGGCTCTGGTTGCTCAACCCCTACTACGGCCCGGTGGCCCACGTGCTCTACGGGCTCGGCCTGCCTGCGCCGAGCTGGCTCACCGACCCCTGGTCCGCGCGCGTCGCCGTTGCCGTGATGGGCGGCCTGCAGGTGGGCGAGGCGTTCCTCGTGGCGCTGGCGTGGCGCCGGAGCATCCCCGATTCGTTGTACGAGATGGCGGCCGTCGACGGCGCCCGGCCTGCGTTCGTGCTGCGGCGGGTCACCCTCCCTCTCATGGCACCGGTGCTCGGGCTCCTCGCTCTCCGCGATGTCGTCCTGAGCCTCCAGGCGAGCTTCGGGCCGTCGTTGCTGGTGACCGGCGGGGGGCCTCGCAAGGCCACGACCTACCTCCCGATGTACGTGTACGACCAAGCGTTCAGGTACTTCCGACTGGGGTACGCCGCGGCCATCGCGACGGCGTTGCTGGTCGCGACCGGCGCGGTCGTCGCCGCCCAGTACCTCGTGGCCCGCCGGTGGCGGCTCCTGTGAGCCGATGGCGTGTCGCGGCGGTTGCGGCCGCCCTGCTTGCGGCCGTCTCGTGCAGCCGCGAGCGGCCGGGTACCGTCACCGCCGACCCCGGGCTGGCGACATCTTCGACGACGACCGCACCCGCACCCGCACCCGCAGGATCGGGCCTGTCTCGCTTCGGCCTGGGCAAGCCCCTTCCCGCAGACCTGCGGTGCATGAAGGAGCTGCCGCCTCGAGTACCCGATGCGGCCTGGCTCCCGTCGGAGCTTCCGCTGCCGCCGGGCAGCTACACCATCTACGACGAGGTGCCACCACCCGGCGCGACGTATCGGCGGGCGCAGTTCGTGATCCCGCTCGGCCTCCACGAGTTCGGCGCCTACGTGCGGAACGAGCTGACGGGACGGGGTTGGGTGTTCGGCCAGTACGAGGCCGAGCCCGGGGAGTGGGAGAGCATCCTGGTCAAGGCACCGACCATCGGCGCCTACCGCGTCCGTTCGACCTTCTGCGACGAGTCGTACTCGGAGCTCCTCATCGTCCTCGAGCAGGTCGGCGGCCACTGACCGGCCCAGGAATTTCCGAACAACCATTTACTAAATGAGACGAAAGGAATACGATCCGGCCAGTCGGCCCGCGCCGTCGAACCGGACGGAGCCCTGATTGCACTGGAGGAGCGTCGCATGAAACGTAGGTTCGGACGGGGGCTGGTGGTTGCGATCGTGATGAGCCTGCTCGGCACCATGCCGCAGGCGGTGCGGTCGGCGACGCCCACGACTGGCGTCCTGAACGCCGGTGGCACGGTCACCTGGAGCGGCGGTCCCTTGACCGGGAACGCCCGCCGCGGCCCCACGGCGGGGTACCCGACAGACCAGTGCACGACCGTCACGTGCGACGACTTCATGCTCGACATCCAGGTGGCGACGCCCTCGGACCCCAACGTGGTCCAGGTGGTCGACATCACGGTGACCACCGCCAACCAGGACGCGGTG
>DATAAM010000215.1:0-16895 GCA_036260075.1 Acidimicrobiales bacterium
CCTCCCGACGCCGCGTCTGAGGTCGAGAACGCCTGATCGCGCATTTTTCCTCGTCCTCGGCACTCGATCTGCCGATGTACAGACGAGAGAGGAGGACGCGATGGACGAGCGCCTGCGCAGCTGGCATCCCAACCGGGAGGAGCTGGAGAGGATCCTCGCCGAGATGCGTCCGATCATCGCCGAGTTCGCCCGCCGGGCGCGCGACGAGACGGCGATGGCGAGCGGCAACCCCCGCTAGCGGCGTCGGGGCATCAGCACCGACGACCGGTCGCCCCGGCCGCGGAACGCGCCGGTGGAGCAGTCCTCGTCCCAGCGGGCACCGCACGTGGTGCACTCGCAGGAGTCCATGTTGACCGAGGCGAGGTAGAGACGGCTCACGTCGTGGGACGTGCAGAAGGGGCACCCGTAGTTGCGGGCTTCCGTCGTGACCACCGGCCCTCAGGCTAGTCACTCGGCCGGCCTGCGCCGGGCATGTGCCGGTAACGTCGCCCTCATGGTCGAGTACGAGGAGCACGGGCGCGTCGCCGTCATCACCATCCGCCGCCCCGAGGCCCGCAATGCCGTCAACGGCGAGGTGGCCCGGGGCATCGAGGCGGCCCTCGACCGGCTCGAGGGCGACGGCGACTGCTGGGTCGGGGTGCTGACCGGCGAGGGGCCGGTGTTCTCAGCGGGCGCCGACCTGAAGGAGATCGCCGCGGGCCGGGCGGGCGAGCTGGCCACCGAGAAGGGCGGCTTCGCAGGCATCGCCCGGCGCGACCGGCGCAAGCCCGTCGTCGCCGCCGTCACAGGGCCGGCCTTGGCGGGCGGCACCGAGATCGTGCTCTCGTGCGACCTCGTCGTGGCGGCCCGCTCGGCGACGTTCGGGCTGCCCGAGGTGAAGCGCTCCCTGGTGGCGGGCGCGGGCGGGCTGTTCCGGCTCCCTCGCCTGCTGGGCCAGAACGTGGCCATGGAGGCGGCGCTCACCGGCGACCCCATCACCGCCGAGCGCGCCCACCAGCTCGGGATGGTGAACGACGTGGTCGAAGAAGGCGACGACGTGCTGAAGCGGGCGCTGGCGTTGGCCGAGCGCGTCGCCGCCAACGCCCCCATCGCCGTGTGGGAGAGTCGCCAGGTCGTCCTCGCCGCCCAACACGCCGACGAGGACACCCTCTGGCGCATGACCACCGAGGCGTTCGTCGCCGTCATGCAGACGGAGGACTTCGCCGAGGGGCCACGGGCCTTCATCGAGAAGCGCCCCCCGGAGTGGAAGGGCCGCTGACCCGGCAGCGCCGACCGACGGCGCTCAGGTGATCACGGGGATGATCCCGTGATCGTGGAGGAACTCCGCCAGGCCCTCGACCAGTGGCAGCTCGGCCACCTGCGGCAACGGCACCCACGCCGCTTCCGCGGCGTCGTCGCCGGGGACGGGCGGACGCCCCTCGAGCACCTCCACGTGGAAGTCGAGGATCACGAAGTGGTGGTCGTCGCCGATCCGCTCCACCCAGCCCACCAGCTCGCCGCACACGCCCTCGATGGCGGTCTCCTCCACCAGCTCGCGCACCACCGCCTCGGCCAGGGTCTCCCCCGGCTGCACCCGCCCGCCCGGCACGGACCACTCCCCCGCCGCGGGCCCGCGGCCCCGGCGCACCATGAGCAGCCGCTCGTTGTCGACGGCCACGGCGCCCACGCAGACCTCAGGCGTCATCGGCCAACCGGTGGTGCATGACGAGCAGCCGGGCGCTGAACCCCGACGCCTCGAAGAAGTTCTTGGTGGCCCGCGCTCCCGGCAGCGCCAAGGCGTCGACGCCGATGCAGCCGCGCTCCCGGAACCAGGCCAGGAGCTCTCCCATCATCGCCTCCCCGACGGCCACGCCCCGCGCCTCGGCCTCCACGAACAGCTCCCTGATCACGCCCAGCGCCTGCCCGTCGCGCAGCCGCTCGACGCAACCGGTGGCCAGGCCCACGACCACGTCATCGACCGTCCCCGCGACCACCACGGCGTCGTCGGCGGCGATGTCGTCGGCCAGCGACTCGGCATCGGCCCGTGCCTCTCGGTTCACGAACAGCGCGCCGCCCCGCACCTGGGAGCCCAGCTCCTCGCGGGCGGCCCGCCACAGCTCGGCCAACCGCGGGACGTCGGCAGCGGTGGCCCGGCGCGCCCCCTCCACGTGCGTCAGTCGGCCGACTGCAGCTGCTGGATGCGAGCCAGGATCGTGCGCCGGTTGCGGGTGGCGGCCTCGTAGCGGCGCACGGCTTCGAGCTCCTCGGTCGCCAGCCCGGCCAACCGGGGCACCACCTGGGAAGCCGCCAACGAGTCGTAGCCCGGGATGGCCAGCGTGTCGGCCGACGGCCGCACGGCGCCGTTGTCGGGCACCGGCTTCGCCCGGGCGGGAGCCGACGCCGCGGCCGCACGGGGCGGCGGGGCGTGCCCGTTCTCGGCGCCCGTGAACCGGCGGACCACCTTCTCCGCCTCCTTCTGGCCTTGGGCCACGGCGAACTGCCCCACCATGCGGGCCATCGTCGTCTGCGCCTGCACCTGCGTGCGGCCCCGCTCCACCAGCCTGGGCAGCTCGTCGCGGGCGACCAGCGCCAGGCCCAGCGGGGCGTAGACGAAGAGGTCGAGCGCCTGGTCGAGCGGGCTCTTCTTCTCGGTCACGGGCGCCATCCTCGCAGGACGCGGGAGGGATGGTGAAACGCCGACCGACCGGGGAGGCGGCTACACGCAGTCGCGGCAGTACATCCGCTTCGAATCCGCCAGCTGGCTCGGATGCTTCACGAGGAAGCAGGACTGGCAGACGAACTCGTCGGGCTGCTTGGGCAGCACCTTGAGCGCGGTGTCTCCCCGCTCGTCGGGCTCGGGGGTCTCGTCGTCCTCGTCCTCCTCGTCCTCGACGACGAGCTTCTCCTTCAGGATCTCGTCGAGGCTGGCCTCCACGTCGTCGACGTCGACGTCCTCGTCCTCGTCGAGCTCCTCGTCCTCTTCGCCGGCGACGACCGGCGCCGCAGCCTCCTCCTCGTCGAGCTCCTCTTCTTCGTCGACCAGGTCGACGGCCACGTCGTCGTCGTCGAGGAGATCCTCGTCGTCGGGGAGCTCGTCGAGGTCGGCCTCGTCGAGGTCCTCGGGCTCCTCTTCGTCGTCGAGCAGGTCGTCTTCGGGCTCGTCCTCGGCCATTCCGTTCCTCTGGGCGGCGTTTGTGCGGCGGGAACCATACACCCGCCCGCGCGACTGTTCTCTGCGCTGCGGTGACGGTCGTCGCACCCGTCGGCGACTGGCGCGAGGCGGTGCTCGGCGGGCGTGCGGTGGAGGCCCAGGAAGCCGTTGGTGCCGTCCGTCTCCCGACGACCGCCCGTCGAAGACGAGCGGACGGGTGCTTGGGACGTTCTCTACTTGGCTTCCTGGGAACCCCCGCTACCCTCGACGGCCCCCTTCGCGCACCGATGTCCGGTTGCTCGAAGGCCCACGACCTGGCCATTGGGGCGTCTCGGAATGTGGTCACTTTCGCGAGGCGCGGGGCCGTCGTCAAGGGGCTCTCGCCGGCTTTTCCGTCGCCGCAGGTCAGGGCCGTCGCGCCGTCAGCGGAAGCGGGCCCGGAGGGCCAGGACGTCGGCCACGTAGACCACCGTGTGGGGCTTGGGCCCCTGCTCGCGCACCGACCGGAGGCCCTGGTAGTAGGCCGCCAGGGCGGCGGCCGGGTCGCCCTCGCAGCGGTCGAGCAGGTAGCGGAGGAAGCGGGCGGACAGGCGGATGTTGTCGACCGGCCGCCCCGGGTCGAGCCGGGCCCCGCCGAGCAGCGAGCGGTTCGTCAGCTCGACGGTGGCGGGCATCAGCTGGCCGATGCCGCGGGCCCCGATCGAGGACACCTTGTCGTTCTGCCAGCCCGACTCGAGCCAGGTGACCGCCTTGAGGAGGTCGGCGGGAACCCCGAAGTCGCGGGCGGCCCGGTCGAAGTGGGGAACGAGGGCCAACCGCTCGGGTGACTGCCGCAGCTTGGCCGGGAGCCGGGACGCGTCGGCGCCCGCCAGCCTGAGGGTGGCGCCCGCGCGGATGCGATGGGGATCGCGGATGCCGTTGGCGGCGACCAGGGCGTCGACCGTGGTGCCGTGCCTGCGGGCGATGGAGGCGAGCGTGTCGCCGCGCTGCACCCGGTAGGACGTGGCCGCCCCGCCGCCTGCGAGGAGCCCGGCCAGGACGACGACGGCGACGGCGCGCCTCACCGGCACCACTTCGAGATCGTGTGCACCGGGTTGACCGGCTCCGTGCCGCCGACGTGGATCTCGAAGTGGAGGTGGGGGGTGAGGCCCTCGGCGTTGCCGGTGGAGCCGACCGTGCCGACGCGGGTGCCCCGCTCGACCCGGCCCGGCCCTGCTTCCAGCTTGTCGAGGTGGGCGCCGTAGTAGCGGTGGCCGTCGTCGCCGTGGAGGTAGAACGCGTTGCCTGCCACCTTGCCGCTTGCGTGTGTGATGCGCCCGCCGACGGGCGCCAACACCGGGGTACCCCGGTGGGCGAACAGGTCGGTGCCGCGGTGGGCGCGGCCGCCCGGGCGGGGGTGGCCCCAGCTGTCGGAGAACCACACCTGGCCGTCGACCGGGCACAGCCACGGCTCGGCGGCACCGGGCACGGCCAGCGTGGCCCCGATGCGGATGAGGCTGGGGTTCTTCAGGTTGTTGGCCTTGGCCAGCTCGGCCGCGGTGGTGCCGTACTTGGCGGCGATGCGGGCCAGGTTCTCGCCCTGCTTCACCGTGTGCTGTCGCGGCCCGTCGCCGCCGACCACCACCTGCTTGGTGGACAGGCCCCTGGCCGAAGCGGGCTTGGAGGACGAGGCCGGCTGGGGCTTGGCGGGCAGGCTGAGGACCTGTCCCTCGCGGATGAGGTCGGGGTCCTTGAGCTTGTTGGCCGAGGCCAGGTCGGACGTGGTCGTGCCGTGCTTGCGGGCGATGCGGTCGAGCGTGTCGCCCCGTGTGACCTTGTACGTGCTCGTCGCCGCCTGCCCGGCCAACGCGAAGCCCAGGACGACGGCGAGGGCGCGGAATCGGCGCAGCTGCAACGAACACCTCCTTCCGCCCCCGAGCGCGACCCTCAGTTTACTTTCTCAACATCGTCAACTTCAACCCCAAGCTGAATGGCGCCGTGCCGCGCCGGTCCAGAACAAGAGAAGGGGGCCGCTGGTCAGCGCTGGGCGCGGCGGGCTTCGGCGCGGCGCTCGGCCTCGAGGCGTTCGAGGTCGTAGGTGCCGTGGTCGACGAAGCGCATGGCGTCGGCCACCGCCCGGTGGCCCGCCTGCTCGGCGATCAGCCGGTGCATCTCCTGGCACACCCGCCGGTACTCGGGGTGGCCCTGGGGCGACGTGCGCAGCTCCAGCATGTGCATGGCCTCGCGGGCGTTGAGCTGCATGGCGTAGCGCACCCGGTAGGCCAGGGCCACGGCGTAGGCGGCCTGGGGCGGGAAGCGCTCGGCGATGGCGTCGTGGAGGTCGGCCGAGCGCTGCATCGACTCGGCGAAGCGCTCCCCCAACCCGGCGTCGGCCACCGCCTCGGGCAGCACCCAGCCGTGCCGGGGCGACAGCACCTGCCAGTCGATGGTGAGCAGCCGGTGGCGCTGGAGGTCGCGGAAGGCGCCGTAGTCGGACAGCACGTCGAAGCGGTAGCCGATGCGCTCGAAGCCCCGGCTGGGCCGGTGGCGACGGTTGGCCCGCTCCCCCACGTAGGCCCGCAGCACGCCTGCCTTCTCCTCCTCCGACAGCCGCCGCACGCGGGCCAGCACCTGGTCCTCGGGCAGGTCGGCGTAGGGGTACAGGCAGGCGGCGACCAGCTTGTCCTCGGCGTCGGGGTCGAAGTCGACCAGGGTGACCATGGGCCGGGGCTCGGGCTCCTCCCCCGCGAACAGCCGGGTCGCCAGCTCCTCCACGGCCACCCGGTTGGCCTCCATGTAGGCCGACCACGCCCCGCCCCGCTCGGGCAGGTCGACCCGCTTGAGGAACGAGGGGATGACCTTGCGCAGCTCCTCCAGCATCAACGCCGCGTACTGGCGGGCCTCGGGCAACGGGTGGGCCCGCATGCGCAGCAGCAGGGCCTCGTAGCCCTGGCCGGTGCCGTAGATGCCCACGTTGGACTGGGCGGCGGCGGGCAGCAGGCCCCGCAGCGAGTCGAGCGCCTTGGCCTTGATCGACTGGCGGTAGGCGAAGTCGGAGTCGGCCGGCTCCTTGGGGTAGCGCTCGGTGAACCACGCCTGCATGGTGGGGATCAGCTCGGCGTAGGTGTCGAACATGCGGTCCATCTCGCCGACGTAGCGGGCTCCCAGCGGCGAGTCGCACACCTCGGGGTCGCGGAAGTAGCGGTACCGGCCGTTGGCGTGGCGGGCGTCGTAGGCGATGTAGCGGGTGGACTGCTCCAGGTAGGACATCAGCCGGCCCCGCTCGAGCACCTTGGTGAGCAGGTTGGACGCCTGCTCGCAGGCCAGGTGGACCCCGCCCAGCTGGGCCACGGAGTCGTCGCCGTACTCGAAGAACACCCGGTCGTAGAGCTCCTCGGCCCGCTTCAGCCCCACGGTGGCGTCGATGGAGGCGTCGCCGCTCACGTCGAGCTCGCCCACGAACTCGTCGAGGAAGAGGCGGCGCAGGCTCTTGGCCGTGCGGGAGTAGCGGGCGAACAGCGCCCCCTTCACCACTTCGGGCAGGTTGACCAGGGCGAAGACGGGCTGGTCGAGGTTCGTGAAGTACGGCCGCAGGACGTCCTGCTCCTCCTCGGTGAACGTCTCCGCGGCGTACAGAGGCATGGGTTCCCGAGGGTACCCGGGGGCCTACACGACGACGCGGATCGCGTCGGGCCGCACCCGCACCGACAGGTTGCGGCCCAGCCCCACCCGCACGCCGTCGACCAGGACGGGCAGCAGCCGGGGCAGGGTGAGCTGCACGGCCGCCGTACGCCGCTCCTTGATCCCCGGGTGCGGGAGGTGGACGCCGTGGTGCAGGCGGGCCCGCACCTTGAGGCGGTCGGCGGGCGGCAGACGCGCCTCGTAGGTGTCGAGCAGCCCGTCGCCGGGGTGGGCCCGGGGGCCGAGGTTCCACGCGCCCCGCCACTGGGCGTTCATGGCCACGAAGGCGTACGACCACGACCGGGTGCTCGCCAGGAGGTGGGCGGTGAACAGGTGCAGGCGGCCGTCCACCAGCACCTCTCCCAGGTCGACCGGGAAGGCCACGTCGAGGCGGCCCCGGCCGCCCAGCGTGCGGCACAGGTCGCCGCCGGTCAGGCCCAGCACGGGGAACGGTCCGCCGTCGCGGCGGGCCGCCTCCAGCACGGCCCGGGCCTCGGCGTCGCCGCCCACCACGACCTCGGGGGCCTCGGTCGCCGGCTCGCCGTAGGGCTCGCCCTTCTTGATCGTCATGCGTTGACGACCGACGACGCCGCCACGACGCCCCGGAACAGGCCGTCGGCCGCCTTGCCCGCCGCGGGCACCAGCTCGGCCAGCTGCCGGAGCAGGTCGATGAGCTGCTTCACGTTGCGGACGAAGTCGCCGCCCGACATGTCCTCGTCGGCGATGACCTCGTCGAGCGGCTCGCCCGCCGCCCACGAGTACGCCAGCGCCAGGAAGCCGGGGTCGGGCGGGCGGGTCAGGGGCAGCCCTGCCTCGTCCTCGGCGGCGTTGAGCTCTTGGGCCAGGCGCTCGATCTCCAGCCACCGCTGCCGCACGTGGCCGCTGGGGAACCACGGGGCGGGGCCGGGACCGGGGCCTCGGGTCTCGTACGTGAAGACGGAGGCCAGCCCCGCCACCGCCGCCGGGTCGAGGCCGTCGAACAGGCCCACGCCCACCGCCTCGGCCACCAGGAGGTCGGCCTCGTGGTACAGGCGGGCCAGCCGCTCCCCCGCCCCGGTCAGTGCCCAGCCCTCGACGTAGCCCCACGCCTCCAACACCCGCAGCACCCGGTCGAACTGCCGGGCCAGCGACTCCGTGCGGCCCCGGATGCGCCGTTCCAGGCGCTCCACGTCCCCCGCAAGGCGGGCCGCCCGCTCCGCCGCCCGCACGTGGGCGACGGCGTCCGGGCAGGAGGCCACCGGGTGTTGCGAGGCGTCGCCGTCCCCGTCGCCGCGAGCCCGGCGGCGCACGCTCGTCTCGGCGTCGGGGTGCAGGCGGGCCTTGCTGAGGGCGTGGGCGACGGCCCGCCGGAACCCTGTGTTGTTCGGTGCGTACGGCGTGGGCAGCTCGACCTTGCCCACCGAGCGGGGCGGCACGTCGAAGTCGCCCGGGCCCAGGGTGAGGAGGCGCCGCTCCACGGTGAGGCCGCGGATGCGCACGTCGCCGCCCCGCCGCTGAGAGGTGGCGAGCACCGCCACCCGGCCGCCGGATCGCGCACCGGGCACCAGGATCACGTCGCCCGGCTTGAGGCGGAACAGCGCCTCGGGCACCTCGGCCGACGTCGACGGCGCGCGGCGTCGTTCCGACAGCAGCCGCCGGTACTCCTCCACGTCGCCTCGCTCGCAGGCGGCGTGCTCCCGGGCCTCGGCCAGCAGCTTCGTGGTGCGCTCCAACTGGGTCTCCAGGCGCACCACGTCGGCGTCGGCCCGGTACTGGGCGAAGGAGAGGTTGAGCAGGTGGTGGGCCTCGGCGGCCGAGTACCGGCGCACGAGGTTGGCCGCCATGTTGTAGGTGGGGCGGAACGACGACGACAGCGCGTACGTGCGGGTGGACGCCAGGCCCGCCACTTGGTCGAACGGCACGAACGGCGACCACAGGACCACGGCGTGGCCCACGTCGTCGATGCCCCGGCGCCCGGCCCGTCCCGTGAGCTGCGTGTACTCGCCCGGCGTGAGCGGCTCGTGGCGCTCGCCGGTGAACTTGGTGAGCTTCTCGATCACCACCGACCGGGCGGGCATGTTGATGCCGAGCGACAGCGTCTCGGTGGCGAACACCACCTTCACCAGCGCGGCGGCGAAGCACTGCTCCACCACCTCCTTGAACGGCGGCACCATGCCCGCGTGGTGGGCGGCGAAGCCCGCTTCGAGGCCGGTGACCCAGGCGCCGTACTCGAGCACCCGCAGGTCGTCGTCGGAGAGGCTGTCGGTGCGGGCTTCCGCGATGGCCCGGATCTGGCGACGCTCCTCGGGGGTGGTGAGGCGCAGCCCGTTGTCGAGGCACTGGCGCACGGCGTCGTCGCAGGCGTTGCGGCTGAAGATGAAGTAGATGACTGGGAGCATGTCCTCGTCGCCGAGGAGCTCGACCACCTCGGCCCGCCGCGGCGTGTAGAGGCGGCCCCGGCGGGGACGGCCCCGGATCGGCGGGCGGCGCATGTCGCGGCTGTCGAGGGCGGCCGCTTCGGGGTTGGGACGCCCGTCCACGAACGTGGGCAGCAGGTGGAAGCGCTCTGCCGTGCGGTCGCCCACCAGGTAGAGGTTGTGCAGCTCGACCGGCCTGCGCTCCTCGATGATCGCCTCGGTGGCACCCCGCACCGTCTGGATCCAGTCGGCGAACTCCTCGGCGTTCGAAACCGTGGCCGACAGGCACACCAGGTCGACGTCGAGCGGCGTGTGGACGATCACCTCCTCCCAGACCGCCCCGCGGTAGGGGTTCTGGAGGTAGTGCACCTCGTCGAGCACGACGTAGCGCAGGCCTTCGAGGGCCGACGAGGAGGCGTAGATCATGTTGCGCAGCACCTCGGTGGTCATCACCACCACGGGCGCGTCGCCGTTTATCGAGTTGTCACCGGTGAGGAGGCCCACCCGCTCCGGCCCGTGCGCTCGCACCAGGTCGCCGTACTTCTGGTTGCTGAGCGCCTTCAGCGGCGTGGTGTAGAACGCCTTGCGCCCTTCCCCCAGGGCCTTGGCGACCGCGTACTCCGCCACCACCGTCTTGCCCGAGCCCGTGGGGGCGGCCACCAGGACGGAGCGGCCCGCGTCGAGGGCGTCCATGGCCCGCACCTGGAAGGGGTCGGGCTCGAAGCCGAGGCCGGCGAGGAACTGTGCCCTGTCGATCAACGCTTCATGACCCTACCCACGAGGATCGCTCCCTCGTAGAACAGGGTCATGGGCAGCGCCATGGCCAGCATCGTCCACGGGTCCTGACTGGGCGTGATCACGGCGGCGGCCAGGAAGACGACGACCACGGCGTAGCGCCTCCAGGAAGCCAGCCGCCTGCTGGTCACCACGCCCGCCAGCTGCAGGAACACCAGCACCACGGGCAGCTCGAAGGCCAGGCCGAAGGCGACCATCATGAGCACGACCAGCCGGAGGTAGGGCGCCGGGCTGAACAGCGTGTCGATGTCGGGGCCGCCCACGGTGACGAGGAAGTCGAGCGCCCGCGGGAACGTGGCCAGGGCCAGCGCCCCGCCGCACACGAACAGCACGACCGACGTGGCCACGAACGGCACCGCGTAGCGCTTCTCGTCGGGATGGAGGCCGGGGGTGACGAAGCGCCACAGCTGCCACAGCACCACCGGCGAGGCGAGCACCAGGCCCGCCCATCCCGCCACGCGGAGTCGGGTGGCGAAGCCCTCCAGCGGGTCGCGGATGACGAGCGTACAGTCGCGCCCGGGCGGCAGGATCTGGCAGTAGGGGTCGAGCAGCACCTCGAGGATGCTGTCGTAAGAGGCGAAGGCGACCACCGCGCCGGCGGCGACGGCGACCAGGCTCACGATCAGCCGGTAGCGCAGCTCCGTCAGGTGCTCGACCAGGGTCATGCGGCCGTCGGCCGGCCGCGCTCGCCTCCGGAAGCGGAAACGCATCAGGACCGGCGAAGCGGCAGCCGCGCACGGACGGGGCCGGCGGGGCCGGGCCCCCCGGCGGCACTGCGACGAGCCGTCAGGCGAAGAGCCATGGGATCAGCGGTCTGTGTCGTCGGGTGCGGGCGGCGGGGGCGCCATCGGCAGCGGGTCGTTGAACGCGTCGCGCACCTCGGCCTGCACCCCGGCGTTCCACCGACGCAGCTCGGCCATCGCCTTGCCCACCTGCCGGGCCGCTTCGGGCAGCCGCGTGGGCCCGAGCACGATCAGGGCCACCACGAGGACGACGAGCAGTTCGGGCAGCCCGATGTTCACGGCCGGCGAGTCTACGGGCCACCCTCGTTTTCTTCGCAGATCCGGCGCCCCACGCCCGTATTTGCGGAGAAAACGAGGAGGGCTACCGGCGGCGGAGCTGGTCGATGCCGCTGCGGACCTCCACGAGGGCGGGGCGCAGGTCACCGAGCCGGACGACGCTGCGGCGCAGCTCGGCGGCCTCGTCGGCCACCCGTCGGGCGAACAGGGCCACGGCCACCAGGCCGATGGCCGTCACCACGAGCGGAGCGATCCAGACGGCGCTCACTGGACGCCGTCGTCGCCGGCCACCGAGGAGGTCAGCCGCTCGAACCAGTCGTCACGCTGGAGCTCGAAGTGGAAGGCGAGCAGGTCGTCGTAGCCGATGGGCTCGCCCCGGTGGGACTCCTCCAGCTCCGCGGGCAGCTGCCACACCGACAGGCGCACGCCCGAGGCGACCAGCACGTCGACGACGCGGGCCTCGGCGGGCTTGGAGACGGCCAGGCGGCAGTCCGGGCAACGGAAGGCGTACGACCCCTGGTTGTTCGTGGCACAGAGCAGCACCTGCACGTCGCGGGTCGTGAGCTCCACGTCCCCGCACGTCGGGCAACTCGCCTTGATGGTTGCCACCCAACCCTCCTTGGTGTTCCTCCGTACTCCCATCGGCTCGTTGCCTCCTGCCACTTGAGCGGCTCCGTTCCGCTCGCTGTCGTGAGCATGCTCCCTCGGCAGCTTCGCGGCTATGGCCCGAATGGGGCATTTTCGGCCATACCGGGGACTAGCCCGCTTCTCGACCGTTCTCAACCGTTCCCGCCGGCTTGCCGATGGCAACCCCGATGGCCGACTCCCACCTCGAGCGCCTCCATCTCGTCCTGCGCGGCCTGGCCGCGGGCGCCGACCCGGCCCGGCTGCTGTCCGACGTGCTGGCCGGGGCGCTCGCCGCCACCGGCGCCCGGGAGGGGCTGGTGCTGCGCACCTCCGCCGATCGTCCCACCGTCGTGGCCACCACCGGTCAGGTCTCGGACTTCCTCCTCGACGCCGCCAAGGAGGCGGCGGGCGCCGACCGCCTCCAGCGGGCCCGCGACGCCCAGTCGGGCATGGTGGCGGTCGCCGAGCCGCTCCGGGCGGGCGGCCGGGTGGTCGGCGTCCTCGCCGTGGCGGGGAACATGAAGCGCCTCGACCCCGGCCTGCTCCCCCTCTACGGCGACGCCACCACCCTCGTGCTCGACCGGCGTACGCCGGCGGGCGCGGGCGAGCTGCCCGACGTGCTGCAGACGCTGGCCCACATCGGTGCCGACGTCGACACCTACGCCATCCTCAGCCGCATCTTCGATGCCTGCCAGCGCCTCTTCGGGGCGGCGTCGGGCTTCTGCGCACTCTTCCAGGACGGCGCCGTGCGCGTGGGCCACTACCGCGGCATCGACCACGAGCGCCTGCTCCGGGCCTCGCGCCACCCCGAGTTCCGCGGCCTGCTGCTCCAGGACGAGCTGCGGGTGGAGTCGGCCGACCACCCCGTGGTGGCCCAGCTGGCCCGCTTGGGCGAGGTGGCCATGGGCGTCCCCCTGGTGGTGGACGGGCGCAAGGTCGGGCACCTCGTGCTGCTGCTCCCCGCCCCGCTCGACGCCGGCCGCCGCAGCGTGCTGTCCGCCTTCGCCGCCCATGCCGCCGCCTGCCTGCGCTCGGCCGAGCTCTACCGGCGCCTGGGCGACCACGAGGAGCAGCTCGGCGCCATCGTGCACTCCATGCCCAACCCCGTCGTGGTGGTGGACGAGTCCGGCCGCCTGGTCGAGGTGAACGGCGCCGCGGGCGAGCTGTTCGGCATCGACCCCGGGTTCTCCGGAGAGCTCAACATCGCCGGGCGACTGGGCCACCCCCGCCTCGAGGCCATGCTCACCGGCGGCGACGACGCCGCCGAGGAGATCGTGCTCGGGCGCGACGAGCAGCGCGTCTACCGGGCCACGGTGCGCCGGGCCCGGTCGGCAGGCGGCCGCACCCTGGGCCGCATCCTCGTGCTCGACGACCTCACGTCCGAGCGGGAGGCCGATGCCCTGAAGGCCGACTTCGTGGCCGTCATCGGCCACGAGCTGCGCACCCCGCTGACCGTCATGAAGGGCTACATGCACACGCTCACCAAGCGGTGGGAGACGCTGGCGGACGACAAGCGCGGCCAGGCCCTCGAGGCCCTGAGCGGGAACCTCACCCGCCTGGAACGCCTGATCGAAGACCTGCTGTTCGTGTCGGCCATCGAGCAGCGCCGCTGCAAGGTCGACCTCGCGCTGCACGACCTGGGCGCCCTGCTCGAAGGCTTCGGCGGCGAGCGGGTGCAGGTGCACCGCCCCCGCCGACCGGTGGAGATCGAGCTCGACGACGCCAAGGTGAACCAGGTCGTGCACCACCTGGTCGACAACGCGCTGAAGTACTCCGACGGCGACGTCGTGGTGGAGCTGGTCGACAAGGGCGAGGTCGTCGAGGTGTCCGTGACCGACAGCGGCCCCGGCATCTACTCCGGCGACATCCCCCAGCTGTTCGAGCGCTTCCGCCAGTTGGACGGCACCTCCACCCGGGCCCACGGCGGCGTGGGCATCGGGCTCTACCTCAGCCGCCGCCTCATCGAGGCGCTCGGCGGGCGCATCTGGTGCGAGAGCCGACTTGGCGTGGGCAGCCGGTTCGCGTTCACCCTGCCCAAGGACGGCCCCCCTGCGCCCGCCCCCACAGCCGGCGCGGTGCCGGGCCTACTGTCGAAGGCATAGACGCCCTCCGCCGACCGCCGATCGCCTTCGCCCACCGCGGCGCCCGCGCCCACGCCCCCGAGAACACCGTCGAGGCCTTCCGGCTGGCGCTGAAGCTGGGGGCCACCGGCTTGGAGAGCGACGTGTGGCTGACCGCCGACGGCGTGCCCGCGCTCGACCACGACGGGGTGGTGCGGGCGAGCCTGTGGCGACGGCCGATCGGCGAGGTGCCCCGTGCCGAGCTCCCCGCCCACATCCCGTCGCTGGCCGAGCTGTTCGAGGCGTGCGGTGTCGACTTCGAGCTGTCCCTCGACGTGAAGGACCCGGCAGCCGCCCCGGCGGTGGTGGCGGTGTCGCGCCAGGCGGGCCTGCCTCTCCGGCGCCTGTGGCTGTGCGGCGAGGACTGGGAGGTGGTGGCGGGCTGGCGCTCGCTGGCCGACGACGTGCGCCTGGTCGACTCCTGCCGCTTGCGGCGCATGAGGGAGGGCCCGGAGCGGCGGGCGGCCGACTTGGCGGCGGCCCGCATCGACGCCGTGAACATGCACGCCTCCGACTGGACGCTCGGGCTCACGACGCTGTTCCACCGCTTCGAGCTGTACGCGTTCGCCTGGGACGCCCAGCACGACCGGGTGCTCGACGCCGTGCTCGCCATGGGCGTGGATGCGGTCTACTCGGACCACGTGGACCGGATGGTCGACGCGCTACAGAAGGTCGAGTGACCCGAGCGGCCAGAAGCGGAAGAAGGCCCGTCCCTCGATGAGGTCCTCGTCGATGGGCCCGAAGATCCGGCTGTCCTGCGAGAACGTGCGGTTGTCGCCCATCACGAACACCTGGTCGTCCTCGAGTGTGATGGGCCCGAACGTGCCCGTGGTGGCGCCGTCGGCCAGGTAGGGCTCGGGAATCTTCTTCCCGTTGACGTACACGCCGTCGGGCCGACCTTCGATCGTCTCGCCCGGCAGCCCCACGGCCCGCTTGATGAGGTCCTTGATCGTGGAGGCCACCGGCCCCGGTGGGCGCTCGAACACCACGATGTCGCCGCGGTTCACGTCGTGGAGCTTGTAGCTGAGCTTGTTGACGAGCACCCGGTCGTTGACCTCGAGGCTCGGCACCATCGACTCGGAGGGGATGTAGAACGGCTGGAAGAGGAACGTCTTGACCAAGAAGGCGACCAGCAGGGCCACCAACACGATCGCCGCCCACTCGACGACGTTGCGGGTCGTCTTGCTCATCCGCGACGAGCCCGGAGGGCTGTCGTCGGCGGGCGGTGTGTCGACGTCGGTCACGCTTGCACGCTACCGGAGTACCGGGCGAGCACCCGGGCGGCGGCCTCGGCGGCCACGCCGTCGGCACCCGAGCGCACCACGGCAGCCGGGCCGAGCCGCAGCAGCAGCCGTTCCAGCCACGGCCGCTCGCTCACGCGCAGGGTCACGACGAGGCGCCCGCCGCCCAGCTCCTCGGCCGCCTCCACCGGATAGCGCTCGGCCACCCAACGGGCCTCGGGGGCGAGCTCCAGGACCACCACGGGGTCGTCGGGCCGGGGTCGGTACACGGCGGGCGGGGGAGGCTCGGGCGGCGGCTCGAACC
Organism: Acidimicrobiales bacterium; assembly: GCA_036260075.1. Classification (GTDB taxonomy): domain Bacteria; phylum Actinomycetota; class Acidimicrobiia; order Acidimicrobiales; family JAHWLA01; genus DATAAM01. Next base: position 15,293 of record DATAAM010000215.1, read on the forward strand.
GCTCCTCGAGGAGGACGGGGGCCCGCATGCGGTCGAGCCGGAACAGGCGCTCCTCGCCCGCGTCGAGCGCAAAGGCCGAGACGTACCACTGCCCCGCCGCGCTGAAGACGCGGTAGGGCTCGATTGTGCGGCGGGCCCACGCGTCGCGGCCGTAGGAGTAGTACTCGACCTGGAGGCGGCGGCGGTCGTCGACGGCCTGCCGCACGGTGGCCAGCACGGCGGGGTCGGCGTCTCCCAGCTCGATCTCCACCGCCTCGTCCGGGTCGACGCCGAGGACGGCGGCCAGCTTGGCCAACCCGCGGGCCAGCGGGCCCTCGGGGTCGGTGCCGGGCGCGGCCAGCAGCGCCGCGCCGGCCGCCACCAGGGCCAGGCCCTCGGCGGCCGTCAGGCGCAGGGGCCGGGAGAACCAGTCGGCGTAGCGGATCCACACCCGTCCCTCGTCGACGTCGACTTCGATGAGCGTGTCGGGCGAGAAGGGGTGGACCCCGCACACGAACAGCAGGTCGAGGTCGGCCAGCAGCTGGGCTTCGGTGCAGCCGAAGCGGGTGCACACCTCCTCCACCGTGGGGCCGTCGTTGGCCGCCACCCAGGGGACGAGGGCGAGCAGCCGCCGCAGCCGCTCGTCGGCACCGGGCCTGCTCATGCGATGTTCTTCAACCAGTCGACGAGATCGTCGCGCATCTCGGGCGGGTCGACGACCACGGCGTGGTCGAGGAGGCCGAGGACGAACGAGCGGAAGGCGGGGCGGTTCGAGACCCGCATGCGGACGAGCACGGCGCCGTCGGGCCGCCGCTCCTCGACGGCCTCCTCCCCCAGCTCGGTCACGACCCAAGGCGCCTGGTCGGCGTCCACCTCGACGCGCACGTCGACCGCTTCGTCGTCGCCCATCTCCCATGGCTGCTGCCGCCGGGGGGGCCGGGCGGCGGGCCGCTCGAAGGCGCCCGCTTCGCCTGCCGCGGGCGGGCTCTCCATGCGGTCGAGCCGGAACGAGCGCTCCTCCCCACGGGCGTGGTCGTGCCCGGCCAGGTACCAGAACCCGTTGCGGAACGACAGCCGGTAGGGGTCGACGGTGCGCTCCTCGCCCCGGTAGCGGAACCGCACGGTGCGGCGCTCGCCGATGGCGGCGAACAGGGTGGGCAGGTGCAGGTCGCCTCGCAGGGCGACCAGGTCGGTGCCCCCGGACGGCGGCGCCGGTGCCCCCCCGAGCTTCCAGAGCGCCTCGTGCCCCGGGGCGCCGTCGAGCTGCACCATCGTGGCGGCCAGGTGGAGTGCCGCCAGCTCGTCGGGAGCCAGGCCCGGGTCCGGCAGCTCGTACTGCTCCCGCGGGATGCGATAGCCCTCCTGGCCGTCGCCCGCCTCGGGGTCGAGCAGCTCGGTCACCAGGGGGATCCCCATGGCCCGCAGCGTCTCCTTGTCGCGCTCGAAGGCCCGGCGCACGGCCTGCTCGCTGCCTTCGTAGCCGGGGACCAGCACGGAGAGCTCGTGGCGCGACAGCGGGCGGTCGGCGTCGAGGAGGGCGGCGACGAGGTTGATCAGCCGCTCGAGGCGGTTCACGGCGGCGAGCCTACCGATCCGTTCTGGAGGACGGTTCGCGCCGTATACG
>DATAAM010000216.1:0-7294 GCA_036260075.1 Acidimicrobiales bacterium
TCGTGCCTCCTAGGCGAACTTGAGGAGGATGAACACGACGAAGCCGATGAGCGCGAGCGCCTCGGTGAAGGCGATGCCCAGGAACATCGTCGTGCGGACCATGCCCGCGGCCTCGGGCTGACGGGCCATGGCCTGGACCGACTGGCCCACCAGGTAGCCGATGCCGATGCCGGGGCCGATGGCGGCCAGGCCGTACGCGAAGCCGGCCGAGATCGCCTCGCCGAAGGCGATCTGGTCTTCGCCGGCGACCTGGGCGAGGAGCGCGGGGATTGCCATTGGTACGGAGCCTCCTAGTGCTCGGGGTGCATGGCGCCGCCGATGTACACGGCGGCGAGGATCGTGAAGATGTAGGCCTGAAGGAACGAGACGAGGATCTCGAAGCCCGTCAGGAAGACGAGCATCACGAAGGGCAGCGGCGTGATGGCCTTCAGGGCGGGCGCACCTTCGGCCAGCGCGGTGGCGAGCACCGCGAAGGTGACGAGCAGGATGTGGCCCGCCAGCAGGTTGGCGAAGAGACGGACGGCCAGCGAGAAGGGCCGCACCACGAAGGTCGAGATGAGCTCGATGGGCGTGACGAGGATGTAGAGCGCGGTGGGCACCCCCGGCGGGAACAGCGAGTTCTTGAGGTAGCCGCCGAGGCCCTGGTTGACGATGCCGACGCCGTTGAAGATCACCCACACGAGGATCGCCAGCAGCGCAGGGATGGCCATGCGGGCGGTGGCGGGCATCTGGACGCCCGGGATGATCTCGAAGATGTTGGCAAAGAGGATGAACCAGAACAGCGACGTGAGGAACGGCATCACCCACTTCCGGTGCAGGCCTTCCTCGCCCATGGTCTGGAGCACGATGCCGTCGCGCACGAAGTCGACGCTGGCCTCGGCCACGTTCTGCACGCCGGTGGGGACGAGGGCGCCGCGGCTGCCGGCGGCGAAGAAGATCGCCAGCGTGAAGAGCGTGGACAGGATGCACAGCAGCCCGATCTTGTTGAGGGCGTACCACTCCCCCGACGCGAAGAAGTCGGGCCACTCCACGAGGTGGCTGATGGGCGGGAAGTCGAGGGCGAGCAGGTTCACCACTCAGTCCTTTCGAGGCTTGAGGCCGGGGAAGGCGAGGGAGGCGGACACGTAGCGGGTCTCCCAGAGGAGGAGGCCGAGGTGCGTGACGACGATCGTGAGGCCGAGCGGCCACAGCTCGACCCAGGCGGCGTCCTTCACCGCCAGCACGGCGAGGAAGATGAGCCCCAGCCGCGCGAGGTAGCCGAAGAGGGCAGCCGCCATCATGAGGCCGAGGGAGATGCGGGCCGTGGTGGTGAGCAGGGCGGCCGAGAGGACGAGGTTGCCGAGCACGATGGCCACGCCATAGGCGGCCGAGGCCACGCCGTCGAAGCCCCAGCCGAGGGCGGCGCCGATGAGGAGGACGGGGACGGCGGGCAGGCCCCGGCGGGCCATGTCGGCCACGATCGTGCGCTCCACGGGCGGACCGTCGAGGCGGGTGACGGTGGCAGTCACGGCTTGCGGCCCCACGCGCCGCGGGCCTCGTGGCCCTTCATCTCCCGGTCGTAGCCGTACCACAGGCGGGCGAACATGCCGGCGAGCGCGAAGAGCAGCGCGGTGATGGTGAACACGGGCACGACGTCGAGGCGACGGTCGAGGAGGTGGCCGAGGCCGCCGAAGACGACGGGCGTCACCGCGAGCTCGAAGGCGCGCGACAGCCCGTTTCCGAACCCGTTGTAGAGGTCGCGTTTGTCGCGCACGTTCAAAGCTCGATGGGCCCTTCACGGGGGTGGCGGCGCCCCTCGCACCGCTTGTGAAACCGCGCGCAATGTACGGGAGCGGCCCTCGCTCCTGCAATTCGCGCTCGCGCCCGCGCCCGCTCCCGCCGTTCTTTTCCCCGATGGCGCACTCTGGTGCGCCATCGGGGAAAAGAACGCGCGTCACTGGGCGGCGCGGCGCTCGTCGAGGGGGACGACGGGGGCCAGCGGCTCCTCCGCCTCGACCTCGGCCCGCTGCCGCAGGCCGGGATGGAACATCGTGTACAGCGCCACGGCGAGGCCGGCCACGGCGATGGGGATGGCGGCGTTGCCCTCGTTGGTGAACGTGGGCACCAGCACCAAGCCCGACAGCACCGCCGTCCACGCCCACAGGATGACCACCGAGCGCCGGTGCCCGTGGCCGAGCCGCATGAGCCGATGGTGCAGGTGCTCCTTGTCGGCCACGGCGAAGCCGGAGCGACGCCGGGCCCGGCGCACGATGGCGAAGAGGGTGTCGAAGATCGGCACGCCCAGGATGAACAACGGGATGACGATGGGGGCGAAGAAGAAGAACGTCTGGCCGCTGAACTGGTCGGCCACCCGGCCGCCCACCACCATCGTCGAGGACGCCATCAGCAGCCCGAGGAACAGCGCCCCGGTGTCGCCCATGAACACGCGGGCCGGGTGCATGTTGTGGGGCAGGAAGCCCAGGCACACGCCCAGCGCCACCACCGCGATGAGCGGGCCCACGTTGTCGGGCGGCAGCAGCCCGGCGTCGAAGAGCCGGTCGCCGTAGACGAAGAACGCACCGGCGGCGATGGCCACGATCCCCGCCGCCAGCCCGTCGAGCCCGTCGATCAGGTTGACCGCGTTGGCGATCCCGACCACCCACAGCACGGTGACGAGCGGCACCAGGTCGGCGCCCAGCGACACGAAGTCGGCGAAGGGGATGCGGAAGTAGAACATGGTGACGCCGAGGAAGTAGAGGACGGTGCCCGCCAGCACCATCCCGGCAAGCTTGGCCGGCGCCGAGACGTCCTTCAGGTCGTCGACGAGACCGACGGCGAAGATCACGGTGGCCGCCAGCACCACCCCGAGCGGCTCCGACGATCCCTCGAACACGGGGTCGAACTGCGGGATCTGCGAGGCCACCGCCATGGCCAGGAGGAAGGCCAGGTACATGGCGGCCCCGCCCGCCGTGGGCGTGGGCTTCTCGTGGACCCGACGATCGTCGGGCCGCACCACCGCGCCGATGCGCACGGCGATGCGCCGTACTACGAACGTCGCGAGGTAGGTGACGACCGCCGCGACGGCGAGGACGATCGAGTAGCCGACCACGGGCCGCTACCGCCTCGTTCTGGTGGGGGATGTACGCGCTCCAGCGCGCTGATCCCCCACCAGAACGGGAGAGGGGGCGGGCATCAGGCGGCGGGATACGGCTGGAACTTCGAGCAGAGCACGTTGACCTCGCCCCGCACGGCGGCGATCTCTCCCTCGTCCTCCGGGCTGCGCAGCACCCGTCCAATGAGCGAGGCCACCTCGGTCATCTCTGCCTCTGTCATGCCCGCGGTGGTCACGGCGGGCGTGCCGATGCGCAAGCCGCTCGTGATGTACGGGGGGCGCGGGTCGTTGGGCACCGTGTTCTCGTTGAGCGAGATGCCCGCCCGGTCGAGCCGGTTGCGGGCCTTCTTGCCCGACAGCTCCGGGTCGAACGAGCGCAGGTCGACCAGCATCAGGTGGTTGTCGGTGCCGCCCGAGACCAGCCGGAGCCCCTGCTCGGCCAGCCCCTGCGCCAGCGCAGCGGCGTTGCGCACGACCTGGGCCGCGTACTCCTTGAACTCGGGCTGGGCCGCCTCGTGGAACGCCACCGCCTTGGCCGCGATCACGTGGTCGAGCGGGCCGCCTTGCAGCCCGGGGAACACGGCCTTGTCGATGGGCTCGGCCAGCTCCGCCGTCGACAGGATGCAGCCGCCCCGCGGCCCCCGCAGGGTCTTGTGGGTGGTGAACGTGACGATGTCGGCGTACGGCACCGGGTTGGGGTGCACGCCGCCCGCGATCAGCCCGGCCACGTGGGCGGCGTCGAACATGAACAGGGCGCCCACCTCGTCGGCGATCCGACGGAACGGCTCGGGGTCGATGATCCGCGGGTAGGCGGTGGCCCCCGCCACGATCATCTTGGGCCGCTCGGCCAGGGCGACGTCGCGCACCTGGTCGAAGTCGATGCGCTCGTCGCTCTCGGTGACGCCGTAGGCGACGAAGCGGAAGAGCTTGCCGCTGGCGTTCACCGGCGAGCCGTGCGTGAGGTGGCCGCCTTGGTCGAGGCGCATGCCCAGGACGGTGTCGCCCGGCTCCAGCAGCGCCAGGTACACCGCCATGTTGGCGTTGGCGCCCGCGTGCGGCTGCACGTTGGCGTGGTCCGCTCCGAACAACGCCTTCACCCGCGTGCGAGCCAGCTCCTCGACCTCGTCGATGACCTCGTTGCCGCCGTAGTAACGCTTGCCCGGGTAGCCCTCGCTGTACTTGTTGGTGAGCACAGAGCCGGTGGCTTCCAACACCTGCCGCGACGCGAAGTTCTCCGACGCGATGAGCTGGATGGTGGTGTTCTGCCGCTCCACCTCCCGCTCGACGATCGAGAACAGCTCCTCGTCCCGCTTCATCGGGTCGCCTCCCTCCAGCCCAGGTCGACCAGGCGGTCGATCAGTGCGGCGATCTCTCTCGCCGTGCGTTCGAACATCTCAGGCGGCCGCCCGATGGGGTCGGCCACGTCGTCGACCGTCGAGTCTCCCAGCAGCTCGGTGCGGGTGCGTCCGGCGTGCACCTTGTCGAGCCACTCGTCGAACGGCTGCCCCTGGGCCCGGGCGCCCACGTCCTCGGCCCGACGCACCAGCTCCTTCAGCGTGAAGGTCCGGGGCCACGCGGGCGGGTGCAGCACGACGGCCTCCTTCAGGTGCTCACGCGCCATGCACACCACCAGGTCGGCCTCCTCCAACATGGCCTCGGTCATGCGGCGACTGCGATGGGCGCTGACGTCGAGGCCCTCCGCACCGAGCACCTCGACGGCGCCCCGGGCCGGTTCGAGGCCGTCGGCCCGCAGGCCCGCCGAATGCACCCGCGGCGTCTCGCCCAGCTCGAGGAGCCGGCGGCGCAGGTAGGCCTCGCCCATGGGGGAACGGCAGATGTTGCCGGTGCAGAGGAAGAGGATGTCGATGGACCGAGTCTACCGGGGGCGGCCTAGCCTCCCCCCGTGCCTCTCGACCCCCGCACGCCGGTGATCGTGGGGGTGGCCCAAGCGCTCCGTCGCCCCACCGAGGGCGACCTCGACGCCGTGGCCGAGCCGGCCGACTGGATGGCCGAAGTGCTGCTGGCAGCGGCCGAGGACGCCGGCACGGGGCCGGCGCTGCTGCGGGCGGCCGGCTCCGTGCGGACAGTCGAGCTGTTCTCCTGGCGGTACCCGAACCCCGGGCTGGCGGTGGCCGAGCGCATCGGCGCCTCACCCGCCGAGACCGTCTCGACCACCACCGGCGGCAACCACCCGCAGCTCCTGCTCACGGACGCCGGCGCTGCCGTGCAGCGCGGCGAGCTCGACGTGGTGCTGTTGGCAGGCGCCGAGGCCGTCCACACCCGCGTGCTGGCCCAGAAGGCGAAGGCGCACCTGCGCTGGTCGGTGCAGCCGGAGGACGTGGCCCCGCCACGGATGATGGGCGGCGACCGGCCCGGCAACTCGCCCTTCGAGCAGGCGCGGGGTGTGCTGCTGCCCATGCAGGTGTACCCGATGTTCGAAAACGCGCTACGGGCGGCGGCGGGCCGCTCGATCGAGGAGCACGGCCGGCGGGTGGCGGCGCTGTGGGCGCGGTTCTCCGAGGTGGCAGCCCGCAACCCGTACGCGTGGGCGCCGACAGCGCGCTCGCCCGAGGAGATCGCTGCCGTCACGCCCGACAACCGGATGATCGCCTTCCCGTACCGGAAGCTCATGAACAGCAACATCCGGACCGACCAGGCGGCGGCCGTGATCCTGTGCTCGGTGGAGGCGGCCCGGCGGTTCGGCGTGCCCGAGGACCGTTGGGTCTTCCCGCTCGCCGGCGCCGACAGCCACGACACGTGGTTCGTGTCGGAGCGGCGCGACTTCGTGTCGGCGCCGGGCCTGCGGGCGGCGTTCGAGGCGTTGCGGCCCGAGGTCGTCGACCACGTGGACCTGTACTCGTGCTTCCCCTCGGCCGTGGAGATCGCGGCGGCCGAGCTCGGCCTCGGCCTCGACCGGCAGCTGACGGTGACCGGCGGGCTCACGTTCGCGGGCGGCCCCGGGAACGACTACGTGCTCCACTCGATCGCCTCGACGGTCGAGGTGCTCCGGCGCGACCCGGGGTCGGTGGGGCTGGTCACGGGGGTGGGCTGGTACCTCACCAAGCACTCGCTCGGCCTCTACTCGACCACGCCGCCCGTCGACGGCTTCCGGGCGTCGGCACCGGAGCCACCCGAGGTCGTCCGGGAGCCGGCGCCCGACTACGAGGGGCCGTGCACCGTCGAGACGTACACGATCACCTACTCCCGCGACGGCCGGCCGGAGCAGGGGTTGTTCGCCCTGCTCACGCCGGACGGCCGCCGCACGTGGGGCTCGGCGCCGGAGCCCGACCCGACGGAGGAGTGGTGCGGCCGGCCGGCCCGCCTCTCGTCCGAGGGACGCGTCAGCGTTTCCTAGGAAGCTCGCTCGGGTCGAGCACCAGTCCGGTCCGATCCGCACCGCGGCGCAGGCGAGCATCCGTCGTCAGGACCAAGGCGTCTTCAAGGCGGGCGAGCGCCAAGAACTCGGCGTCGTAGGTCTTGGCCCAACCGAGCTCCGTGGCCACGCGGTACGCCTCGGCGTACAAGCGCGTCGGAGAACGACGCCGAACGTCGAGGCGTCCGAACGCCGTGAGGACGACGACGGCTTGCGCCTCGTCGAGCTCACGTCGCCAGACCGCCTCGTGAACGGCGGAGTGCACCTCGGACCACAGCAAGGGGGGCCCGATGAGGTCGTGGCCGGCCAGGTCGGCCGCCGCCAGTGGGGACATGGACGCGCGCAGCGTCGCTCCCGAATCCAGGACCAAGCGCACGTCTTCAGTGCGACTGACGGGCGTCGCGCACCAGACGCTCCCAAGACGGCATCAACACGTCGCCCGCTTTAGCCCAGTGCTCAGGGAGGTCGAGCGGTCGGTCGTCGAGGAGACCTGCGACGTCCTCCTCACGGACGAGGTGCTGGGTACCCACCTTCTCCGACCGGAGGCGGCCCGTGCGGATCCATCGACGGATGGTCTCGGCGTTCCGACCCGTCCGGCGGGCGGCTTCCGGAACCGTGATGAGCATAGTTGCATGCTACTACATCATTGGCGGAGCACCCTTGGCTCCGGGCCCGTGCAGTCGAGGACCGTCGAGGGCTTGCCGTTGCAGACGCCGCCGTCGACCACCAGCACGCCGAGCGTGACCTCGGCCGCCGTTGTGGCCGGGGGCCGGCCGTGGAGGTTGGCGCTGGTCGAGGCCAGCGGGCCGACGCGCCGGGCCAGCTCCCGG
>DATAAM010000217.1:0-2665 GCA_036260075.1 Acidimicrobiales bacterium
GGCCGCGGAGGCCGCGGCAGGTCGGGCGTGTTCACGCCGACGACGGCGGCCGTGCGCTCGGGGAAGCGACGGGCGAACGGCCACACCAGCAGCCCGCCCCAGTCGTGGCCCACCATGACGGCGCGCTCGTGGCCCAGCGCCACGATCGCCTCGGCCAGGCACGTGTTCACCCACGCCTCGTCGTAGGCGACGTCGGGCTTGTCGCTGCGGCCGTAGCCGGGGAGGTCGACGGCGACCGCGTGGTAGCCGGCCGCACCCAGCACCGGCAGCTGGTGGCGCCACGAGTACCAGCACTCCGGCCAGCCGTGCACGAGCAGCACCAGCGGCCCGCCCGTCGGTCCCGCCTCCACGCAGAACAGGCGGATGCCGTTGGCGGCGACGTAGCGCTCCCGCATCACATCCCGTGGGGCTGGACGGCGTCGCAGTGCTTGCAGCGGGGGTAGGCCCGCGACGTGGGCCGCCCGCAGGCCACGCACTCGTAGACCTTCACCCGCCCGGCCCGCAGCTTCTGGACGGCGGCCCACAGCGTCCCGCCCACGGCCACGACGATCAGCACCTCGAGGGCGTCGCGGACGAGGACGTGGGCGAGCGTCATCCGTCGGGGCAGCCGTCGCGGACGATGCCCGGTCGGCAGTCCTCCGCGTGCACGTGCACGGTCAGCGTGGCGACGAGGGTGACCGACTCGCCTGGCGTCGTGCCCTCGCACGTGGTGGCGGTCAGCTCGACGGTGACCTTGTAGTCGCCCGGTTGCGGGTAGTCGTGCTGCGGCGTCTGGTAGTAGATCGGGTCCGGCCGCTCGTAGATGTTCTGGTCGGGGTCGCAGGAGTAGTAGCGCCAGTGCGGCTCCCACGTCGTGCCGTCGCCGAAGTCGACGTGCACCCTCGTCACGGTGCGCGGGCCGAACGTCTCGGCCGTCGTCTGGAGCCGTTCCGGCCCGTACAGGTCGCGGGGGTAGACGCCCCATGTCAGGCGGGTGTCGTCCTCCTGCACCGTGCGCGAGGCCCCCATGCCGCCCGAGCCCCACTCGGCGGTACCCGGCTCCAAGGGCGACTTCCCGTAGTCCTTCGGCAGGGCGAGCGTGGTGCCGGTCGCCGCCGTGGTGGAGGGCGTCGCCTTCTTCGCCGTCGCCGTCGTGGTCGTGGTGGGCTTCGGCCGGGGCCCGCCCATCGTCGTGGTCGTGGCGAGCACGGTCGTCGTGGTCACCTCGACCGACAGCGACGTGGTGGTCGTCACCAGCTCGGTGGTGGAAGACGTGGTGCCCGTTCCTGCCACCACGCTGGTGCCCCCGTCGTCGTCCCGCGTGGCCACGACCACGAGCGCGCCGACGAGCAGCGCGAGCGCGGCGGCACCGGTGACGACGGCGCGACGGGGGAGGCGACCGAGAAGCGATCCGATGAAAGCGAGGGTACCGTCCGGGCATGGCGATCGACTTCACGTTCCCGCCCGAGGTGGAAGACGTGCGACAGCGCGTCCGCGACTTCATGGTGAAGGAGGTCGACCCGGTGGCCGCCGAGGTGCAGGCCGCGGGCGGCGAGCGGCGGCGATGGATCGAGGCCATCGTCGACCTGCGCGAGAAGGCCAAGGAGTGGGAGCTGTGGCTGCCCCACATGCCGAAGGAGTGGGGCGGCATGGGGCTGGGGCCGACGGCCATGGCGGCGGTGTCGGCCGAGGCGGCTCGCCACGGCGGCGGCGCGGGGCCGTACATCCTCAACTGCCAGGCCCCCGACGAGGGCAACATGCACACGCTGCTGCACTGGGCCACCGACAAGCAGAAGGAGAGGTACCTGCGGCCGCTGTGCGAGGGCACGGCGCGCAGCTGCTTCGCCATGACCGAGCCGGAGGTGGCGGGCTCGGACCCGACCCTCATCCAGACCCGCGCCTACCAGGACGGCGACGAGTGGGTGATCGACGGCCACAAGTGGTTCATCAGCGGGGCGCGCGGCGCGGCGTTCGCCATCGTCATCGCCCGCACCGAGGACGATCCCGACATCCCGCAGGCTGCCAACACGGCATTCATCGTGGAGACCGACACGCCCGGGTGGGAGGTCGTACGCGACGTCGAGACGATGAGCGGCTCGCACAACCACTGCGAGATCCGCCTCACCGACGTGCGGGTGCCCGCCGCCAACATGCTGGGTGGCCGGGGGCAGGGCCACCTGCTGGGCCAGGCCCGGCTCGGCCCCGCCCGACTGGCCCACTGCATGCGCTGGATCGGCCAGGCGGAGACGGCGCTGGAGATGCTGATCGACCGGGCGCTCAACCGCTACGCGCACGGGTCGTACCTGGCGGAGAAGCAGGGCATCCAGTGGCTGATCGCGGACTCCACCATGGAGCTGTACCAGTGCAAGCTCATGGTGCTGCACGCCGCCTACCGCATCGAGAACGGCCTGCCGTTCAAGGCCGAGGTGTCGATGGCCAAGCACTTCGTGGCCAACTCGCTGTGGCGGATCGTCGACCGGGCCATCCAGGTGCACGGCGCGCTGGGCTACTCCACCGACACCCCCTTGGCCGACATGCTCAAGCAGGCGCGCTGGGCGCGCTTCGCCGACGGCGCCGACGAGGTGCACCAGTGGCAGATCGCCCGGGCTGCCATCGCCGACTGGAAGGACACCCACTCGGTCAACGCCGCGACGGGCTCGCTGCCCCTCTGACCGGCCGGAGGCGG
>DATAAM010000218.1:0-4265 GCA_036260075.1 Acidimicrobiales bacterium
GTAGGCCTCCCCCATCGTGTCGACGGTGGCCTCCACCAGCGCCGGGGTGACGAGCTTCTCGGCGCCCAGCTGGAAGGCGTGGCGGACGGCTCGGCGGATGATGCGGCGCAGCACGTAGCCCCGGTCCTCGTTGGAGGGGAACACGCCGTCGCTCACCAGGAACGTCATCGAGCGGGCGTGGTCGGCCAGGATGCGCAGGCTCACGTCGGCCGCCTCGTCGTCGCCGTAGCGGCGGCCGGTGACCTGCTCGCCCGCGGCGACGATCGGCCGCAGCACGTCGGTCTCGAACACCGAGGTCGTGTTCTCGGCCAGGGCGACGATCCGCTCGAGGCCTGCGCCGGTGTCGATGTTCTTCTTGGGCAGCTCCACGTCGGTGCCGTCGGGCTGTCGGTCGTACTGCATGAACACGAGGTTCCAGAACTCGATGTAGCGCTCCTCGCCCCCGCCGACCGGCCCGCCTCCCTCGCCGAGCTCGGGGCCGCGGTCGAAGTAGATCTCCGAGCAGGGGCCGCACAGCCCTGTCTCGGCCATCTGCCACCAGTTGTCGGCCCCCATGCGCTGGATGCGCTCGGCCGGCACTCCCACGGCGTCGCGCCAGATGTCGGCCGCCTCGTCGTCGGTGGTGTGGCAGGTGATCCACAGCCGCTCGGGGTCGAAGCCGAAGACCTCGGTGACGAGCTCCCAGGCGAAGGGGATGGCGTCGGCCTTGAAGTAGTCGCCGAAGCTGAAGTTGCCCAGCATCTCGAAGAACGTGAGGTGCCGGGTGGTCGTGCCGATGGCGTCGAGGTCGTTGTGCTTGCCGCCCGCCCGCATGCACTTCTGGACGGTGACGGCCCGGGAGTACGGGGGCGTCTCGACCCCGAGGAAGAAGGGCTTGAACTGCACCATGCCCGCCACCGTGAACAGCACCGTCTTGTCGTGCGGGATCAGGCTCGACGACGGCACCGGCGTGTGGCCCCTGTCCACGAAGAACCGGGTGTAGGCGCGGCGGAGGGCGTTGGCGTCCATGGCTCCCCCCGAGCCTACCGGCCCCACGCCGCCTTTCCGGGCTGCAGATCGCGCGTTCTAGCGCGGGTTTTGCATCCCGGAACCCCCTTCGATGCGGGCCCGGAGGTCGGCTTCGGCCTCCCGCATGGCCTCGCGCCCCTCGGCCACGGCCGCCCGCAGGTCGGTGCCGAGCTGCCTGAGCGCACCCGCCAGGTCGGCCGACACCCGCTCGGGCGAATAGCGGTTCACCGTCTCCCGCACGAACCGCATGAGCCAGAACGACACGCCGAAGCCGAAGGCCGCGCCCATGACGAGCCAGAACAGGCGCTTGAACATCAGGGCCTGCCCGACGACAGGAGGGCAGGGACTGGGCCGGTGGCGCTGGGGCCCCCGCGGGCACCGCGATGAGCCGTCAGGCGAACAGCCATCGAGATCAGGCCCGGCGGCGCAGGCGGCGGGCCGCCCGGCCGGTGCCGGTGGCGAACGCCAGCACCTTGATGAGCGGGTTGGAGAACGCCAGGTAGGCCAGGCGCGAGGCCGAGTCGACGGTGGCGGACACCGACTCGGCGCTGGTGAGCAGGCTGTCGACCCGCACCAGCTCGGCGTTGGCGGTGCCCACCGTGCTGCGAAGCTCGCCCATGATCGGCAGCGCCTCCCGGCGGAACTCGTCGACGGCCGTGCGCAGCGACCGCAGCGTGCGGACCAGCGACGCCAGCGCGAACAGCAGCGCCACCACCGCCACCACCAACGCCACGGCGGCGATGACGGCTGCCACCTCGCCGCCGCTCACTCGTCTGCCTCGTCGACCTGGCCGAGTGTGCGCATGCGCTCTCGTATCTCCCGTTCCCGCCCGTGCGGCGAGGGCTCGTAGTACACGCGTCCTGCGACCTCGGGGGGCCGGTACTCCTGAGGCACCCATCCCCGCGGGTCGTCGTGAGGATAGTCATAGCCGACGCCGTGGCCGAGCTTCCGGGCGCTCTTGTAGCTCGCGTCGCGCAGGTGCGCGGGAACGGCGCCCGCCGGCCGCTCCCGCACGTCGGCGCCCGCCCGCAGCAGCGACGCCTTCACCGTGTTCGACTTGGGCGCGGTGGCGAGGTAGATCACCGCGTGGGCCAGGTTGAGCTGCGCCTCGGGCAACCCGACGAACTCGACGGCGCGCGCGGCGGCGTCCGCCACGACCAGGCCCATGGGGTCGGCCATCCCCACGTCCTCGCTGGCGAGGATCACGAGACGGCGGGCGACGAAGCGGGCATCCTCCCCCGCCGCCAGCATCCGGGCCAGCCAGTAGAGGCCCGCGTCCACGTCGGAGCCGCGGATCGACTTGATGAACGCGCTGACCACGTCGTAGTGATCGTCCTCCTCGTAGCGCAGGGCGCGGGCCGATCGAGCCGCCTCGGCGTCGGCCAGCGTGACGTGCGTGCGGCCGCCGTCGGCGGCGGCGAGCGCCAGCGCCACCTCCAACGACGTGAGGGCGGCCCGGGCGTCGCCGTCGACCATCCCGATCACGAAGCCGATCGCCTCGTCGTCGGCGGTGGCGCCCTCGGCTGCCAGCGCCCGGTCGAGCACCGCCCGCAACGCCTCCGGCGGGAGCGGCTCGAGCCGGAAGAGCGTCGACCGGCTGAGCAGCGGCGCGTTCACCTCGAAGTACGGGTTCTCGGTGGTGGCGCCGATCAGCGTGAGCACGCCCTCTTCCACCGCGGGGAGCAGGGCGTCCTGCTGGGCTTTGTTGAACCGGTGCACCTCGTCGAGGAACAGGATCGTGCCCTGTCCGTGCTCGGCCAGCCGGCGGCGGGCCGCTTCGATCGTCTCCCGCACGTCCTTCACGCCCGCCGTGACGGCCGAGAGCGCCACGAACGCCCGGGCCGTGGAGTCGGCGATGAGCCAGGCCAGCGTCGTCTTCCCCGTGCCCGGCGGGCCCCACAGGATGATCGAGCCCAGGCGGTCGGCGTCGATGAGCCCCCGCAGCGGGGCGCCCGGCGCCAGCAGGTGGTCCTGGCCGACCACCTCCTCGAGCGTGCGGGGCCGCATGCGAGCGGCGAGCGGGGCCTGCTTTGCCAACCGTTGGTCGAGCGCGGACGCGAACAGGTCTTCGGCCATCGCCGAAGAGCCTACGAACTGCGGCGATCCACCCGGTACGAGGAGCCGGCCTCGCGCTTGGCCATCGACTTCATCTCCGACGCCAGCGAGGCGAGGGCCGCGGGCGAGGACAGGCAGCCGGCGGGGAGTGTGGTGATGCCCAATGAGATCGTCATGATCGGGAAGCGGCGGCCCACGCCTTGGCGGTCGGGCACCTCGATGCAGCCTGCCGCCCGGTCGGCTTCCTCGTAGAACCACGGGATCATGGCGTCGAAGCGGGCGACCACGGCGGCGGCGAACGGGGAGGCCAGGCCGGCCGACAGCATGACGGCGAAGTCGTCGCCGCCCACGTGGCCCGCGAAGCACGGCGCGCCGCCGACCCGCTCGAGCTCGTCGGTCAGCAGCGCGGCGGTGGCCTTGATGACGCGATCGCCCATGGCGAAGCCATAGTGGTCGTTGTAGGCCTTGAAGTTGTCCAGGTCGACGTGCAGCAGCGCGAACGCCGGGTGGCCGACGGTGCACAGGCGGTCGAGCTCGCGACCGATCTCGTTGTTGCCCGGCATGCCGGTGAGCGGGGAGACGTCGCGCAGCCGGCGACTCCGGCGCAGCGCGGCCCGGATGCGCGCCGTGAGCTCGGCCGGATCGAAGGGCTTGGTGACGTAGTCGTCGGCTCCCGCCTCCAGGCCGTGCACCTTCTCGTCCTGTTGGGCCTTGGCCGTGACGATGATGATGGCCGTGGCCGACGTGCGCGGGTCGTCGCGCAGCGCGGCGCACACGGCGTAGCCGTCCATCAGCGGCATGTTCAGGTCGAGCAGGACCAGGTCCGGGAGCAGCGCTCGCGCCGAGTCCAGCGCGGCGACGCCGTCGCGGGCCCGGGCCACGTCGAATCCCTCTGTGCGGAGGTGGACCTCGACGAAGCGGCCGACGTCCTCGTCGTCCTCGACGAGCAGCACGCGCGCCATCGCGCCTTACTCCTCGACGTGCGCGCAGGGAAGCAGGACGCGAAACGCCGCGCCGCCACCCTGACGCGGCGTGACCCACACCCGTCCCCCCTGCGCCTCCACCAGAGAGCGCACCATGTACAGACCCAGGCCCATCCCCGGAGAGAACGCCTCCGGCCCTCGCTTGAAGCGGTCGAAGATCCGCTCGGCGTCCTCCGGGGCCACCCCGGGGCCGCGATCGAGCACGCACACGAGCGCGGC
>DATAAM010000219.1:0-5985 GCA_036260075.1 Acidimicrobiales bacterium
GCCGCCAGCGGACGGGCCAGCACGCGGTCGTAGGAGAAGTCGTGCTTCATCCACACCACCGGCATCCCCACGAGCCGTCCGGCGGGCACTGCGACGGCCGCGGGCTTCACCCCGTTGGCCAGTGCCACGTCGGCCGACGACCGTCGCCACCGCCGCGCCAGCCGGAGCGAGGCCACGGCGATGTCGACCGGGCGCCTGCCGGTGGGCAGCACCTCGACCGGCCAGCCCCGCTCGCGCGCGGCGTCGAGGAAGGGCGTGTCGCCCAGGGCGAGCACCTCGACCTCCAGGCGGTGGGCCTGGTGGTCGAGGAAGGCCAGCGCCACTGCCTCGGCGCCGCCCATGCCCCCGACGGGCACGACGAGCTCCACCCGCAGCGGCCGCGTCATCGTCGTTCGAGCTCGACGGCGGCCACCAGCAGGCCGAGCACGGCCCACACCTGCGTGAACACCACCGTGCTCCACAGCGTGTAGTCGACGAGCCCCTGCCCGAAGACCGCCAGCGCCGCGCCGGCGAGGCCTGCGAGGAGGGCGGCGTCGTGCATGCGCCCCTCGGCCCGCATGCGGCGGAAGGCCCGGCGGGTGGCCACGCCGAGGTGGCCGGCGAAGCCGAGGATCAGGGCCACGCCCGGCACGCCGGTCTCCGCTCCCCAGTTGAGGAGGAGGTTGTGCGCGTGGGGCGGGAACGAGGTGTGCGACTTGGAGGTGGACCGACGCGCCACCAGCGGGAAGTTGCCGAGGCCGTGGCCGGTGAGCGGGTCGACTCGGATCTCCCGACGGGCTTCGGCCCAGATCGTGGGCCGGTCGTCGTAGGGGTTCTGCTCGCCGGTGAACGATCGGAACCGCTCGCCCACCACGTGCACCTCGGGGCTCTGCGGCCGCAGGGCGCCGTACGTCAGCGCCACCACGAACAAGGCGACGGTCGTGACGGCCAGCGCCCGGCGGGCCCGGGGCACCTGCACCAGGAGCACCAGCATCCCGAGGCCGAAGCCGAGCCACGCGCCCCGCGACAGCGAGAGGAGCAGGGCCAGGACGGCGAGCACCGTCAGCGCGCCCACCAGGAGCCGCCGCCCGCGCGACCGCAGGCTCAACGCCAGGCCCGCGCCCACCAGGGCGCCGATCGCGCTGAACGACCCGAGCTGGTTGGGCTCGGAGAACATGGCGGTGGCCCGTCCGGACACCACGGCACCGCCGAAGTCGGTGCGCACCTGGCTGGCGCCGCCCAGCGTCGTGAGCCCCACAGCGGCCACGATCGCCACCAGCCCGAAGGCGACGACGCGCAGGTCGTCGCGCCGCCGGCAGATCGTGACGATGGCCACGCCGAAGAGCAGTTGGGCCGCGGTGGAGGGCAGCCGGCGGACGGCGAGGTCGACGTCGACGGCCGAGGGCGTGCCCAGCAGCGTCCACGCCAGCAACGCCACGACCCACCAGTACACGGGCGACATCCGGGGCGCCGACTCGGCCATCCGGATGCGGGAGACGAGCACGAGGGCGGAGACGCCGATGATCGTGCCTTGCACGAGGTCGAGGGGGACGCCGGGCAGCGGGGTGAACCCGATGGGGAACACGAGGAACACCAGGAGGACCCCGATCCGGGGATCGGCCACCACCGCCACGGCGGCGACGGGCAGCGCCACCGCCAGCACCATGACCAACGGGGCGAGGTCCTCGAACCTCGTGGCGGCACGGGCGAGCGCGTAGCCCCCGGCCGCCGCCGCCACCCCGGCTGCCAACACGGCGCCCGCCCGCCAGACCCGACGCGGCGCGGCGACCGAGATCACAGGGCCGCCGCGATGCGCCGTCGCATCGCGCGGGCCAGGCGCACGACGCGGAACCGCATGAGGGGCTCGTACCGGTTGTCGCGCTTGAGGCGCAGGCTGAGCATCGTGCCGCCGTTTGTCATGTCCTGTCGTGGGAGGTACATCGGCTCGTCCCAGGCCCCTTGCCCGCTGACACCCGCGGCTGCACGGTAGCCGGCCTCGCGGGCTGCCTCCATCACGGCCTCGTTCACGCAGCCGAACGGGTACGAGAGCACGTCGACCGGGGCGCCGGTGATCTCGCCGAGGCAGCGCCGCGACTCCGCCAGCTCCCGGCGGGCCACGTCGACGGACACGGACGTGAGGTCGAGGTGGTGCACGGAGTGGGAGCCGATCTCCACGGCGCGGGCCAGCTCGCGAAGCTCCGAGGGGTCGAGCAGGCGAGCCCCGCCGTAGTCGGGGTGAGGCTCGCCCAGGAGGCCGGCGATCACGAAGACGGTGGCAGGCGCCTGCTCCTCCCGCAGCACGGGCACCAGCTCGTGGAGGTTGTCGGCCAGCCCGTCGTCGAACGTCAGGGCGGCCAGCCCCGCGCCGCGGCCCGCGGCGGCCTCGGCCGCCAGCTCCCCGAAGGTCACCAGCCGGTACCCCCAGGCGCGCAGCCGCCCGATGTGGCTGCGCAGGGCGCGCGGGTCGGTGAACAGGCCGTGCCGGTCGTCGCGCAACGGCACGCGCGCCACGCCGTGATAGGCCAGCGCGAGCGGCGGGTGGCGGCGCACGGGTGCGATTGTCGTTCAAAAACGGCCCAGTAGGGTGGCCGCATGGCGCTCGGCGGACCGCGATCGATCTCGGCCGTGATGATGGCGCGCAACCGGGCCGACGTCGTGGGAGAGGTGCTGCACCGGCTGGCCGAGCTCCCGATCGACGAAGTCGTCGTGGTCGACAACGGCTCCGACGACGGCACGCCCGAGGTGGTGGAGTCCTGCGCCGCCGACTGGGAGGCGCCCCGTCGGCTCGAGCTCGTCCGCTGCGAGACCAACGTGGGGGTGGCCGCCCGCAACGTCGCCCTCCGCCGCGCCAGGAACGACCTCGTGCTGCTCGTGGACGACGACAGCTACCCGCTGCCCGGCAGCATCGAGCGCTTGGTGGCGGCCTTCGAGGCGAACGACCGCCTGGCGGTGGCGGGCGGCTTCGTCGTGGAGGTCGACGAGCACAAGAACGTGACCAACAGCACGGAGCCGGGGAGCTTCGACTGGATGTTGCGGGCGGGGGCGGTGGGCGACCCGCCGGTCGACGGCTTCCGCACCTACTTCTTCCCGGAGGGCGCCGCGCTGGCCCGACGCGACGCCGTGCTCGGCGTGGGCGGCTTCTACGAGAAGTTCTTCTTCACCCAGGAAGGCTTCGAGCTGACCGCCCGCCTGCTCGGCGCGGGCTGGGACGTGCGCTACCTGCCCACCGCCCCGTTCCACCACATGAAGGCACCCAAGGACCGGGGCGACCACTCCACCCTGCTCCGGCTCGCCGTCCGCAACCACCTCTGGTACTTCTGGCTTCGGTTCCCCCCCGCGGTGGCGGCCCGCCGCATCCCGGCCTACGCGGCCTACGACCTGTTGCAGGCGGCCTACCGAGGGGTGCCGGGTGCCTGGTGGGCGGGCGTGCGCGACGCCTGGCGCGAGCGCGAGGTGGTGCGCGACGACCGGGCGCCGCTCGACCGCGCCGTGGTG
Organism: Acidimicrobiales bacterium; assembly: GCA_036260075.1. Lineage (GTDB taxonomy): Bacteria > Actinomycetota > Acidimicrobiia > Acidimicrobiales > JAHWLA01 > DATAAM01. The sequence continues at coordinate 3,475 of DATAAM010000219.1, forward strand.
CGCCGCGCGGAGCTGCGTCGCGGACGGGCGCACCTGCGGCTCGTGCTGCTGATGGGCCTGCGACTGCTGAGGCGCTTGCGACCATGAGCGGCAGGCGCCGGGGCGTCGCGAGCAACGCGGCGTGGCTGATGATCGCCGACATCGTGGGCAAGGCGTCCAACTTCGTCCTCGTCGTGATCGTGGCCCGGGAGCTGGGACCGCGGCAGTACGGCGACTTCGCGTTCGCGTTCGCCTTCCTGCCGCTGTTCCTCCACTTGGCCCGGTGGGGGATCGACCTCACGTCGCTGCGCCGCCTGAGCACCGGCGAGGACTTCTCGCGCGTGTTCGTCAACGCCGCCGCGCTGCGGATCGGCTTCGCGCTGGCCGCCACCGGCGTGGCCTTCGCGCTGGTGCCGCTGTTCGTCGGCGACGCCACCGCCGTGCTGGTCGTGCTCGTGGTGGGCGCCGCCCTGTGGCTCGACGAGATGGCGATCTTCCTGTCGGTGGCGTTCACCGCGGTGGAGCAGCTGCACCTCCAGGCGGCCGTGCTGATCGTCAACCGCGTGCTGTCCGCGATCCTGGCGGGCGTCGTGGTGGCGGCGGGCGGCGGCCTTGTCACCGTGTCGGTCGCCTACCTGGCTGGCTCGCTCGCCGCCGTGCTGCTCAGCACATGGTTCCTGGTGCGCCGGCTGCCGCCCGTGCGCGTCCGCGACGTCCGGCGCGAGGACCTCCGAGAGCTGGCCCGCGAAGGCGCGCCGCTGGGTGTCGCCTCGCTCCTCAACATGGCGGTGTTCCGCCTCGACGCCGTGCTGCTCCGAATCCTGGAGGGCCCGGTGGCGGTGGGCGTGTACGGCGTGGCCTACCGGTTCTTCGAGCCGCTCCTGTTCGTGACGTGGAGCCTGTCGCACGCGGCCACGCCCCGGCTCACCCGGGAGGCGACAGGCGAGGAGGGCCGCACGTTCGAGCTGTCGTTGGCCGCCAACCTGGCCTTCTACCTCCCCGTGGCGGTGGGGGCGCTGTTCACCGCCGAGTGGCTGCTGGAGCACCTGTTCGGCCGCCGCTACGTCGCCGCCGACGACGCCGTGATGTGGTTGGCTGCCTCGTCGGTGCCCTACGCGATCGCCCACCTGGCTCGCATCGCCGCCATCGCCGCGGGCGAGCGGCGCGTGATCCCCGCCGTCGCGGGCGCCGTGCTGGTGGTCAACGTGGCCGCCAACCTCGTGCTCATCCCGAGCCACGGCGTGACGGGCGCGGCCATCGCCACGTTCGCGGCGGAGGTGCTCGAGTGCGTGCTGCTCCTCGGGATCTACGCCCGGCGGGTGGCTCGCATCCGCCTCACCGGCTCGCTCCTCGCCCCGGTGGGCGCCACCGCGTGCATGACGCTGGTCCTGCTGTCCGGCCTGCGGGGGGCGTCGGCCCTGGTGGTCGGCCCGCTGGTGTTCGGCGTGGCGCTCTTCGGGCTGGCCCGGCTGCTGGCACCTGCCGACATCCGCCTGCTGGCCCGATCGCTGCGGGCGCCGGAGGCCACGTGAGCGCGCACCGGGTCGTGCTGCTGCCGGGCGACGGCATCGGGCCCGACGTGGTGAAGGCGGCCTGCCGGGTCATCGACGCCGCCGGGGTGGCGATCGAGTGGGACGTGCACGAGGTGGGCCTGCCCGCGTTCGAGCGCGGGGGCGAGGCGCTGCCCGCCGCGGTGGTCGAGGCCGTGGCCGAGCGCGGCGTGGCGCTGAAGGGCCCGGTGTCCACGCCCCAGGACGGTCGCTTCCGGTCCGTCAACATCGAGCTGCGGCAACGGCTCGACCTGTACGTGCAGGTGCGCCGGTGCCGGTCGTTCTCGGAGCGCGCCATCGACGTGCTCGTGGCCCGGGAGACGACCGAGGACCTGTACGCGGGGATGGAGGAGGCCTTCGGCGAGGATCGCGCCGTGGCGCTGAAGCCGGTGTCGGCGGCGGCCACCCGGCGGGCGGCCCGGGCCGCGGTCGCGTACGCACGGTCGGTGGGGCGGCGACGGCTGACCGTCGTGCACAAGGCCACGGCCATGCCGCTCACCGACGGGCTGTTCCTGCGGGTGGCGCGGGAGGAGGCGGACGGGCTGGAGGTCGACGACCTGCTCGTCGACGTGGCCGCCGCCGAGCTGGTGAAGCGGCCGGGCGAGTTCGACACGATCTTCACGCTCAACCTCTACGGCGACATCCTGGCCGACCTGCTGGGCGCGGTCGTGGGCAGCGTGGGGCTGGTGGCGGGGGTGAACCTGGGCGACGGCGTGGCCGTGTTCGAGCCCGCCCACGGCACCGCCCCCCGCCACGCGGGCCACGACCGGGCCAACCCCACGGCGGCCGTGCTGTGCGGCGCCTTGCTGCTGCGGCGACTGGGCGAGGACGAGGCGGCCACCCGCATCGAGGCGGCCGTGGAGGAGGTGCTGCGCGAGGGCACGCACGTGACCTACGACGTGGCCCGCCCCGGCGTCGCGCCCGTGTCCACTACGGCGATGGCCGACGCCGTCATCGCCGCCATCACCGTTCTGGGAGGCGG